>PMJT01000172.1 GCA_003158495.1 Chloroflexota bacterium | reverse complement strand
CGCCGCCGGCCCGCAGGAGCGGGATTCCCCGAGAAACCATCAAGGTGGCCAGGAAGTTGCGCTGCTGGCGAGCGCGAAGGGTCTTGATCGCCGGATCGTCCGTCTCTCCTTCGGCGCCGCAGTTCCAGGAGCGGTTGTCGTCCGTGCCGTCGGCGTTCGACTCGCCGTTGGCCTCGTTGTGTTTGGCGTCGTACGACACGAGGTCGCGCAGGGTGAAGCCGTCGTGGCTGGTGACGAAGTTGATCGAGGCGTTCGGCCGCCGTCGCGATGGGCCGAACAGGTCGGCCGAGCCCGTCAGGCGAGCTGCCAGGTCCGGCAGGGTTCCCGGCTGGCTGCGCCAGAAGTCGCGGACCGTGTCGCGGTAGCGGCCGTTCCACTCGCTCCAGTTGGTCGGGAAGTTGCCCACGTCGTAGCTGTCCGGCTGGCCGACGTCCCACGGCTCCGCGATCAGCTTGACCCGCGACGCGATCGGGTCCTGGGCGATCAAGTCGAAGAAGGCGGACACGCGGTCGAAGCCGCCGTGCTCGCGCGCCAGGGCGACGGCGAGGTCGAACCGAAAGCCGTCGACATGCATCTCCGTCACCCAGTACCGGAGCGAATCCATGATCAGGCGGAGGCACGTCGGGTCGTCGACATTGAGGCTGTTGCCCGTGCCGGTGGTGTCGAAGTAGTAGCGCCGGTCGTCGGCTACGAGCCGGTAGTAAGCCGGATTGTCAAAGCCGCGAAATGAGAGGGTCGGGCCCAGCTGGTTGCCCTCAGCCGTGTGGCTGAAAACTACGTCGAGGATGACCTCGAGCCCGACCGAGTGGAGCGCCTTGACCATCGACTTGAACTCCGCGATCTGGCCGCCGATCCGGCCGGCCCGTACCTCGGCCGAGTAGCCGTCGTGCGGGGCGAAGAAGCCGAGTGTGCTGTAGCCCCAGTAGTTTTCGAGGCCATGTGCGCGGAGGAAGTCGTCGTCGATATGTTGGTGCACCGGCAGCAGTTCGACGGCCGTGACGCCGAGACCGGCCAGGTGCTCCAGGGCCGCGGGCGAGGCCAGACCCGCGTACGTGCCCCGCAGTTCCGGCGCGACGCCCGGGTGGAGCTGAGTGAAGCCCTTGACGTGTGTCTCGTAGATGATCGTGTCCCAGTAGGGGATCGCGGGAGGGGCGTCGGTGCCCCAGTCAAANNATGACCCGGGCATATGGATCGAGCAGCAGCTTGTTCGGGTTGCAGCGCAGGCCCCGGAGCGGCTCATACGGTCCCGAGACG
Organism: Chloroflexota bacterium; assembly: GCA_003158495.1. Classification (GTDB taxonomy): domain Bacteria; phylum Chloroflexota; class Limnocylindria; order Limnocylindrales; family CSP1-4; genus Fen-1039. The sequence goes on along the minus strand of PMJT01000172.1, from coordinate 1,751 downwards.
CGATATCCGTAGCGCTGCCCGGCACCAACGCCGGGCACGAACCCGTGCCAGACGCCGCCGTCCTGCTCGAGGAGCGGCAGTTGCATCTCGGCGCCCGCATCGTCGAAGAGGCACAGCGTCACGTCGGTGGCGATTGTCGAGGCGACGGCGAAGTTCGTGCCGTCGGCGTCCGGTGTCGCTCCCAGCGGGTACGACATGCCCGGCCACAACTCCATTATCTGTTCCCCTTGCAGGGCCCGCGGGCGCCCGTCAATACCAACCGTTGTTTCGCCAGAAGTTGTAGGCGCCACACGCCGAATCGTAGCGATCTGTCACGTACCACAGTCCCCACTTGACCTGGGTCAATGGGCTGTAGCGCCAGTTCGAGCCAAACGTCGCCATCTTTGTGCCAGGTTTGGCCTGTGGGATTCCGTAGGCGCCGTACGGGTCGCCGGCTCGCGGGTTCCACTTGGACTCGGCCGTCCACACCGCGTTGATGCAGGTGTAGCCGGCTGCCCCGACCCGGTTCTTGACGTAGATGCGGGCGTTCCAGACCGTGTCGCGATAGGGCGCCGCCGTCGCCTTCGGCTTCGGGCTGGCAGTGGGCGTCGGCGTGGCGGTCGGGTCGGGGACCAGGGTCGGCACGTATGCGTTCGCCGTGGTTGCCGGCGCGAAGGTCGGGTCGTCGAAGAAGGTCGTGGGCGACGGCGCGTCCGCGATAGCAGATGCCGGATCGATGACTGCCGGATCGATGGACGACGGAACCGATGGCCTTGCGCTTATTGCAGGATCGGCCAGCGCATTCGGGACGACGAAGATGACGGCATCGACGGCAAGGACAAATACGCCTGCCAGGATGAGGACCACCACCGGAGAGAGGCGCTTCAAGTGTGTTCCTCTGTCTGTCGCGCCCGGGGCCACCATCGGCGGCTGGTCGCAAGCCTGCCCGCCCAGGTGGATCGGTCGTGGGGTTGGCCTCCGCGAATCCGCGCAAAAGCGCTTCAGCGCTCGAGGTCAGCACCCGCGGCGTGGAGCCGGCGGGCGTCCGGGACTCTAGGGCCGGAGCTGCGTCGCATGTCCACGCCGCCACGGGCCACCGGAAGGCGGCCAGAGAATAGCATGGCCGCTCGCGGGAGAGCAGCCATGAGCTTGCGGGACGGCACGCAGTGGCCGGGTCGATACTCTACGGAGGCGCTCGCTTCGATTACCGGTTTGACTCCGACGGCGCTAATCCCGATAATGTTGGTCGGAATTAGAACAACCCTCCGCGGCGGTCCGGCGTCCCCCTCCGCTAGGACCGCCGCCTCGTTCTCAAGGAGTTCCATGGTCACCAGCCGAGAGATCGTCTCCAGCGAGTACAAGTTCGGCTTCCACGACGACGTCGAGTATCTCGAGGAGACCAAACACGGCCTCACTCGTGACACGGTCGAGGAAATCAGCCGGATCAAGGGTGAGCCGGCCTGGATGCTGGACTTCCGCCTGCGCGCGTACGAGCACTACCTCACTCGGCCGATGCCCCAGTGGGGCGGCGATCTCAACCAGATCGACATGGACAAGATCGTCTACTACCGCAAGGCATCGCAGGGGGAAGAGAAGAATTGGGACGACGTCCCGGACAAGATCAAGAAGACCTTCGAGCGACTCGGAATTCCGGAGGCTGAGCGCAAGTTCCTGGCCGGCGTTGGCGCGCAGTACGACTCGGAAGTCGTCTATCACAGCGTCCGCGAGGAGCTGTCGAAGATCGGCGTCGTCTTCATGGGCACGGACCAGGG
>PMJT01000247.1:6339-16018 GCA_003158495.1 Chloroflexota bacterium | reverse complement strand
GGCCAGCGCCAGCGCCTGGCGATCGCCCGAGCGATCGTCAAGAAGCCCAAGGTCTACATCTTCGACGACAGCTTCTCGGCGCTGGACTTCAAGACAGACCAGATGCTCCGCGCCGCCCTTCACAAGGAGACCCGCGAAGCGACGGTGATCATCATCGCCCAGCGCGTTGGGACGATCATGCACGCCGACCAGATCGTGGTCCTCGACAGCGGCTCGATAGTCGGTATAGGGACGCACGATGAATTGATGAAGACCTGCGAGACGTATCAAGAGATCGTGTACTCGCAGCTGACCCGGGAGGAAGTCGCATGAGCGGCCCCGCGAACGGCGCCAACGGCCACGGGGCCGGCGGCATGGGCGGGCGCCCAACCGGCGGCCCCTCCGCAAGACCGGCCGGCGGGACCGGTAGCGCTGCGTCCGGCAGCTTTGGCGGCCCGGGTGGTCCCCGGCGCCGCGGTCCGATGGGCGGCGGCATGGGGCCTATGGGCCACATGGCGATGCCTGCGGAGAAGCCCAAGAACTTCCGCGCTACGTTCAGACGCCTCCTCGGTGAGCTGCGACCGGAGCGAAAGTGGGTCGGCCTCGTGGGCGTCGTCGCCCTGTTCAGCACTGCCGGCCAGGTCTTCGGCCCGAAGATCCTGGGCAACGGCATCAACCAGCTCATGGACGGCCTGGTGGGCAAGACCCTGGGCCAGTTCTTCCCGAAGGGCACCACGCACGCCCAGGCCGTAACGGCGCTGCAGGCGCAGCACAGCCCGCTTGCGGACCTCGTTTCCGCCACCAGCGCCGTCCCCGGTGTCGGCGTGGACTTCGGGGCGCTGGGAATGGTCCTTCTGGGCCTCATCGCCCTCTACCTGATGGCCACATTCTTCAGCTGGGTCAGCTGGTACGTTATGGCCGGCGTTTCACAGCGGACCGTCTATCGGCTCCGCCGCGACGTCGACTTGAAACTGGCCCGGCTGCCGCTGAAGTACTTCGACACGCATCAGCGCGGCGATACCCTCAGCCGCGTCACCAATGACATCGACAACATCGGCAACACGCTTCAGCAGTCGCTGACGCAGATCATCACGTCGCTGGCCGTGGTGGTCGGCATCCTGGCGATGATGTTCTGGATCAGCCCGCTGCTGGCCGTGATCTCCCTGCTGGTCATCCCCGCGGCCGCGATCACGACGATGCTCATCGCCAAGCGCTCTCAGAAGCAGTTCGCGGCCCAGTGGGCCCGGACCGGTACTCTCAACGGCCACGTCGAGGAATCGCACACGGGCCACGCGATCGTGAAAGCCTTCGGCCACCAGGAAGACGCGATTCGCAAGTTCGACGAAGAGAACGAGCGCGTCTACGACGCGAGCTTCAAGGCCCAGTTCATCTCGGGAATCATCATGCCGACGATGAACTTCCTGAGCAACCTCAACTACGTCGCCATCGCGGTGATCGGCGGCGTCCAGGTGGCGACCGGTCGGATGTCGCTCGGCGACGTCCAGGCGTTCATCCAGTACTCACGCTCCTTCACCCAGCCGATCACGCAGACGGCGAGCATCGCCAACCTGCTGCAGTCGACCATGGCGTCCGCGGAGCGCGTGTTCGAGCTTCTCGACGAAGCCGAAGAGGTTCCCGAGGCGGCCGTCCCGGCCGAGCTCGAGCACGTCACCGGCCACGTCAGCCTCGAAGGCGTCTCGTTCCGCTACGTTGCGGACAAGCCGCTCATCGAAGATCTCAACGTCGACGTCCGCTCGGGCGAGGTCCTCGCGATCGTCGGTCCGACCGGCGCCGGCAAGACGACTCTGGTCAACCTGCTGATGCGCTTCTACGAACTCGATGCCGGAACGATCTGCATCGATGGCGTCGACACTCGGCTCATGACCCGCGACAAGCTGCGCCACACATTCGGCATGGTCCTCCAGGACACGTGGCTCTTCGGCGGCACGGTCCGCGAGAACATCGCCTACGGCCGCGAGAACGCGACCGAGGACGAGATCATCGCCGCGGCCAAAGCAGCTCACGTGGACCACTTCGTTCGCACGATGCCCCACGGCTACGACACGGTCATCGACGACGACGCTTCGAACCTGTCTTCGGGCGAGAAGCAGTTGCTGACGATCGCCCGTGCGTTCCTGGCCGACCCGGAGATCCTGATCCTCGACGAGGCCACCAGTTCGGTGGACACTCGAACCGAGGTCCTGGTCCAGCAGGCGATGTCGCGCCTGATGAAGGGCCGCACGGCCTTCGTCATCGCCCACCGTCTCTCCACGATCCGCAACGCTGACGAGATCCTCGTGATGAACGAGGGCAAGATCGTCGAGCAGGGCAGCCACGACGACCTGATCGCCCGCAAGGGCTTCTACTACGACCTCTACAACTCCCAGTTCGAAGAGGCGGTCGCCGAAGCGGTCTAGCCGAAGCGGCAATCCGCGAAGAGGCCGGGCAGTACGCCCGGCCTCTTCGATTCGGGGGGCGGGGCCGTGGCGCGGGGCGNNGCGGGGCCGCAACTGCAACACATAGCGGGATGCAAGTGGTGCTTGCGCGCGGTTGAGCGGGCCGGGTGTCTTGGGAACAGAGGCCACGCCGGACACCCCTTGACACAGCTCCGAGTTGCCGTTCGCAACCACTACTTGCGCTCGACAAGGATGACGCCGCCCAGGACCCGGATAGCCGCGCGGGGCCGCGCGGGGCCGCGCGTCGGGCCTGGACCTGTGTACGGCGCCGCCGTGCACAGGTCCACCGGTGGCCCCAGGTCTTGCGCCGCGCAACTGGTACTTGCGATCTGCAACGGCCGCCACTCCGGCACGGGGCCGCCACTCCGGCACGGGGCCGCCACTCCGGCACGGGGCCGCCACTCCGGCACGGGGCCGGAGGAGTAACCTCGGGCCATGCACAAATTCCGGTTCGCGGTGCAGCAAGGGTCGGCTCCGAGCGGAGAGGCGTGGGCCGCCATCGCACGCCGGGCCGAGTCGATCGGCTACGACGTGCTGGTCATGCCGGACCATTTGGGCCAGCAGCTCTCGCCGTTCGCGGCGCTGGCCGTGGCCGCGGCGGCCACCACGCGGCTGCGCATCGCGGCCTTCGTCTTTGCCAACGACTACCGCCACCCGCTGATCCTCGCCCGCGAGGCCGCCACGCTCGATTTCCTCTCCGGTGGGCGGTTCGAAATGGGGCTCGGCGCGGGCTGGATGGCTGCGGACTACTGTCGCATCGGCATGAAGTACGACCCGCCGCCGCGCCGCATCGACCGCCTGGAGGAGGCGATCCCGCTCATCAAGCGCCTCCTCTCCGGAGAAACGGTCACCTACACCGGTCAGCACTACTGCCTCGAGAAGGCGTCGACCGGCGTGCCGCCCGTGCAGAAGCCGCGGCCACCTCTGGCAATCGGCGCCGGCAGGCCCCGCATGCTCAAGCTCGCGGCACGCGAAGCGGAGATCGTCGGTCTGACTCCGGGCTTCAACGCGAGCGGCCGCGTCATCGTCCGCCAGGCCACCGAGACGGCGGTCGCCGAGAAGATACAGCTGATCCGCGACGCGGCCGGCGACGGCTTCGAGCGGCTGGAGATCAACCTCTGGCTCGGTGCCGCGGGCATGGTCGGCAGCGGCAACTCCTTGCTCGGGTCGACGGCGGCGGCCGGCGCGTGGGCGGCAACGGCTCTGTACGGCAGCCCGTTCGTCCTCCACGGCACGCTAGGTGCGCTGCGGGAGCGGCTGCTCCGGCGCCGGGACAAGCTCGGGATCAGCTACTACACGGTGCCCGCCCGCTCGATGGAGGCGATGGCGCCGCTGGTCGAGGCGCTTGCCGGCAGGTAAGCTCGCGGCGGACGGACGGTCCGCGAGAAGCGAGGGGGGAACGAGATGTGGCCGCGACGAATCACCGCCGGCGTGGCGCTGGCATTGGTAGTGGCAGCTGCGACCGCGGCATGCGGGTCGGCCGCAACGCCGTCGCCGACGCAAACACCTCCCGGTGCGACCGGTCCGACGCCGATCGCGCTGCCCCTTTCAACACCCTGGATCGCGAGCCCGCCAACATGCCCGGTCGCCCTGCTTCACGGCCAACTCGTGCCTAATCCCTCGTGGGGCCTGGCCGTGATCCAGGACGGAAGCAGCGCCGCGACGAAGGTGGTCTGGCCGGCCGGCTACACGGCCCGCCCCGGTCAAGTCATCGAAGTGCTCGACCAGGCCGGTCGCGTCGTGGCCCGCGAGTGGGACCACGTGGCGCTTCCCGGTGGCAGTCTCCAGGACGGCGTTTGGGGCCTATGCCCGGGGCTGGATCCGGTCGCCTCTCCCTCCTGAGGCCGGCGCGGCCCGCCGGCAAGCGGGCCCGCAGCGCCACGGACCGGGCCGCGCTACGCTCCGCTCATGAGTGATGACAGCCNNGATCGAGGCCTGGGGGCGATTCTGATCGGCGTCGGGCCGGACCTGCGCTATCTCACCGGCTTTGTCGGCGAGCCGATGGAGCGCGTGACGCTGCTCGTCGTTCCGCGCCGGGGGCCGGTGTGGTTCGTCGTGCCCCAGCTCGAGGCCCAGAAGGCACGAACAACGCCACTCGTCGCCGGCGGGCACGCGGAAGTCGTTCCGTTCGAGGAGACCGATGACGCGCCGGCGATGGTCGCCAGGCTACTGAGCGACGCCGCGGCGCCGACGGACCGGGCGGCTCCGATCGGTCTCTCCGACAGACTCTGGGGCATGCACGTCCTCCAGATGCAGGCCGCCCTGCCGGGCCGGAGCTTCGCGCCGGCAAGCCTGGCTATGCGAGACCTGCGCCAGGTCAAGGACGCGGACGAGACTCGATTGCTCGGGCTTGCCGCCGCCGCCGCAGACCGGACGATCGACGCCATCGCGACGGGGCGACTGGTCGGCCGGACCGAGGCCGAGGTCAGCCGCGAGGTTCGAAACCGCCTCATCGACGAAGGCCACGACCTGGCTGATTTCGCCATCGTCGGTTCCGGACCGAACGGCGCATCACCCCACCACGACGCGAGCGAGCGCGTCCTGCAGGCCGGCGAGCCGGTCGTGCTGGACATCGGCGGAACACTCGCCGGATACGTGAGCGACACCACTCGGACGATATGGGTCGAAGGCGAGGCCGGCATTGGGCCCGAGCCCGAATTCGTGCGCGTCTTCGAGATCGTCCGCGAGGCGCAGGCAAAGGCCACCACCAACGTCGCTCCCGGCGTTCCCGCCGAGCAAATCGACGCGGTCGCTCGCCGGGTCATCTCCGACGCAGGCTACGGCGAGTACTTCACGCACCGCGTCGGCCACGGCATCGGGCTGGAAGTGCACGAGGACCCGTACATGGTGTCCGGCAACGCCACGCCGCTGGCGCCCGGTATGGCCTTCAGCGTCGAACCGGGCATCTACCTGCCAGGCCGCTGGGGCGTGCGGCTGGAGAACATCGTCATGTGTAGAACGGCCGGCCCCAACGTCCTGAACCGCTCCACGCTCGACCTGCGCGTGGTCCGCGGCTAGCCACCTCGACGCTCCGCAGCGCCGGCAGCGGGGCCGCCGGGCCTCCGAGCCTCCCCTCCGCCCCGTGTGGCGGGCCCCGCCTCGAGTAGGACCTATCGGGGCTGGTATTAGTACCACGCTAAGGAATAGGATCGCTCGGTCGTTCTCCGTCACCAGGCCCGTGCGCGGGCCAGGGAGGGTTCCGATGGGTTCGTGGCGCAAGGATTACGGGCGGTTCGGGGCTGCGGCTTTCGTACTCGTGATGATCGCGGCCTGCAGCAGCGCCGGGCCGACTCCACCGCCAGTCCCGGGCACCGACCATTCGGGCTTCGGCCCGGGCATCCTATTCCCGTGGACCGGACCGGCCGCTTCGGGCGTCCACGTCGTCGTGCCCGATTCGTCGGGAGCCGCGCCGTCGCAGCCCGTCGCGTCGGGGGCTCCGCGGGCATCGTCTGCGGCGGTGACCGTCGACCAGATCTCGGCCGACTACACGTACAAGTCCGAGCTGATCACTCCGCTCGCCCATCTCTACGGCTCCTTCCTGGACGACTTCGTCATCATTACCGTCACCAACGGCAACGCGTCCCCGGTGAAGATCGTCGCCACAAGCCAGGTGAGCGACTATACCGACCAGGCCAGTGACACGGTCACCGTGGCCGGCGGCGCCACCGAGGAAATCCGCCAGAACCCGAGCCTGACTCCGGCGGCCATCGACGGCCTCAACAGTGAGCACCAGGCCAGCCTCCACGTCATCGTCTCGTACCTCGACGCCGGCCAGCCGCGAACGGTCATCGACCAGACCAGCTCCACGCTCGTCACTTCCCGGCGCGACTTCCCGTGGGGGATCAAAGGGTTCACGCAGCAGGAGGACTTCGACCTCGTCGTGGCCATGGTCACGCCCTCCGATCCGGGCGTCGAGACCCTGATCCGCGACGCCGCGAACTACGACCCGAACAAGGCGATGACCAGCGGCTACGACAGCGCCAACGACACCAGCGGCTCGGTCTGGCAGCGCCTCTCCGACATCTGGCAGGCCGAGACGGCCGACTTCAAGCTGACCTACATCAGCACCACGATCACGTTTTCGGCCAGTTCCTCGCAGCGAATCCGGCTGCCCGCGGAGGTCCTCAGCCAGTCCAGCGGCAACTGTATCGAATTGACGCTGCTGTACGCGGCGGTGGCAGAGGCTCTCAACCTGCAGCCGTCGATCATCCTCGTGCCGGGGCATGCGTACGTCGCGATCCGTGTCGACGACACGAATGACAACTACTACTTCATCGAGACGACGATGATCGGCCAGGCTACGTTCAAGCAATCGGTCGCCGAGGGCAACTCCGAGTGGGCCACGGCCCAGCCGCACTTGAATGCGGGCGAGGCCGACTACGGCTGGGTCGACGTGGCTGCGGCCCGCGCGAAGGGCATCGTCCCGATCCCCTGGCACTAACTCGGCGCGTACACGCCCGACCTGACACGGCCCGGCGGCCAAAGGCGCGCGAGCCCCGCCACTGTGGTCGGGGCAGAGGCCGGGGGCACGGCGGCAGCGCGGGTCGGAGCATGGGCCGGGGCAGATGGCCGCGCTACCAAATACCGGTGGGGGCGGTAGTAAGTGCGTGCCGCAGCCGAAACCTGCGCAAGGCCCATCTCCTGGAGCCAACGACAAACAGTTGGTAGCCTTGAGCGACTAACAGACGACGAGACTCCGCGTCCGAGCACCAGGGCGTTCCACTTTGATACCGCCTGCACCGGTACATGGCAGGATCCTGTCGGCCCGCATCGGTCGGGCGACGGTATGAACCAGGAGAACAACGTGAAGCGAACACTTGGACGCAGCGGCATCGAAGTCTCGGCCGTCGGGATGGGCTGCTGGGCCATCGGCGGGCCCTGGGAGATGATGGGGAGCCAGGCCGGCTGGGGTGTCGTCGACGACGCCGAGTCGACCCGGGCGATCCATGCCGCGCTGGAGCTCGGCGCAAACTTCTTCGACACGGCGGCGAACTACGGTGCGGGGCACAGCGAGCGCGTCCTCGGAGCGGCACTCAAGGATCGCCGCGACAGGACGATCATCGCCACCAAGTTCGGCTACCAGGTGGACGAAGCCGCTCGCAAGGTGACGCCCTTCGGCGCGACCGAGGAAGCCAGCGACGTCGCCGGCCACGTACGGGAGAACCTCGAGGGCAGCCTCCGCCGCCTCGGCACGAACTACGTCGACGTCTACCTCCTCCATGTCTGGGGCCTCACGTTGGACCGCGCCCTGGACGTGCGCGACGTGCTGGACGAGCTGGTCGCCGAGGGAAAAGTGAGGACCTACGGCTGGAGCACGGATCGGCCCGATGCCATCGAAGCCTTTTCCATTGGCCCCGGCTGCGGCGTCGTCGAGCAGGAGCTCAACGTCCTGACCGGCAATCCCGAACTGCTCGCCCTGGCCGAGCGGATGAATCTGGCCAGCATCAACCGCTCCCCACTCGGCATGGGCCTGCTGGCCGGCCGCATTACGCCCGAGACCCGCTTCCGCGACGACGACATCCGCCAGAAAGTGGCCTGGTTCCCCGGTTTCAAGGATGGCCGCGCCAACCCAGAGTGGCTCCGCGCCCTCGCTTCGATCCGGGAGATCCTGACGAGCAGCGGCCGAACACTGGCGCAGGGATCGCTGGCCTGGATCTGGGGTCGAAGCCCGGCCACGATCCCGCTGCCCGGGTTCAGGACGGTCGCACAGGTCACGGAGAACGCCCGGGCCATGGAGTTCGGGCCGCTGACTCCCGACCAGATGGCCGAGATCGAACGGATCCTCGGCCGCTAGGACTCGGATGGCGTCCGACCAAAGGCCCGGAAACCCTGGGCTCTCCGGCCGGGACTTCGCCGAGTTACTTCTGCCCGGCGGCGGGCTTCTCCACTCGCGGCGCGCGCCCTTGGGTCGACGTGGCAGCGCCACTCGCCGGGTCCGCGGCGCCATTCGCCGGGTCCGCGGCGCCACTCGCCGGGTCCGCGGCGCCACTCGTCGGCCTGGCAACGCCCTTCGCCGGGTCCGCGGTGGCCGGCTCGGCCTGCGTCACCGGGTCCTGGGCTCCTGCTTCAAACGGGACTGCCGAGTTCGGTCCGGCCGGCTGCGCTGCGGAGTCGGGCTCGGCGCCCACCGTCACCTCCGCCCCAAGAGAGCGGCGCGTCAGGTCCTGCTTGATCGCGCGCAGGTCATCGCCATCGAGATAAGCGCCCCACATCGCGGCCTCGCGGCCCCAGAGCCACTGGACCTCCTCGAGACCGGAGGGGCCCAGGGCCTCGAACTCGTATGAGCTGATCCAGGGCCGGGCCGCCGTATCCGCCAGCCAGGTAGTGGCCGACCTCCGCGCCGCCTCGATGAAGCCGTTTGTATGCGGCCGTCGGTACTCCTCCAGTGAATCCATCAGGTGGCGGAATCCCACGAGGTCATCCTGCGATGGATCGGCCACGCCGAGCTCCATCATCCGGCCGAAGACCTTGTAGAGATGCCAGAGGAAGGTGGCCTCGTCGGGATCGTTGTCGGGCGGGGGCATCTCCTCCAGCCACAGCGCGCGGGAGAGGTAGTCGAGCCGAATGGATCGCCGACCGCCCTCGAGCCAGCGCTCCTCACCGGCCAAAAGGTCCTCCAACTCGGCGATCATCAGGTCGCACACTTCGGCCGTCTCCGGCGTGCGCAGATAGCGGACCCTGGCCACGGCCTCCCTGATCCGGGCCGGCGTCACCGAGTCGCGGTCGTGCTTGACCCGGTTCGCCAGCCGCGAGACTTCGAGCTTGGACCGGCGCAACTCCCAGTCCCCTTCGCGCCCGCCCATTCGGATGAACCATCGGAGCGGGATCAGGATCACGGCCCCGACCAGGACGGTGAGCCCGATGATCGTGGCGGCTCGTTCCGGGCCCGGCGCCGAGTCCGCAGCGGGGATGAGAACCCAGGCCAGGGCAATGACGAAGCCCCACCGAGCGGCGTTGAGGAACTGCGCCCGCGCACGGGCGTGACGCTCTCTCAGGGTCTCGATCTCGGCGAAGAACAGGAACAAAGCCAGTAACGTTATTCCTGCGGCCGCAATGACCACCGCATTCATGACAATGGGCCTCCCCGATTCCCGGCCGCCCCGCTTCGGCCAAGGGCATCTCCGACGGGCAGCGATGCCACTCTAGCCGACCGGGCGTGGCCGTCGGGCCATCGCCAGTGCACGTTCCGCCTGGGCGCGGTGGACTCGACCGTGGCCGGCCTGCATGCGGAACAGCAGCTCGAA
>PMJT01000247.1:0-6330 GCA_003158495.1 Chloroflexota bacterium | reverse complement strand
GTTACCAGCTCCGAGTCCGTCATGTGGCCCAGGCAATCCAGCACGGACCACTCGTTGGGTTCCGGGCGGGTGCGCAGGTGGGCTCCGGCCTGGTCGATGAGGCGCCGCCACAGCTCGGGCTCGGCTTCCTGGACCGCGACGGGATCGTCCATGCCGAGCGCGTTGAGGATAGGCCTGCGATACGCGTCTGCCTCCTCCGGGCTCATGCGGCTCATCCTCTCCTCCTCCTCGCGCCTCTAGGTCCGAGTGCCTGATCTCACGCGCTAACGATAGCCGTTGCGATGCAGACGGCGGTATGAACGAGCAGAACAACGTGAAGCGAACACTTGGACGCACCGGCATCGAACTCCGCGGTGGCATGTCCCTCATGCAGGACCGGCGGCGGCGCCCGACGGAAGGAACCGATCGGTCGGCAGCCCGATGCCCGATTGTGGCGACGATTGCAGCGGCAACGGGCGCGGTCCGGAAATCCTCCGGCGCGTGCGGGCGCCGGCGGACTGCGAGTCATGCGCGGCACGGGCACCCACTCGGCAGTTAGTCTACGAATGTCCAGGATGCGGGACGACCCGACTGAGCACGGTGAGGACGGCATGTCCGGTTACGTCGGAGCACTAGACCAGGGCACGATCAGCACGCGCTTCATGGTCTTCGACCACTCGGGCGCCGTCGTGGCAGTCGACCAGCGCGAGCATCGGCAGATCTACCCGAAGCCGGGCTGGGTCGAACACGACCCGATGGAGATCCTGGCCCGCTGCGGCGAGGTCATCCGCGGGGCTCTGGCGAAAGCCGGGCTGACCGCCGCGGACCTGACGGCCGTGGGGATAACGAACCAGCGCGAAACGGCGGTGGTGTGGGATCGGCGGACGGGCGTGCCCATCTACAACGCCATCGTCTGGCAGGACACCCGGACCGACGCGTTCATCGCCGAGCTGGCCTCGGTCGGAGGCCAGGACCAATTCCGCGATTTGGTCGGCCTGCCGCTGGCGACCTACTTCTCGGGGCCCAAGATCCGATGGCTTCTCGACAACGTGCCCGGCGGGCGTGAGAAGGCGGAGGCAGGCGATCTCCTCTTCGGCACGATCGACAGCTGGCTCATCTGGAACCTGACCGGCGGGGCCAGTGGCGCCAGCCGTACCGGGGCCGACGGCGTCCACGTGACCGATGTCTCGAACGCCAGCCGGACGATGCTGATGGGCGTGCGCAGCCTCGATTGGGACCCCGGGATGCTCAATGTCATGGGCGTGCCGCGGCCGATGCTGCCAACGATCCGCTCCTCGAGCGAGGTGTACGGCGTGGCCGTCGGCGATCTGGCCGGCGTCCCGATCGGAGGCGATCTCGGCGACCAGCAGGCGGCACTGTTCGGCCAGACATGCTTTGCCCCGGGCGAGGCCAAGAACACCTACGGCACGGGCTGCTTCATGCTCCTCAACACGGGGACGGCGCCGGTGGCATCGAAGTCGGGTTTGCTGACCACGCTCGGCTACCGCATCGGCACGGAACCCGCGACCTATGCACTCGAAGGCTCGATCGCCATCACGGGCGCGCTGGTCCAGTGGCTGCGCGACAACCTCGGCCTGATCCGCGATTCGGCCGACGTGGAGACGCTGGCCCGGACGGTCGACGACAACGGTGGTGTCTACTTCGTGCCGGCATTCTCGGGCCTCTTCGCGCCGTACTGGCGGGCCGACGCGCGTGGCGTGATCGCCGGACTGACCCGGTACGTCAACCGCGGCCACATCGCGCGAGCCGTGCTGGAAGCCACGGCGTGGCAGACGCGCGAGGTCCTCGACGCGATGAACGCCGATTCCGGTGTTGCTCTCAAGGCCCTCAAGGTAGACGGCGGCATGGTCGGCAACGAGTTGCTGATGCAGTTCCAGGCGGACGTCCTGGGCGTACCCGTCATCCGGCCGAAGGTCTCGGAGACCACGGCTCTCGGCGCGGCCTACGCGGCCGGTCTCGCCGTCGGGTTCTGGAACGCGATCGACGACCTGCGCGCCAACTGGGCCAGCGACCGCGAGTGGCAGCCGTCGATGGATCCGGCCCGACGCGCGGCCGAATACGGGCGCTGGAAGAAGGCCGTCACGAAGACCTTCGATTGGGTCGAGTGAGCGCCACGCAGGCGACGCCGGCCGCGGTGGCGACGCGGGCCGCGCTGGCCGCGCCCGAGCGCGGGGCCGCGCCCAGTCCGAGACCCGGCGCACCACACGTAGTGATCATCGGCGGCGGCGGAACGGGCGGCGCGCTGGCCCACGACCTGACACTGCGCGGCCTGCGGGTGACCCTCGTCGAGCGCGGCGAGATCACGTCCGGGACGACCGGGCGTCACCACGGCTTGCTCCACAGCGGCGCACGCTACGCCGCCACCGATCGCGCCTCGGCCGTCGAGTGCATCGTCGAGAACAAGATCCTGCGGCGCATCTGCCCAGGGTCTTTCGAGGAGAACGATGGGCTGTACGTCGCCGTCACGGACGCAGACGCCGAGTTCGAGAAACAGTTCCTGGACGCGTGCTGGCAGTCGGCCGTGCCGACGAAACGCCTGGATCGAGAGGCAGCGCTGGGGATGGAGCCGGGGCTCAACCCTGATCTGCGTTTCGCGATCCAGGTGCCGGACGCGACGATGGACCCGATGCGCGTGCCGCTCCGCTTCTTCGCCACGGCCCGCCGCAACGGAGCGGAGATCAAGACATTTACCGAGGTCGTGGAGATCACGACGGCCGGCGGGACGGTCAGCGGAGTCAAGGTCCGCGATCACGCCGCCGGGCGCGAGTACGAGATCGGGGCGGACATCGTGGTAAACGCCGCGGGGCCGTGGGCGGGCAAAGTGGCGGCGATGGCAGGAGTAACCGTGCCGGTGGTTATCTCGCCTGGGGTGCTCGTCGCCGTGCGCGGCCGCCACTGCAACATGGCCATCAGCCGGCTCGGCGCCCCCGGCGACGGAGACCTCGTCCTGCCGCAACGGACATCGACCGTCCTCGGGACGAGCGCGTGGATCGCCGACGACCCGGACGACCTNNGTGGCCCGGGCGGAGATACGGGCCACGTGGTCCGCCGCGCGGCCGCTCATCGGCGAGGTCAAGGTGCGCGGGCGCTCCAGGCGGGGCAAGGACGCGGCCGGGGCGGATCGGGCGGACGCCGGCGGCCGCGACCTGGGCCGCGGACTCCGCTGCTTCGATCACGCCACGGACAAATCGCCGACGCAGGGCTTCGTGACGATCTCCGGGGGCAAAGCGACGACGCTGCGGGCGATGGCAGAGGTCGCGGCCGATGTCGTCTGCTCGAAGCTGGGCATCTCACGGCCATGCCGGACCGGCGAGTACGTCCTTGTGCCGCACACGGCGTGGTACTCCGAATGAGCCCGCGCGCAGCCCGCCGGGCGCCGACGACAGACCAGCCTGCAGCCGAGTCAGAGCCATCGGTCGAGCCCGTGGTCGAACCGCCGGTCGAAGCCGCGCCTTCGGTCGAGCCGCCGGTCGAGCTTGCAGCCGAGCTCGCGGTCGAAGCCGCGCCTTCGGTCGAGCCGATCGAAGCCGGCCCGATCGCGACTCCGGCGGTCAAGTTCGACGTGTCCCGATTCCACAAGGGCGACCAGAGGCCCCATGTCGATGCGTTCGAGGTCGCGGTCGAGCCGGGTGCAACCGTTCTCGATGCGCTGCTCGAGATACGTCGGCACCAGGATCCGTCGCTCGTGGTGCGCCACTCGTGTCTTCACGGTTCGTGCGGTACGTGCGGCGTTCTAGTGAACGGACGCGAGGCCCTGGCCTGCGACACGAAGGTCGCTTCGCTGCCCGCCGACCGGCCGATCAAGCTGGAACCGCTGCGCAACCAGCGAGTCGTGGCCGACCTAGCTACTGACATGGTCGACTTCCACGCCCGATTCGAACCGGCCGGCCTGCCGCAGGTTCGGACGTCCGAAGTCTGTGCCGGCGCCGTGCCGCCCGACGGCATGAAGGCCTTCGGCCGGTTCGAGGACTGCATTGAATGCGGTCTGTGTCTGTCGGCCTGCCCGATCGCCCGGACGGACCGCGCCTACATCGGCCCGGCCGCGCTGGCTGCCGCCGCCCGTGTCGTCGCCGAGCCGCGCGGCCGCGATCTCGGCCCCGTGCTCGCCCTCGCCGAGGAGCCCGACTCGGTCTGGCGCTGCCACGATGCCATGGAGTGCACCGCCGTTTGCCCCTCCGCCGTCGACCCGGCCCGCGCACTGTTCACTCTTCGCCGCCACGTCGCGTTCAATGGGCTGAAACGGTTCGTTCGCCGAGCGCGGTAGCGGAGCGCCGGCGCCTACGGCACGTACATCTCGGCGATCATCGCGCCCTGGCCCGTCGCCCCACCGACGATGTAGACCCTTCCGTCGGGGAGGAGCGTGGCGGTTCCGCCGACCCGGTGCTCGAGCATCAGACCGGCGGCGAGGAACGAGTTGGACGCGAGGTCGAACAGCTCGGCCGAGTTGTCTGCAGCGCCGCCGGCGATCAGGACACGACCGCCGGGCAGGAGCGTCGCCGTCATTCCCCGACGAGCCGAGGCCATCGAGCCGGTTGGCCGGAAGGTCACCGTGAACGGGTCGAATAGTTCCGCGGTCGCCATGGCCGTGCCGCCAGAACCGATGCCGCCGGCCATAAGCACGCGGCCGTTCGGCAGCTGTGTCACGGTGGCGCCGGACCGCGCCGTCATCATCGACGGGGCGGTCTGGAAGAAGCCCGTCGCCGGGTCGAATATCTCCATCGACGTGAAGACGGTCCAGCCGGCGCAGCAGCCGCCCGCGACCAGGACGCGTCCGTCGGAGAGCTGGGTCGCGCCGTAGGCGTCGCGAGCCTGCATTAGCGGGCCGGCCTGCCTGAACTGGCGCGTATTCGGGTCAAACAACTCGGCCGAGGTCAGGGGCGTGCCGCCGGCATCCTCGCCGCCGAACACGAGCACACGGCCGTCGGGAAGCAGGAACGCACTCGCTCCGGATCGGGCAGTCGCCATCGAGCCGGAGTCCTGGAAGTCGCTGAACGCTGGATTGAACAGCTCGGTCGTGGCGATGGGCGCTCCGGTCTCGTCCAAGCCGCCGGCGATCAGGATTCGACCGTCGGCCAGCGCGGTCACAGTCGGGTCGAGACGGGCCACGCTCATCGGATGGGCGAGTTTATAGAGGCCCGTTTGGGGATAGAAGAACTCGGCCGTCGCCACTGCGTGGCCCGAACCGTCACGACCGCCGACCAGCAGAACGCGTCCGTCGTCGAGGAGTATCGCCGAGCGGTCCTCTGCCCCGACCGCCCCGACCGCGGTGAAGACATTGGTGGGCAGTGCGGTAGGCGTTGGGGTGGGAGTTGGGCTCGGCGTGAGAGTGGCCGCGACCGTGGGCCGCGGGGTCGGAGTCGGCCGGGGTGACGGCGAGGCCCCGCCGCCACAACCAGCGACGACGATCGCAGCAGCGACGGCCAGCCAGCGCGTCCACCGGAGCCTGCTTTGGGCCCGGACGGGCTCCCTCATCCGATCCTTTCCTCGCTGTGCGGCAAGTCCACGACCCCCGGCCCGCCGCATCCGTGACGAGCAGCCCTCCGCCGATTAGTCTAGGCGGGCCGACGCCCACGGGTCGGCCCCGGCCGGGTATCGGCCGCAACCGGTTGCCAACGATGACCCGCGTCGCGCCTCAGGCCACTGACTCGGATAGACCCGCGGTCCGGACGCTCATCGTCGGCGCGGGCGCCGTGGGCTCGTTCCTCGGCGCCCTGCTCGGATCCGCCGGTCAAGATGTCACGCTGATCCGCATCTTCGAGCCCGATTCGGAGCGCGCGCTGACCCTCATCCGGCCAGATGGATCGCGAACGACCATTCCGGTCCACCGCTTCACAAGGACGGAGGACGCGCCCGCGCCGGACTTCATTCTCGTCGCGGTCAAGATGCCGGTTCTGCGCGAGGCCCTGGCCCCGACGCTGCTCTGGCCGAACGTGCCGACCCTCACCGTGGAAAACGGCATAGGCGCCGACGCGATCGCGGCCCAGGTGCGGCCCGACGCGCCGATGCTGGCGGGCTCGCTTACCTCGCCGATCCGCCTGGCCTCGCAAGACGAGGTCGAATGGATGGGTCGAGGCGGCCTCGCTCTCGCCGCCGTGACCGGGTCGGCCCGGCCCATGCTCGCTCGATTGCTCGATGACTTCGCCCGGGCCGGCTTGCGGGTCCGCGAGCAGCCGGCCGCAGCGCCGATGAAATGGTCCAAGCTATTGGCCAATCTCATAGCCAATGCCACCGGCGCGATCCTCGACATGGACGCCGATGCGATCTATCGAGACCCGCGGCTCTTCGACGTAGAGCGGCGCCAGCTGCTCGAGGCCGTGGCGGTGATGAAGC
>PMJT01000238.1 GCA_003158495.1 Chloroflexota bacterium | reverse complement strand
GACGATCGACCAGGTTTCCTTGTCGGGGCGGCCGACCGCAGCGCCCATCCCGGCCGGCAGGCCGTAGCCCATTGTGCCGAGGCCGCCGGAACTGATGTGGCTGTTCGGGCGCCGGAAGCCGCCGTATCGAGCCGTCCACATCTGGTTCTGGCCCACGTCCGCGACGAGCGTCGCGTCGTGATTGGTGGCCTCGCCGATCCGGCTCACAACGTAATCGGCCGAGAGCTGGCCGTTGCGCCACGCTCCCGCTCCATGCCACGGCGCCTGTTCCGACTCGGCCCGCCAGCCGGCGATCTCCTTCATGTATGCCGCCCGGTGTTCCGGCGCGACGGCCTCGACCTGGGGGATTAGAGCCGCCAGGACGCGCTTCACGTCACCGACGATCGGCACCTCCACGGCCACGTTCTTGCCGATNNCCAGCCGTGCATGCCCACGAAGCCCAGGCTGAGCGGATGCGTCTCGTCCATCGCGCTCACACCCAGGAGCGTGTGGGCGACGGGTATCTGGGCCTTTTCGGCGAACTGGCGCAGTTCCTCTGTCGCATCGGCGATCAGGACGCCGTGGCCGGCCAGGATGACGGGACGTTCGGCCTGGGCGATCTCCTGGGCCGCGAGCTTGATCTGGCGGTAGTTGCCGTCCAGGTTGGGCTTGAACCCCGGCAGATCGACCGTGACTGGCGCTTCGGTCGTGCAGGCGCCCATCAGCGCGTCCTTGGTCAGGTCGATGTGGACGGGTCCCGGGCGCCCGGTCCGGGCGATGTGGAAGGCCTCGGCGAAGACCCGCGGGATGTCGTTGGCATCGCGGACCAGGTAGTTGTGCTTGGTGCAGGCCAGCGTGATGCCGGTTATGTCGATTTCCTGGAAGGCGTCCTTGCCGAGCAGCGAGGCGACGACGTTGCCGGTGATGGCGACAATCGGCACGGAGTCCAGCATGGCGTCGCCGATGCCGGTAACCAGGTTCGTGGCGCCGGGACCCGACGTGCCGAGACAGACACCCACTTTGCCGGTGGCGCGGGCATAGCCCTCGGCGGCATGGGCCCCGCCCTGTTCGTGGCGGACGAGGATGTGGCGCAGCTCCGGGTAGTCGCCGAGGACGTCGTAGAAGGGCAGGACGACGCCGCCGGGATAGCCGAAGAAGACGTTCACGCCCTGGCGCAAGAGGGCTTCACAGACGGCGTCGGCACCGATCCGCGGCCGCTTGACACCGCGCTCGGCCAGGCTCCTGATCTGGTTGCGAGTGGCATCGCTGAGCATCTCGCGGCGACCGGCGCTGATCGCCTCGGCCTGCGCCGTGCCGGCGCCCGGCATGTGGTTGATGCGCTCTTGGGTGCCGGCTCCGTTGGCGGCCGGCGCGCCGGCCGCGGCTGTCGCGATCACCGTCGGCGGACGGCCTGCGTCTCCGTCTTTAGTGCCCATCGCTGCGTCCCTTCCTGTCCGTTCCCATGCGTCGGGCGGGCCCGACGTTGCTGGTCATGAAAAAACCCTCGCCATCCGGCGAGGGTTCTGGTGCTTCTGGGCTTTGCGCCGTTAGCGCTTGTCCCTGCCTCCAGTCTCCCGCCGGGAGCCGGTAATGAGTACGAATACGCGCTCAATGCCAAGCTCAATGGAGCGGAGTAGACCGAGGAGGGAAACGTCGACCAGACCGAGATTCTCCATGGGGACCTGCACGCGGCGACCATCGGACCTGATCGCGATGGCGACGTGGCGGCGGTTCCGGCTGTTGAAGAGGCCCAACCTGGTTCTCCGTAGCTAACGCCCGCGGGTTCTAACCCACAATGTCCGGCGAGTGTATCAGGCACGGTCAAGCCGTGCGCCACACCCATTCGAGGGGTCGGATCATGGTACCGGAGTTATCGCCACAGTGCGGCCCCGGCGCCATTGGGGTTTGCCCTCGTCGCGGATCCAGCGGCCGGCTCATCGCCCTCTACGCCGCGGGCTTTGCCGAGAGCGCATCGTCGAGCGCCGCCCTCATCGGCGCGGCGCGCATTTGCCCGCTAGCCAGCCAGGTTCGGGAGACTGGCCGCCGCCACTGCCTGGCCGTGGCGTTTGTCGCGCTCCGAGGCGGCATGGAAGGTGATTTCCGCGGATGTGTCCGGCGCCTCGACCTCGAGCACAGCCCGAGCCCGAGCGTTGATGACATCGCCGCCCGGTCCCGTCGTGACTCTCCCCAGCAGGAGGACGTGACGGAAGTCGTAGTAGCCGCGGTACTCGAGAAGGGCATAGCCGAGATATGTGCCGATCGTCTCGTAGACGCGCTCCGCCCTGGTGTCGCCTTCGGCCATGAGGCCCTGGAGGAGGACGAGCCGTTCGGGCAGCGAAATGGCGGCATCGGCCTCGATGCCCGCGGCGGGCAGAAGGCGGGCAACGGCCTGCTGGGAGAGGTACTGGACTCCACAGCCGCGGTCGCCGGACCACTCGTCGACCGGCGCATCGGCGCGGTAATCAATCGGAGCGAACGCCAGTTCGTTGAGCCACGACGTCAGACCTCCATCGGGCCTGATATAGCCCGCGGCCTCGCTCGAACCGAGCGCGATACCGAGCAGGGACCCGACGCCGGCGCTGCCGGCACCGGCCAGCGCGGTTACTTCGCCGTCGTTGACCACGACGAACGGGATACCGCCCCAGGCCGCGCGAAGGTCGCGGAAGATGCCCCGGACCTTCCGCTCGAATTGCTCCGGTGGCACGGATCGGAACAGGGAGGCGACCCGGACTTCGCTGTCGAGGTAGATCCCGGCGGAGCTCCCCCCGATCGCATCGACACGCGGCAGGTGCGCGGCGGCCGTCCGAAGCGAATCCATGATCTCGTCGAAGTGCCACTGCGGGTCCTCGTGGCGAGACGGATCCCAGCGGACTTCCTCGCTGAAGACGACCTCGCCGTCGAGAACGGCGGCCACCTTGCGGTCGCTCGCTCCCAGGTCGAAGCCGATCCGGCAGCCGTCCAGGTGGCCGCCCAGCTGTTCGGTTGCCTCTCGAGAGACCGGGAACGAGGACCGCGGCGCGGCAATCACCTCGAGCGTGGCCCCGTAGACCTCTTGGCCGAGTACCCGCGCGTCGAAGCGCCCGGCCGCGTCCTCCCGGTAGTGCCGGCGCAGTGCGTCGGTGAGCCCGGCCGGCCCATCGACCCAGATCCGGCAGCCGCCCTGGGACCACAGCATCGACTTGACGACCCTCTCGCAGAAGGCGTGGCCGGTGGCGGCGTCGGGCTGGCCGTCCAGGAAGACGGGGACGTCGCGGACGCAGACCGAACCGCCGGGCCGTTCCACCGCAACTGATGCTGTCACTCCCCCATCGGATCGACCCGACGCCCGGCCCAGCTCGCGGAGTGCGAGGACGGACGGACGAAACCCAGGATCGAGCGGCGGGGCGACCAGGGGCGGCACGAGAAACCGTCCGGGATCCCGGCGCACGTCGCTAACTTCCATCCGTTCCTCTCTCCCTCTGGCTACCCACTCTCGCTTGTCTCGTGTTGCCCCGTCACGGCACCAGGCGGACGCGGGCCCGGTACAGATCGCGAAGCCGCTCGTTGTGCTGACGGCCCCCGACGTCGGCGTTGGACCGCAGCACCGGCGCATCCAGTCCCCGGGCGGCCATGCGGCCGATCGCTTCTCCGACGACTTCATGCAGAAGCGCGGTGGCTACCACGGTCGAGGTTGGGCCAGCCCATGCAGCCGACCCGCTGCCGCCCATGCCATGGCCTTCGTCCGGGGCTCCATCGTCGAGCACGACGTCGGCGAACTCCTCGAGCCGCGGACCTGCCGGCTCTCGACCGGGTCTCGAAAGTCGACGCGAGGTCACCGCTATTACGGCGGCCCCGGCCGCCCGGGCACGCGACGCAACATCGATCGCGGCCATCGTCCTGCCCGAGTGGCTGATGGCGATCAAGCAGTCTCTCGGACCCGGCGCCGCGTCGCAGATGAGCGTCTCGCCGTATCCGGCCAGATGCTCTGCCGCACCCCACGTTGGATCGAAGATGACCTGCCAGGCGGCGATCGAGCCGGCCCGTCGGTTCAGCTCCAGGACGGCGAGTTGGGAGTGGCCGCTTCCGAACGCGAAAACGACGCCGTCACCGGCCACAACCCGCTCGACGATGGCCGCGGCCTTCGTGAGCGATTGGCGGTTGGTCTGCCGAGCGCGCTCGAGGGCGGCCGAGAGCTCGTCGAGGTACGGCCGGGGCTGCGTCGCACCGGTTCCCTGGGCGAGGGTCATTCCACGCTCCCGACCAATTCGGCCGCCGCAGCCCGGGTGTAGGCGATGCCCCCGCCCGCGATCGTGGCAAGTACTTCCCAATCGTCACCGACCACGACGACATCGGCATTCCGCCCGACTTCGATCCGGCCGCGGGACGCCTCGAGGCCCGCGACTCGGGCCGGGTTGAGGGTCGCGAGCCGGATCGCGACGGCCGGATCCAGGCCTGCCTCGCTGACGAGGTTGCGGAGCGCGCGGTTGAGCGGCAGGAGCGAGCCCGAGAGAGTGCCGTCCGGGAGCCGCCCACAGGTTCCGTCCGAGATGTACTCGCGACCGGCCAGCCAGTACTTTCCCGGCGGCATCCCGAGCCCCGCCAGGGCGTCGGTGACCAGGAACAGTTCGTCGGGCGCCTTGATCCGGGCGATCATCCGGATCGTCTCGAAGGCGATGTGATTGCCGTCGGCGATGAAGCCCGCGGCCAGGTGCGACTCGAGAACATATCCCGCGACCCCCGGATCGCGGTGCCGAATGGGCCTCATTGCGTTGAACAGGTGCGTCGCCGTCATTGCACCCGCGTCTGCCGCAGCGCTCGCTTCCGCCCAGGTGGCGTTGGTGTGGCCCAGCGACACGCGAATGCCATTCCGAACCAGGAACTCGATGACCGGCACCGCTCCGGGAAGCTCCGGTGCGAGCGTGACCGATTCGATGTCGCCCGCTTCCAGCCAGGCCGACGCCTCGCACAGGTCCGGCTCGCGGAGTTGCGCGGGATCGTGTGTACCGGCATACATCGGGCTGAGGTATGGGCCTTCGATGTGCACGCCGAGGACGGCGGCCTCGCCGGGGGTCGACCGCCGGCGCAGGTTCGCGAGCGCCGGTGCATAAGCCACAGAGGGCGACGTTACGATGGTTGGCACGAACCCGGTGACGCCGAACCGCGGCAGATCGCGGCAGATGCGGTCCATGCGCGCGGCCGGATCGGCGAAGTCGTCGCCGAAGGCTCCGTTGAGCTGGAGGTCCAGCAGCCCTGGGAGGATCCGGGCCCCGGGCCCGCCCAGGCTGCCGGGAACCTGTGATTCGGCAGGTTCGATGGCGGTGATGTGCGGCCCGTCCAGCGTGACCAGGCAGAGCCCGCGGTCTTCGGGTGCGTAGAGGTGGCCGTACAGTCGGATCACAGGGTCAGGGTCACTTTCGAAAGATTGCGAGGGGCTTCGGTATCGAGGCCGCGAGCGCGGGCGAGATGGTAGGCAAAGAGCTGGGCCGGCACGATCGCGACGAGCGGCGACAGCCACTCCGGTACGGGCGGGAGCTGGACGAAGTCGCCGAACTCGCGAAGCGCGGCGACGTCCGACAGCACCAGCAGCCGCGCCCCGGCGTTCTGCACCCTCCCCAGCAACTCGGTCATGCCCTCCAGGGCAGGGCCGCTCGTGGCCACCGCGAGAACCGGAAAACCTTCGGTGATCAGCGCGATTGGGCCGTGCTGGAAGTCCGCAGCGGAGTACGGATCGGCCAGGACGTAGGCCAATTCCTTGAGCTTCAGGGCCCATTCTCGTGCCGTCGCGTAGTGGAACCCTCGGGCGAGAACGGCGCAACGGTTCTCCCGGGCCCACGCCTGCGCGATAGGGATGACAACGGCTTCCTGCTCGACGGCGGCCTGGAGCGCGGCCGGGACGGCGCGCAGTTCGTCCTGCGACTTCTGATCGCCTGAGAGAGCGGCCGACAGCATGGCGATGACGGCTATCTCCGCGAGATACGTCTTGGTGGCCGCGACCGCACGCTCCTCGCCTGCCTCGAGCTCGACGAGGTACTCCGCGGCGGCGGCCAGCTCCGAAGCCGGGTCGTTCGTAATGGCGACGGTAAGCGCCCCCTGCCGGCGCGACTCGGCCAGTACGGCGACCACGTCGGGCGATTTGCCCGACTGCGAGATGCCGATGACGAGCGCGTTGCACAGCCGCGGCGGCGCGCCGTAGAGGGAGACGAGAGACGGAGCGGCGGGCGCGACGAGAAGGCCGTTTCGCGCACCCAGGATGTACTGGGCGTAAAGGGCAGCGTGGTCCGAGGTGCCGCGGGCGGCGATCACGGCCAGGTCTATTTCCCGAGCCCGGACGGCCCTGGCAACGGCCTCGACCTGGCCGGACGCTCCAAGCAGTTGACCGACGATCCTGGGGCTCTCGCCCAGTTCCGAGCGCATGCTCATGGTGCTGGCTCCAGTCTTACCGGCAGACGCCCGGCGAACGGGATCCGGCCGACCAATGCATCGGCAAGGACCTCGATCTGCGGCGGCTGAATGCCGTATGTGCATATTGACGCGATGGCGGCCGGAAAGAGCGCGACGTCATAGGGGCTGCGAAGGGCGATGGCCACGACGGGGCCGGAGCCTCCCGGACCGCCGGCGGGCATCGCGCCGTGGCTCGCAAGATGCGAAACCAGCGAGACCTGGCCCGGGAAGCCGACCGCGTCGAAGGTGCAGACGATCGTCGTCGCGTGGCCGGCTACCGCATCCGCGATCGCGGCCACGTCCGATGGCGTCGGATCGAGCGGCGCTGTCAGCTCGTCTACGGCGAGCCCGCGTTCACGAAGCGCCTCCGCCAGCCCGATCCGCAGGTACGACGAGGTTTCGGCTGGAGTCAGGTCGACCGGGGCCGGGGCGATGACGGCGACGCGGCCACCGCCCGCCTGTAGCGGAAGCACGGCGTCCGGATCCCGAACGAGGGTCACGGACGCCTCTGCGATCTCTCGTGCCAGGGCCCCGTGTTCGGCGCATCCCACCACTCCGAGCGAAGGCTGGGCGATCCCGGCCAGCTCGACCCGAAGCGCCAGGATGCGGTCGCGCGCTTCTTCCGCTCGCCGTCGATCCACGGTGCCGGACTCTATCGCCTCGCGGAGTGCCTCGAAGGCCGCCTCTTCCAGGGCCGCCGGGTGGTTGAGCAAGAGCAGGTCCATGCCCGCTTGCGCAGCCGCGCCGACCGTTCCGCCGAGACCACGATCGTGGGATGCACCGGCCATGTCCAGGGCGTCGCTGATCGTCACTCCCCGGAAGCCCAGCTCATCCCGCAGGAGACCGACGAGGATCGCCCTCGAGACCGTGGCTGGGATCGCCGCGCCGCCGGTCAGCGCTGGAACGGCAAGGTGGCCGGGCAGGACCGCTCGCACGCCGGCGGCGATGCCGGAAATGAAAGGGGGCAACTCGAGTTCGCGCAACCCGGCGAGGTCGTGGGACACGACGGGCAGTGCCTTGTGCGAGTCCGCGGCCGCCGAGCCATGGCCCGGAAAGTGCTTGAGCGTTGCGGCGATGCCCGCTTCCTGCAGGCCGGCCGTCATCGCGGCGGCCAGCCGCGACACGAGTCCGGGGTCGTCGCCGAACGGCCGCGTGCCCAGCGGCGTCGCCGACGATCGCTGGAGAACGTCGCAGACCGGGGCGTAAACCAGCGTGCCGCCAAGTGCGGCCACCTCGGCGCCGATCGCTCGGCCGGCCCGGCGAGCCATCTCCTCGGATCCGGCGGCGCCAAGGGCGAGATTGCCGGGCCAGGCGGTCGCGCCGTCGCCGACGGCCTGGAGTTGCCCGCCTTCCTGGTCGAGGCCGATGACGAGCGGCGGATCGCCGACCGGTCGCGCGGCCTGGAGCGCGGCGCACAGGTCGCGGACCTGCTCCGGCGTCGACACGTTGCGGGCCCGGAAGAGAGTGACGCCGCTGGCACGTCCCTCGCGTATCGCGGTCAGGATCCCGGCGCTCGGCTCGAGGCCGTCGAACGAGCGCAGGAAACGCACGCCGGCGAGCGCCGCGGCCGAAACCGGGCCCGATGCCCGGGGCCCGGCCGGCTCGGCGACCGCGCTGGTATCCGGAGTTGAGCCCGGATCCATAGCCGATGTAAACCCGGGCTCTGAGGTGGTCGAGCTCATCCCTTGACGGCTCCCGCGGTCAGCCCGCTGACCATCCGCTTCTGGATGAGAAGGAAGAAGACCAGGACCGGCAGGGTGAACAGTGTGGAGGCGGCCATCGTGGCGCCCCAGTCGGTCCCGAAGTTGGTCCGGAACGAGCCGAGCCAGACCGGCAGCGTGTAGTTCTGGGCGTCGGTCATGAACACGAACGCATAGAAGTACTCGTTCCAGGCCGTTATGAAGCAGAAGATCGAGGTCGCCACCAGCCCGGGCCCCAGCAGCGGGACCGTTACACGCATGAACGCTCCCAAGCGGGAGCAGCCGTCGACCATGGCCGCTTCTTCGAGGTCGACGGGGATGCCGGAAATGAACCCGCGCAGCGACCAGATCGTGAATGGCAGCGTGAAGATGAAGTAGATCAGGATCAGCGACGGCAGCTGGCCGTATACCGGCGTGTCGCGCATGAACAGGAAGAACGGGATCAGCAGAGCCTCGAACGGGGCCATCTGGGCGACCGCGACAAGCAGCAGGAAGCTGCCCTTGCCCCGGAACTTCGTCCGGGCGACGGTGGCCGCTGCCAGGAAGCCGACGACGATCGCCAGGCCCACGGTCGCCATGGTCACCACGACGCTGTTGCGGAGGAAGTCCGTGAAGTGCGGCTGCGAGATCGCCTTGGTGAAGTTGTCCAGTGTCGGCGTGGGAATGAACACCGGCACGTACGTCTGGATCTGGTCGGCGCCCTTGAAGGCCGTGATCACCATCCAGTAGACGGGGAAGGCAAACAACAGAGCGACGACGACGCCGGTGCCGTTTACGACCGCGCGCCTTGCCCGGCGGCTCACTGCTCCACCTGGCCCTTCGTCATGCTCCGGATGTATGGAATGAGAACAACCATCAGGAGCATCACCATCACGACGGAGACCGCGGCGGCGATGCCGTACCGGCTCTCGCTCAGGCCCTTGATGTAGGCGTAGATCGAAAGAGTGACGGTTTGTCCGTCGGGCCCGCCCTGGAGCATCGTGTAGATCTGAGTGAAGACCTTGAAGTCCCAGATGATGGACAGGAAGGTCAGGATCATCAGGAGCGGCCTGATCGCTGGCAACGTGATGTGCCGGAAGACCTGGCGCTCCGAGGCGCCATCGACTCGGGCCGCCTCAATCTGCTCTTTCGGGATGGCCAGGATCCCCGCGTACAGGCTGAACGCCACGAACGGGATCGACTGCCACACGATCAGGAGCGTAATGATCGCGAAGGTGGACAGGCCGGTGTCGAACCAGGAGTGATTGAGCCAGTCGCCGAAGACGCCCATGCTGCTCAGGGCCCAGTTGACGATGCCGAGCTTGCTGTCGAAGAGCCACTGGAAGATGACGCTGCCGGTCAGCGCCGGCGTTGCCCAGGCGAGGACCATCGCCACCGACAGGAGCAGCCTCACCTTCGAGTTCAGTCGTTCGAGCAGGATCGCGACGAGGGTTCCGAGGACGATCGTGGTGGCCACGTTTGCCGCCATGAACACGAATGTCCTGATCACGACGGTGATGAATTCCGGGTCGCCGATGATTGTCTGGAAGTTGGCCAGGCCGACCCACGTCTGACCGCCGTTGATGAGTTCGCGCAGCCCGAAGTGCTGGAGGCTCGTCTCGATGACCAGCACCACCGGGATGCCGAGCAGGACTACGAAGGTGACGACCGCCGGCATGATCGCCAGGTACGGCAAGAGCTTGCCGGCGGCCCGTTTGATGCTTCTGTGTCGACGGGGAGCGACGGAGTGTAAGGACGCGTTCCGGCGGTCGATGGCCATCCGCTGCGTGTCCACTGCGTCCCGTGCTCCCTGTCGGCTGCTTCAGTGCGAAACCTGGAGCGGGGCCTACTGGGCCGCGTTCAGGATGGCGTTGATCTTGGCGTCCGCTTCCTTCGCGGCATTCGCGATCGAAGACTGGCCCGTGAGGATCTTGGTGAGCATGGTCTTGATCGGGTTGTTTGCCTCGACGCCCGCCCAGCGCGGATCGTTCGGGGTGAACCCGCTGCCCGCGGCGGCTTCCGTAGCCTGGACTTTCAGGATTGCGGTGTCTGGAGTGCTCGGGATGTTGGAGGCGGCCGACTTGAGGTTCGGGATCCAGCCGTTTGAGATGAGGATCTGCTGGCCGTCAGGCGTGGTCAACTGCTTGAGCCAGTCGAGGGCCTGAGCCTGGTTCTTGCTCTTGGCGGCGATGCCGAGAACAGAGCCGCCGAGGAACACGGGCTGAGTCTTGCCGTCGGTGACGCTCGGGATGGCCATGACGCCAACCTGGTCCGCGGACGTAACGACGCCCTTGGTGCCGATCGCGCTGCTGATCTCCCAACCGTTGCCCACGAACATGCCGACCTTGCCCTGCTGGAACAGGGTGTATTCCGGCGGATTCATTTCGTCGTTGTTCGTGGGACCGGTGGAGCCGGCCTTGTAGTAGTCGACATAGTCCTGGATGCCGGCCATCGACTCGGGAGACTC
The DNA here is from genome assembly GCA_003158495.1 of Chloroflexota bacterium. Lineage (GTDB taxonomy): Bacteria > Chloroflexota > Limnocylindria > Limnocylindrales > CSP1-4 > Fen-1039. The sequence goes on along the minus strand of PMJT01000238.1, from coordinate 29,410 downwards.
GAGCTGAGCCGACCAGGTCCCGTTGGTGTTCGTGGCGAGGGAACCGCCGCGGTCCCAGATCATCTGGAGCAGCGAGTACCAGTTCTGGCCCGCGACGTAGAGGCCGGAGAAGTCCTTGACGCTGGCGTTCTTGGTCTGGAGCGTCTTGGCCGTGGCGATGAGCTTGTCCTTGCTGGTGATGGTCGTCGGGTCGACGCCGGCGGCGGTCAACAGGTCCTTGCGGTAGATGAGAACGCGGTCGCCGGCGTAGAACGGCATCGCGAACAGCTTGCTGTTGTAAACCGACGCGCTATTGAGCGAGGCCATGAAACCCTGGTCGGTGCTCGCGCTGTCGTTCGAGGTTCCGCCGTTGAGGGCGCCGCGGCTGCTCGTGAGGTCCATGAGCGCGCCGGCTGCCTCGAAGGTGATGGCCTGCGTGTTGCCCATCTCGACGACGTCGGGCGGGTTATTGCTCGCAAGAGCGGTGGTGAGCTTGTCTACGATGCCGTTCCACTGCTGGACCTGGTAATTGACCTTCCAGCCGGGGTGGGCAATCTGGAACTCGGTGTCGAGCTGGACGACGGAGTTGTCGTTCAGCGAACCGTTCATGAGCCAGACCGTCAGTGTGCCGGGGGTGGGCGTGGCGGTCGGAGCGGCGGTCGGGGCCGTGGTCGGGGCGGCCGTTCCGGCATCCGTCGGGGCGGCCGTCGGGGCGGCCGTCGGAGTGGCGCTGGTGCTGCTGCACGCCGCAACGAGCAGCGCCGCAAAAGCGAGAGGAATGAACCTGGACTTGATCACGGTAGCTGTCTCCTCCTCGGATCTCCGAATGCGCCTCGGGCGAGGCACGTCGTTCTCAGGGATCGGGTCTTCCTTCCTCCTTCGTTCAGCCGGGGACGCCTCCCTTCTCCGCGACCACCCCGACCGGGGTGCGTCCGGACAAAGCCGACGATTGGACCGGAGTCTTGTCATTGGTGGCGTCGGGCCACCGAGGTCGCCGTTCCGGGTGAAGCGGGCGAAGGGTCATGCCCAGTTCGCGCGTCATCAACAGGGCCGACGCACCGAGGACGACGATGTCGTCCATCCGTCCAATCTCGAATGTGGTGTCTTCCGAGAGCGCCGCGAGGGCGTGGCCGGCGGCGGCCGAGGCTACAGCGTTCAGCCATTCATCGCCGAAGGCAGTCATCGTCCCGGCCAGCACGATCCGCCGGACATGCAGGGCCCCGACGAGGGCGCCGAGCGCCGCCCCAAGGTGGCGTCCTGCCTCGAGGACAACCTGTCGAGCTGCCGGATCCCCGGACCGGAAATCGGCCAGCGCCTGGTCCATGGTCACGGTCCGGCCGCTCAGAGCCGCCAGCTGGTTGACGACGGCTCTCGCGCTCGCGACTGTCTCCAGGCACCCGCGACGGCCGCACCGGCACATCTCTCCCGACGGATCGACGACGGTATGGCCGATTTCCCCGGCCCCGAACCCGTCCCCCTCGAAGAGTTCACCGCTGAGGACGAGCCCGGCGCCGATGCCCTGGCCGACCTTGACGGTGATCAGGTTCGGTCCCCGGACGGCCCCGAAGACGTGCTCGGCCAGGCCCGCCGCCTGGCTGTCGTTTGCGACGTGGACCGGCAGGCCGAACCGCTCGGCCACGATCTCGCCCAGTGGCAGCTGGCGCCAGTCGCGCTTGACGGCCTGGATGACCTTGCCGGTCCCGGTATCAACGAGACCGGGCGCTCCGATGCCGATGCCGAGGATCGGGCCGTCGCAGGCGTCGAGGACCTGGGCTATGAGATCGAGGGCCAGCCCGAGCGCAACATCACCATCGGAGTCCTCGGACGGGACGTCGACGCGGGTCAGGATCTCGCCGCGCAGGTTGACGGTAGCGGCAGTGAAGACGCGATCGCCGAGATCCACGCCGACGAGCAACCGGGCTTCGTCCGGGACCTCGAGGAGGATCGGGGCCTTGCCGCCGGTCGAGGGACCTCGGCCGACCTCGCGACATAGCCCGGCGGCCAGGAGCCCCTCCACCACGTCCGAGACGGTAGTCCGGGTGAGGCCGGTCAAGCGGGCGACGTCGGCGCGGCTCGCGCGGCCACCGTCGTAGATCGTCGCTAGAACGAGCCGCTCGTTGTGTACGCGGGCTTCGCGGAGTGTCGCTTTGATCGGGCGGTCCATGGTCGGGGTCGATGCCTCGTCGATGGTGGGCGATTGGCAAAGCGGCCCGGCCCAGGCTCCTCCGGGACTACGTAGCCTGGTCGTGGGCGGCTTTGTCCAGAACGCTGACAAAGTCAGGATACGGGCTTTGTCAAGAGTCTTTGCAAAGTTCGCAACAAGGGTCGCCGGAGCGCCACCGGGCCCGGGCAAATCCGGGCGGAGCGGGCCGGCAGCGGCGTCCCGCGGGCACGCGCGGATCGAGTCCCGGCGTGTCGGAACTCGAGAGCGCGGGTTCCCGGACTGGGCTTACACCCGGGCCGTCATGCCCCTCGACGGTGGAACGGCCACCAGGCCCGTTCCCCGACGAAGGCCGTGATCGCCGGCACGAGCAGGCTCCGCACGACGAACGTGTCGATCAGGACGCCGAGTGCCACAGCGAGACCGACCTGGAAGAGCAGCTGCAGCGGGGAGGTCACCAGCGCACCGAACGTCCCGGCCAGGATCAGACCGGCCGAGGTGATGACGGTGCCAGTCCGCGCCGAGGCCACGCGGATCCCCGGGAGCAGTCCGCGCGTGGCGCTTTCCTCCCGGACCCGCGACATCAGGAAGATGTTGTAGTCCGACCCGAGGGCCACGAGTAACACGAAGACCATGAGTGGTATGAAATAGTTCATCCCCGGCTGGCCGAAGAGGTGCTGGAGGATGATCGCCGACACGCTCAGGCTCATGGCGTACGAGAGGAGCACGGTCAGGACCAGGTAGACCGGGGCCACCAGGGCGCGCAGCAGCAGGATCAGGACGATCAGGATGCCGGCGATCGTGATCGCGGCGACGCGCAGGAAGTCGGCCGAAATCGTGTCCTGGACGTCGGCGAACTCGGCGGTAGATCCGCCGACGTACGACTGGACGGTTACCTGCGCGTCGGCACCGAAGCGGCCGGGGTCCGTCGCCAGCAGCGCCCGCAGGTCGCGGACCGTCTGGAACGAATTCGTGTCGTACGGGTTGGTCGTGGTCGTGACGTAGAGGCGAACGACGGTTCCGTCGGTCGACACGTAGGCGGCGCGGAGATCCGGCGGGGCGTACAGGGTATCGTGGAAGTTGGCGGCCAGCCGGTCCAGTTCGTCCGGGAGCCGGGTTCGGGCCGCGGCCATGGCCTGCTGCGCGACGACCTGGTCCGCGGTCGGTTTCACTGAGGAGGGGGCGAAGTAGAACGCGGCCGGCTGCGCCGTGAACCACGTCGAGAGGTCTCCCAGCGAGCCGACGAGCTGCGCGAATGCGACCGGGTTGGCGCTGGTTGCCAGGACCGCGACGGCATTCTCGGCCGACTGGTAAACCGCCACGGACTTGACGGCGGGATCCGCCGTGCCCAGCTCATCGAGGTAGGACTTGAGGGCGGTGAGCTGCGCCGCCGTATCCGCCGCCGACGACGAGCCGCCCGAAACGGCGGCCTGGACCTGCTTGACGATGGTGTCGAGCTGGTTGGGGACGAGCGCCTGGGCTCGCGTTGCGACCAGGCCGTTCTCGACCGTCGCAAGATCCGCACCGGTCTCCCCCAGGAAGTCTTCGGGGAGAGTCGCAAACGCGGTCCCGAGCCCTCCGACGTAGCTCGCTGTCGACTTGACGCCGGCCAGAGCAGCGTCGCCGAGCTGGACGTTGATGTCCGGGCTCGACGGCTTGCGGAATGCCGAGGCCATCTCGCTCAGCTGGATCGACGGCCGCAGCAGGTCCGAGACCTTGCCCTCACCGAGCGGATCGACAACGCTCCGGATCGACTGGATGTCCGGCAGGGCGGCGATCGACTTTTCGAGCGCCCCAACGTCCGCCAGACCCTGCTGCGAGGTGAAGGCATTCGGGCTCGCAGGCGCCTTGACCAACACCGTCAGCGGCATCAACTGGCCCTCGGCCAGGTGCTGGCTCAGCGTCTCGAAGCCCACCCGCGACTCGGCNNGCAGGGATCGCCAGCAAAACAAGCACGATCGCAGCGAGCAGCCCGGGCCGGGCAGTGATCCGCCGCGCAAGTGCCGCCCAGAATCCCCGGTCCTCATCGGCCACTGTGCGAGTGGCTTCGTGGGCCGGCCAGAAGAGCCGCCGCCCAAAGATCGCCAGCAGCGAGGGCGTCAGGGTCAGTCCCGCCAGCAGCGTGACGACGATGGTGATCGCCAGCGCCGGACCCGTGGTCTGGATCATCCCGAACCGCGCCACGACCATGGACGCCAGCCCCACGACGACCGTCGCCGCGGAGGCGGTGATGACGGCGCTGATGCGGCTGACCGTGACCCGGAGCGCCTCGTCATGGTCGTGCCGGCCCAGCTCCTCGCGGAAGCGCGATATCAGGAAGATCGTGTAGTCGGTGCCGACGCCGAAGACGAGCACGACGATGAAGGAGTCCAGCACAGACGAAAGCTGCCAGCCGCCCTGGGCAAGGAACCCGAGGACGCCGCGCGCCACGAGGAAGGCCGACCCGATCGTGATCAACGGCGCCAGCGCCGCAAGAGGGGCACGGTAGATGAGCATCAGGACGATAACGACCAGCAGGATCGTGACCAGCGTCGTGCGACTCGTCCCGTCTTCGATGGCCTGCAGGTAGTCGCGGCCGATCCCCGCCTGGCCGGTCACCTGCGCCGAGAGCCCGCCCGGCAAGGCGCCGGAACTCGCGAGATGGGCGCGGATGTCATCGATCGCGTCGTTGGTGCGGGGCAGGAACGACGGCGTGGTGAGATCTATCTGCGCCAGTTCGACGACGTCATCCGAGCTGCGGAACATCGAGGCCAGCGACGTCGTGCGTTCTGCCGTGACGTATGCCTTGACGATGTCGGGGTGGCCGGCTCCCTCGAAGTAGCCACGCAGACCCTCGATTGCAGACCGGTCGGCGTCGGTCAGCCCGCCCGACCGCGAGAAGACGATCAACGCGATCGATGCCGAAGAGTCAGCGGGGAAGGCTTCGGCGATGACCTGGCGAGCCGCCAAGGACTCGGCATCGCGCGGCAGGAAACTCGTTTCGTCGGCGGAGCCGGCCTGCGACAGGGACGGGGCGAGAATCCCGAAGAGCGCCGCGGCGATCAGCCAGCCGGCCACCAGCACATAGCGGAGCCGCAGGACCAGCCAGCCGAGCCGATCGAACATCAAGATTCCCCTGCGCGGGCGACAGTCGAGGTGGGCGATTGGAGATGACGGGGACGCGGCCGAAGCGATTGTAGCGAGGGTCGGTCGGGTGGTGTTCAGGCCGCTGGCATCGCGGCGTGTTCGGCTGTTACGGCCTCAACCTCGGCGCCGGGCACCGGGGCGGTCTTGCGGCGGAGGCGCGGCAGCGCCACGAGGATCGCGGGCGTGATCGGCCAGATGACCGGCATCGAGATCGCCACCGCGACCGGGACCACCCAGCGTCGATCGGTCCGGGCGCCCCAGACGACCAGCGCGGCCGCCGCGCCGAGTCGGAGCCAGAGCGGTGGCAGGAGGTACTCGTAGCCACCGTTGACCTGTGGCCCGGCTGAGCTCGAGTCGCGCAGGAAGTTGGCCCAGTCGAACCACGCGCCGGGAGCGATGGCAAAGGAGACGGCCGATATGGCCGCCGTGGCACCGAGNNGCCGATCGACCAGAGGGCCGGATATTCGAACCCCAGCACGCAGACGGTCGCCAGCAGGATGTGGACGTTGCCGTGGTAGAGCTCGAGCGGGACCGGCAGGAATACAAGCCACACCAGCGTCATCCGCCCGGTCAGCCACACCAGGTTGACGATGAGGAAGGCGTCCCAGACCGTAAAGAACATCCAGAACGGCAGCGGTCGGATCGGGCTGAGAGCGAGGGCGAACGCCGGCGAATAGGTGAACGAGCCGATGGTGCCCAACGCCGCCTGATAGGGATGGGACGGGTCCACGGCCCAGTACGCAAAGCAGTCGAAGCCCACCATGCTGGTGAAATGGGGGGCGCTCGGCACGATCAGCATCAGCCATGCGAACAGGACGAAGCCGAAGATCGACAGCCCGACGATGGTCGGCCGGCGGTAGGCGGGCAGGCGTGCTGCGACCCTGGCGCTGAGCCCGAGTGGGGTTGCGGTCATGCCAACGCCTCCCCCGCGGCGACCTCGCGGTCGGAGGGCGACTGGAACTCGGCCGGGCGTCGGAACCGCCACAAGCCAACGAGCGGAGCCAACCGGCTGAATGCCATGACCGGGCATGTGATGGAAGCCGCCGCGTACGCCAGCCAGCCACGTCCCCATACTGCAGCCACGACCGATACGGCTCCGGCGAGCGCGAAACGAGCGACGAAATCGACACCCCCGCCGGACGGGATCAGGTTGATCACTCCCTGGCCCGAGAGAGCGGTCACGTTCTGGAAGCGGAGCATATTCACGTAGTCGGACCACGCCGCGGGTGCCAGCACGAACGAAGCCAGGCAGGCAGCCAGGAAGACGAGCGTTCCGACGACCAGCGGGAGTCTCGTCTCGGGTTTGCGCAACCACAGGTACGGGACCAGCAGCGCCGGTCCGAACTTGATCATCGCCGCCCACGGCAACAGATATGCGCCTCGACGGTCCCGCATCGCGAACATCAGACAGGCCGCCAGCTCCAGGGTCACGTTCGCGATCGAGAGCTCGATTAGAACGGGCAGGAAGATGCAACTCACAACCGTTGCTCGCCACGATCCGGTTATGTAGCGCAGGCAAAGGACCGCGAAGATGCGGGACATCCAGGCAAACACGAGCTCCGGCAGGAGCGCGAAAGGCACGCAAAGCTGGGCGAAGATCGGCGGGTAGGTGTACAGGGCCAGCGTCGTGTACGGGTCACGCTGGTAAAGGGGAGTTCCGTCCAGGACGTGACGACCGGCCTCCCAGTACGACGGCGTGTCGTATCCGAGACCGCCGTGGTCTCCGGCGATGGTGACGAACGACGCCAGGGCGAGAGACCCGCCCACTGCGAGGCCAACGTCGAGAAGTGCTCGCGAGGCGACCTGTCGGAACCGATCGGATCGGACCCAGCGATTGGGAATGTTCACGGCAGCCCGACACTAGCCGGCGCCGGCTCCGGCTCCGGCTCGGCAGAACCTCGCGCAGCCCCGACATCGTTGGGCCTGCGCATCCAGGACCAGCGACTCGAGGCAAACAGGAGGTAGACAACAATCGCCCAGGCGAGCCACCACGCCACCCCGTGATAGACGCCCAGGAACAGGGTCGCGAGCACGATCCCATAGTCGCGGCGAATCGTAAGCAGACCGGGGAGCAAGAATAGGAACGTGTAGCCGTGGACGCTAGGCGTGGCGATGATGAGGGCAATTCCGATCCAGGCCCCACCATCCCGCGCCCGAGCGGCCATCGTTATCGCAATTCCCAGAGCCATCAAGGGGATCGCCGGTATACCGATGAGGCGAGCCAGGGCCACGCCCCCGACGATCCAGTTGGGATCGGCTGCCCTCTGCAATTGGGCCAACCAGTCCCCGTAGATAGCAATGCCGGTGAGCGGCAGCATGGCGATCGCCATCGCCACGACTGCGGCCACCCCGATCACGGCCGCACGCAAGCGGCTGCGGGCGAGATAGAGGCCGGGAAGAACCTGCGTGATCTTGAACACACCGACAACTGCGGCCAGCAGACCGTTCACTGCATCTCTGGCAGGAAGGAACATCCTCGGCCGCAGGATCGCCGGGCCGGGTTCGTAGAAGAGAGCGACGAAGGCAGCGAACGAGAAGATCTGAACGTTGCCGACGATCAGACCTTCGGCGAAGGGCGGCCAAGCCAGAAGGAATGGGACCGCCGGCCAGGGGACGCTCAGCCTGCGGCATGTCCACACGGCACAGGCCAGGCAGAGGATCAGCCAGAGCGACGTCACGAGATCGCGCGGCAGCGCCGCGATCGGCGCCATCAACGGAAGGAGAAAAGGCGGATAGAGGTAGGGCAGGTCCGGCCCTCTTTGGACGAGCATCGCCGAGGCGGGATACGCCTGACCCCCGTTTGCCCAGTGGGAAGCGGCGCGCAGCGGAAGCTCGATGTCGTTGCCAAGCGGGAAGGCGTTGAGCTGATCCGGGAGACCCAGAAGGCAACCGGCGCCGGCAATGACGCCGAGGCCGATCGTCAGGCGTCTGTTGACTGTGTCCCTCTGGTCGAACAGACGGGCCAGAATGGCCCGACCCAGAGCCAGCTTCCGGGCAAGCAGCTGGGCGACCCGCGATCGGCCCGCCCGCGGCCCGATCGCGACCGCGGGCTCAGGCTTCGACTCCAGGCTCTCGCGGGTCATGCCTTTCCGCGCCTCCTGTTTCTCAGCCAGAAAGCGGCCAGGACGACACTCGCCGCCAGCGGCACTATCCAGTAGCGGCCGCCCGGGTCCTCCGGGCCGGCGGCGATGCCGGTGGCCCGGACGCGAACCAGGGGCATGCCCTCGCACTTACGGGCAATCTCTTCCGGAGTGTCGCGCCACGGGTTGCCCATGCCGAACATGCCCGCGATCACGCCCATGCTTCGCATCAGGGGCGCCGTCACGCGGCGGCGCTCCTCGGCGTCGACGACCTCCTCGGCCACGCCTGAGAAGGATCGGCCCGGCAGGATCACCTCTACTCGCGGATCGGCCAGGACGTTCTGGAACCAGTGCGTCGGGCGGCCGAATCCGGCGATGCAGTAGACGTGCTCGCCGACGATCGTGTATCCAAGCGGTGCGTCGCGCATTTCCCCGCTCTTGCGGCCTCGGGTCCGCAGGACCATCAGGTAGCCGGTCAGCGGATTCGACATGTACGAACCCAGGCCCATCTTCAGAGCGGGCACGCTGACGTACTTGTTCACGGCCTTGAAGCCGTCGTGCACCGCGGGCAGGAGTCCCTGGACCCACTCCGGGTACGCCAGGCCTTCGCCCCAGGCCACCGGGCCCGAGTCCGAAGCGCCTGCCCCTGTCCCGTGGCCGTTGCTTCCGCCGGCTGGCACCGGCGAGCTCTCGCCGACCCTTGATGTCTCGTTCGCGACGACCATCGCTGCCCCCTTGACCTCCCCGCTCCACCGATAGGCCGGCGGACTTGGTGCACGGCCACAGGTTAGGCCACACGCGGCCGCATGTGATCCCCCATGACGCGACCCCGGCCTTCGATTTCGGCAGTACGATTCACCCAGTCCGCCCACGACCCCCGGAAGGACCCGATGACCGAGTCGAACGAGAGCCCGCCCCGGAAGTCCGTCACTCGCGAGCGAATCGACGAGTTGGTCCATTCGCTCAGCATCGAAGAGCGGGCGGCCCTGACGGGCGCAATCGACGCCTGGCACCCGGCCGGCGCCCCTTCCATCGGGCTGAAGCCGATGCTGACGCTGGACGGACCCAACGGCGTGCGTCGCGTCACCTTCCCGGAGGGTTCGAGCGCCACGTGCACTCCGTGTGGCACGGGCCTCGGCGCGACCTGGGACGTGGCCCTCGTCGCCCAGGTCGCCAAGCGGATCGGTTTCGAGGCCAAGCGCGCCGGCGTGGACTACATGCTCGGCCCGGTGATCAACCTCGTCCGATCGCCCCTCGGCGGCCGCGTCTTCGAGTCCTATTCGGAGGATCCGGTCCTCGCGGCCAAGCTCGGCGCTGCGTATGTGGCCGGCATGCAGTCGCAGGACGTCGCCGCCTGCCCCAAGCATTTCGTCGGCAACGACTCCGAGACGCGCCGGACGACGGTCAACTGCATCATCGACGAACGGACGCTGCGCGAGGTCTACCTGGTCCCGTTCGAGGCCGCGGCGGGGGCCGGGGCCTGGTCGATGATGGCGGCGTACAACCGCGTCAACGGCGTCCATTGCACCGGCAACCAGGAGTTGGTCGGTGGCATTCTCCGCGACGAATGGGGTTGGGATGGCGTGCTCATGTCGGACTGGCACGCCACCAACGACACGCTCGAGGTCATGACCGGGCTGGACCTGGAGATGCCCGGGCCGGCGAAACAACTGGGGCCGCATCTGGCCACCGCCGTCCGACGGGGCGAAGTTGACGAAGGGACGCTCAACCGGGCCGCGGCCCGAATTCTGACCCTCGCCGCTCGCACCGGCGCGCTCCGGGAAGGCGCCCCGGACGCGACCGCCGAAGCCGGCGGCGCCGCCACGCGGGCGCCCGAAGGGTCGACTCCGGTCCTGCTCTCGGACCCGGAGGGCGCCGCCCTGGTCCGGCGCGCTGCCGCCGAGTCGTTCGTGCTGCTCTCCAACCACGACGACATCCTGCCCCTGGCCACGGCCGATCTTCGACGAGTGGCCGTCGTCGGGCCCAATGCGGCGACGCCGTGCATCCAGGGCGGGGGCGCCGCCCACATCGACGCCCCGTACGCCGTCAGCCCCGTGGAAGGCATGCGCGCGGCGTTGCCGCCGAGCGTGGAAGTCGTGCACGAACCAGGTCCCGGGATCGACCTATTCCTGCCGCCGCTGACCCGGATGGGCCTGACAGACCTGGAGGGCCAGCCCGGTCTCACGGTCGAGTGGTGGGCCGGCCAGGAGCCGGTTGGGCGGCCGATCGCCCGCTACAACGTGCCGTCGAGCACGCTCCACATGTTCGGCGACCTGCCGGTCGGCGTGGCGCAGGACAACTTCTTCGCCCGGCTGTCGGCCCGGTTCACGCCGGAGATGGACGGCCCCCACAAGATCGCCATGCGCGGCCTCGGAGGGCAGCGTTTCTTCGTCGACGGCAAGCTCGGCGCCGACCAATGGGCGGCTCCGGCCGGCGTCGACATTCCAACTGCACTGTTCGAGGGCAGAGAGCACGGCGCCGCCTTCGAGCTCGAGGCCGGCAGGCCCGTGCTGGTCGTTGCCGAAGCCCACTCCGTCAGCAACGACCCGAGCCTTATGGCCCTCGGCTGCGCCGCCCCGGCTGCCACGGACCTGATGGCAGCCGCCGTCGCCGCGGCAGCTTCGGCCGACGTGGCGATCGTGGTAGTCGGCAACGACGAAGCTTGGGAGACCGAGGGTCGCGACCGCAAGACGGTCACGCTGCCCGGCCGCCAGAACGAACTGGTGGAGCGCGTCGCCGCAGCAAACCACAGGACGATCGTCGTGGTCAACGCCGGCTGCCCGATGCACCTGCCGTGGGCCGACGAAGTGGCCGCCATCATTTATGCCTGGCTTCCCGGCCAGGAGTTCGGCCACGCGCTTGCCGACGTCCTGCTCGGGATCGCCGAGCCGGGTGGCCGCCTGCCGGTCACGATCGCTCGCCGCGCCGTCGACTATCCCGCCTACGACCTGACGCCCGGTCCAAACGAAGTGCTCGAGTACCGCGAAGGCGTCAACATCGGCTACCGCGCCTTCGATGCCGCAGGCGTCGAGCCGCGTTTCCCCTTCGGGCACGGCCTCGGCTACACCACCTTCGAGTTCGAGTCGCTCGAACTGGCCTCCGAGGGCCGAGCCCCGGGCGAGCCGCTGGAACTCCGCATCCGGCTCCGCAACACCGGCTCACGCCCCGGCAAGGAAGTCGTCCAGGTCTACGTCGCCGATCTCGAGAGCTCCGTGCCGCGGCCGCAGCGCGAGCTCAAGGGCTTCTCCGTAGTCCGGCTCGCGCCCGGGGAAGTCGCCGAGCTGGCAATGGCGCTCGAGGACCGCGACCTGGCCTACTGGGACACCGCCCACCACTCGTGGCGCATCGAGCCCGGCCGCTTCGAGGTCGCGGTCGGGCGTTCTTCGCGCGACATCAGCCTGCGCCGCGAGTTCGAGCTGTCGTAGCCGCACCCAGTCAATTGCTTCCCGGGCGAGCCGGCGGGCGGCCCATCGGTCGCGATTTGACGCGTTCTGGTAACCTCGAACACCCCCGTCCGCGCGGCTGGCCTGCGCCAGCCGATGAGGCGGGACTATCGAATCGCGAGAGAAACCATGGCCGACAGACCGCGCACCCTTGTAGAGAAGATCTGGGACGCCCACGTCACGGCGTCCGAGCCCGGCGCGCCGGCAATCCTCGCGATCGACCTACACCTCGTTCACGAGGTCACCAGCCCGCAAGCATTCACCGGCCTGCGCGAGCGCGGGCTCAAGGTTCGCCGGCCCGGCCAGACCGTGGCCACCGCGGACCACTCGATCCCCACGCTGGATCCGTCGCTGCCGATTCTGGACGAGCTGGCCCGCAAGCAACTTGCCCAGATCGAGGAGAACTGCCGCGAGTTCGGCATCCCCTTCTACGGCAAGGGCTCGGCGTCGCGCGGCATCGTCCACGTAATCGGACCGGAGCTTGGGCTCACGCAGCCGGGCATGACCATCGTCTGCGGCGACTCCCACACGGCCACGCACGGCGCCTTCGGGGCCCTGGCCTTCGGCATCGGGACGAGCGAGATCGAGATGGTCCTGGCCACACAGACGCTGCTCCAGCGCCAACCCAAGACGTTCGAAGTGAAGATCACGGGCCGCCTCCAGCCGGGAGTCGGGGCCAAGGACATCATCCTCGCCCTGATCGCCAGGATCGGCGTCGGCGGCGGGACCGGCCACGTCTTCGAATTCACCGGCGACGCCATCCGGGCTCTGTCGATGGAAGAGCGGATGACGGTTTGCAACATGTCCATCGAGGGCGGCGCTCGCGCCGGCCTCATCGCCCCCGACGAGACCGCTTTCGCCTACCTCAAGGGTCGCAAGTTCGCGCCGCAGGGAGCGGCCTGGGACGAGGCGGTCGCCGCCTGGCGCAAGCTGCCGACCGACGCAGGTGCCCCATACGACCGAACTATCGTCATCGACGGCGACGCGCTCGAACCAATGGTCACCTACGGCACCAACCCGGGCATGGGGATCGGGATCGGCGGCCGCGTCCCAACGTCGGCCGAAGTCGGGCCGGCCGCCTCGGCCGACCTCGAGCGCGCCCTCGCCTACATGGGCCTCCAGCCCGGCCAGGCGATCGCCGGCCAGAAGCTCGACGTCGTCTTCATCGGCTCATGCACCAACGGCCGAATCGAAGACATGCGGGCCGCCGCCTCGGTGCTCAAGGGCCGCCACATCGCCGACGGACTTCGCGTCCTCGTTGTCCCCGGATCGCAGCAGGTCAAGCGCCAGGCCGAGAGCGAGGGCCTCAACGAGATCTTCACCGCGGCCGGCGCCGAGTGGCGCGAGTCGGGCTGCTCGATGTGCATCGCTATGAACGGCGACCAGCTCGAGCCCGGCNNACCTCGAACCGCAACTTCGAGGGTCGCCAAGGCAAGGGCGGACGCTCCTTCCTCGCCTCGCCGCTGACCGCAGCCGCAAGCGCCGTAACCGGCGTCGTCACCGATCCGCGCACGCTGCCCGGCGTGAGCGGCGCCGCCTCGCAGAGCCCGGCCGGGGAGGCCCACTGACATGCCCGAAGCCTTCAGCACGACTACCAGCCGCGTCATCGCGATCCCCCGCTCCAACATCGACACGGACCAGATCTGCCCGGCCCGATTCCTCAAGATCACGGACAAGGCGAACCTGGCCGACGCGCTCTTCTTCGACTGGCGCTTCACGCCGGACGGCGCTCGCCGCGTGCCGCCCTCGTTCATCGATGAGCCGCACAACGCCGGCCGCCAGATTCTTCTCGTGGGCGACAACTTCGGCTCGGGCTCGTCGCGCGAGCACGCCCCCTGGGCGCTGCGGGCGTGGGGCATCCGCGCCATCGTCAGCACCAGCTTCGCGGACATCTTCAAGGGCAACTGCCTGAAGAACGCGCTGCTCCCCGTCGTCGTCACTCAGGATCGGTACGCGGCCCTCCAGGCCGTCCTTGCCGCCAACGCGGACGGCGAGTGGACTGTCGACCTCCAGGCCCAGAGGGTGACGCTACCGGACGGCGACTCGTTCGCTTTCGAGATCGACCCGTTCGCCCGGACGATGATCCTGGCCGGCACCGACGAGATCGGCTACGTCCTCTCCCGCCTGCCGGAGATCGAAGCCTGGGAGGCCAGACACCCGGCCCGTATCGAGACCAGATCGGGAACTGCTTCAGCCCGCTAGGGCTCACCCGGCATATGGCCGCCCACCCGTCCGGTCACGCCGACGGACTCCACTCGCCGCCATCGCCGTGTGATAGGGCGAGGCAGGACGTCTCGGTCGTGTCAGCGTAACCTCGAAGTCAGGTCTGCGACGCAGGCCCATCGAGCCCGCCACGGCGGCCCAGCAGCCATTCGCGCAGACGCGAAGGCGTCGTCACCCAGGCATCGGACGAGACGATCGTGGACAGCAATCCGTCGTAGGCGGCCCAGACGCCCGCGCGCTTCGGGTTGGTCCAAACGGGATGCGTGTTCACGACCGCCACGCCGCCTCGAGAGAGCACTGATTCCAGCTTGTCGCGCCAGACCGACAGCATCTGAGCGGAGTCGCAATGCTCGACATTGATGAGATAGAAGTCCTGCGGCATCGTCAGGGGGATCTCGAGCAGGCCCCCAACGAGGAACGGGTATACCGTTCCGCAACCAGCACGCGGACCGTATGGGCCGCCCCTCTCCGTGTCCGGCAGCGATAGGTCGTATTCGAACCAGTTCTCCAGAGATCCGAGCAGGCCCGAGGTCATCAGCAATTGCCCGGACCGAAACCCTCTGAGAAGCGGCCGAGCAGCCTCGTGTTTGTCGAGGAACCGATCGAAGTCGGATCGAGCGGCCGAAGAGCTCTTGTACGCCAGCTTCCCGTCGTGGCGGATGTCGTGACAGTAGACCTCGCAGCCGTCGCTGATCAGTCCCTCGATCACTTCTTGATCCGGCCAGCTGATCTCGGGTACGAACCCTACCGAGGACGGCAGTTCGTAGCCGCGCTCGAGCCCGCGGATGCCCGCGATACCTCCGATGTCGGCACGCGAGTCGATGTCGTGAGTCAGCACTACAGCTCCACGGTGGCCCTCGCGATAGCTCGGGACCGTCAGACTGATGCCGGCACGTGCTGCGGCCTCCGCCCAGAGTCCGGCACGGAAGTCGTCGAGCCGCGGCTCCAAGGGCCATGCTGGGTAATCCGCGACGGTGCCGGCGCCGTGCAGGCGATCGAGCATCGCGAGACCGACTACACGGACAGGTGATGGCACGAGCCTGTAGTCGAACGGCAGCCGCGCGAATAGTGGCCGAGGGCTGGAGACATAGCGTCCGACGAGCATCTCCGTCTCGAAGTCCAGGAAGCCCCGCGGACCTGCGGGGAGCCCAGGAGCGGGACCGCCGGCCTCAAACAGTCGCTCGACATCAGCCGCCAGCCGGGCCCGCCGGACGGGATCCGCGGCTACCAGCCAGCCGTAACTGCTCTCAGTTCTCATCGCCGTAAATCATCAGTATCCAATCCCTGCCGTGGAGTCGGAACGATGCTCCCCGCCGGAAGCCGAGGGGCGGGTGCAATCGCTCAACCGCATGATTCTCGGCCAGGATCCTTGCCTTGATCCGAGTGGCGCCGGCGGCTCGAAGGTCATTCACCGCGGACTGCAGGAGCACGAAGCCAAGCCCGAACCCCTGGAACGCGGGCGCGATCTCCAGACTGACGGCCTCAGCTGGAATATCCCACCCATCGCCGACTTTTCGGACTGACAGCACCGTTTGGGCGAAGTCGACAAGGACCCGTGGCTTTCTCACAGAGGCGCGCCCGAGGGCCAACAACGTCCTCCCCGGGCGGCGTCGGAAGATGTCCGAGAAGAGCCGGCTGGAATCCAGGCTGTAGGTCGCGAACCCCGCAACCTTTCCGCCGATCTCGATAACCAGGGCCTTTCCAAGGGGAGAAGCCAGGAGCCCGCCGTAGTAGACATCTCGAAGGAAGGGCTCTCCCAGGTCCGCGAGGAGTCCCGGGGTACCGCTGGTAGCGTGGATGTGGGCCATCGCCCCCAGATCGGCCGTCGTGGCCGCTCGAATGTCCTTCCGGAATCGATTGGCGGCGAACTCCAGGACGCGAGAGTCCGGATCTACCGCGCGCCGTTCGTCAACGGTCGAAGATCCATCGCTGGAAGACATCTACAGCCGGCTCCTGCTGTCGAAATCTCGGGGCGGCCATCATAGACTCCCGGAGTCTGCGCCCACAGTCGCTTGTCAGATGCCGTTACAAACACCAAGCGGGTCCGGAAACCGAGAACGACGCGCCCATCCGGGCCCTCGCCACGGCCGGCAACGGACCTTCGGCGGGTAGATAGGCCTTCGCGGAATGCTATGGTGACCGTAAATGGTCACAACACAGGAGGTCAACTTGCCACTCGATCGCCTGCGGGAAGCGTTCGTTACGGCACTGGGGTTGCCGGAAGGCTACGACGTAACCGGGCTCGAATACCGCTCCATCGTGGAGTGGGATTCCCTGGCCCATTTGACCCTCGTGACGACGATCGAGATGACGTTCGATGTCATGTTCGACACCACCGACGTCCTCGGTCTCAGCAGCTTCTCGGCGTGCGTGGAGATCCTGAAGCGCCATGGCGTCACCTTCGATGGCTGACGGCCGGGTCGCCCTCGTGACCGGGTCCACGCGTGGCATCGGCTGGGCAACGGCACGGGCTCTCGCTCGCGATGGGATGACCGTTGTGGTGTGTGGTCGCAATTCCGGGACCACGACAGAGCGCGCCGCGCAGCTTGAATCCGACTTCGGCGTTCCCGCCGTCGGTCTGGCGTGCGACGTCGGCGAACCCGCGAGCCTCGATGCTCTGTTCCGGGAGATATTCCAACGATATCGTCGGCTGGACGTCGCCGTTGCCAACGCTGGCATCCTCCGGCAGGACCGGTTGGGAATGATCTCGCCCGACGCGGTCGCCGAAACGTTCGCCGTGAATCTCGCCGGTGCCCTCAACACTGTCCAGGCCGCATCCAGGCTGATGACACGTGCCCGTCGAGGGTCGATCATCCTGGTTAGCTCGATCGTGGGAACCAACGGCAACACGGGCCAGGCCGCCTATGCCGCCTCGAAGGCCGGGATACTCGGCATCATGCGGTCGGCGGCCAAAGAGCTCGCGCCGCTGGGCATCCGGGTGAACGCCGTGGCGCCCGGCATGATCGACACGGACATGCTCCGCAGCCTGTCGCCGGCGTGGCTGGAGGAGCGTCTCGCCGGGATCGGCTTCGGCCGGTTCGGTCTGCCAGAGGAGGTCGCCGAGGTGATTGCGTTCCTGGCATCCGAGCGAGCCTCGTACGTAACGGGCCAGGTTCTCGGAGTTGACGGCGGGCAGGTGCTCTGACATCGCCGAGAGGTTGTGACGTGATCCCTGACCTGGCGACCGAACCCGATTCGCCGGCCCTCGTTGATTCGGCCGGTGGAGAGGTATGGAGTTACGGAAGGCTGGGGGCTGCCATCCGGGTTGCCGCCGATCTCCTGGGGCGACCGCGCAAATCGCTGGTCTTCTGCCTGTGCCGCAATGATCCCGCCACGGTCATCGCCTATCTCGCCGCGGTCGAGGCCGGCCACTCGGTCATGCTTCTCGACTCGGCCGTGCGCGAAGACGTCCTGACCGATCTTCTCGCACGCTACAGCCCGGAGCTCGTCCTGGCCTCGGCCGACCCGAAGGCTGGCGCAAGCGCGATCGCCGACTGCGGATACCGAACCCAGGAGCTCCGGACGGGGGGAATCGGCTGGGCGCGATCTGAAGCAGGTGGCGGAACTCTTCACCCCGACCTCGGCGTCCTTCTGCCGACGTCCGGCACGACCGGCAGCCCCAAGTTCGTCCGGCTTGCGACCAGCGCGGTCAGCAGTAACGCCCGTTCCATCGCGACCGCGCTGGCGATCGTCGCCTCGGACCGCGCCGTCTCCAGCCTGCCACTCCATTACTCGTACGGACTGTCCGTGCTGAACAGCCATCTCGCAATTGGTGCGTGCGTCGTTCTTACGGATCGCGGCCCGCTCGAGCAGCCTTTCTGGGACGTCGTCCGGGGCCACCGATGCACTTCGTTCGCCGGGGTCCCCTACTCGTACCAGCTCCTCGAAAGGATCGGCTTCGATCGATTCGACCTTCCCGACCTTAGGACGATGACACAGGCCGGAGGCAAGCTGGACGATACTCGAGTGGAGCGGTTCCATCGCCTGATGGCGAGCCGAGGTGGACGTTTCTTCGTCATGTACGGCCAGACGGAGGCGACCGCCCGGATCGCGATCCTGCCCGCCGACTTCCTGCCGCGCAAACTCGGGTCTGCGGGTCGGGCAATCCCCGGCGGGCGCCTGGAGATAGAGGTCCAGGGCGTTGCCACGGACCGTGCGGCGGTCACCGGCGAGATCGTCTACACCGGCCCCAACGTGATGATGGGTTACGCCACCGGGCGGGCCGATCTCGCGCGCGGCGACGAACTCGGCGGACGCCTGCACACCGGGGACCTGGGGTACCTTGACGAGGATGGTTGCCTGTACATCAGTGGACGCACCAAGCGAATATCCAAGGTGAGCGGGTATCGGGTCGACCTCGATGAAGTCGAGGCGCGCCTGGCGCCCAACGGACCGACGGCCGTGGTGGGTACGGATGAAACGATCGTCGCCTTTTGCGAGTACGGGGACGAAGACTCCCTCGGGCGACTGCGCATTGAGCTTTCGCGCGCCCTCTCCCTCCACTACCAGGTGATCCAGCTGCGCCGCGTCGATGCGCTGCCCCGCATGCCCAGCGGCAAGGTCAACTACGCCGCGCTCGAGGCCCTTGTCAGGTGAGCGCCGAGAAACTCCTGTCGCTGCCGCAGTACAGCCTGCCGCAGGCACAGAAGGAAACCTTGCTCGTCGAGCGGCTGAACGAACTCCACCTGCACCATCACGGCGCATCGGACGCCTACGCCAGGGTCACCGACGCATTCTTCCCCGGTTTCGCGGGCGCAGGTACTGTCTCGGAGCTGCCCTGGATCCCGATCGGGCTATTCAAGAGCCATCGCCTGGTCAGCGTCCCGGACGCGGATGTGTACAAGACGCTGACCTCGAGCGGGACCAGCGGGGATCCGGTCAGCCGCGTCTACCTGGATCGATCGACCGCCCAGGCCCAGGCCGAGGCGCTGGCGGCGATCATGACGACCGTCCTGGGCCACGACCGCCTGCCCATGCTCATCGTCGACTGGCCGGGCGTGATCCGCGATCGGGCCCAGTTCAGCGCCCGTGGGGCCGGCATCCTCGGCATGATGACCTTCGCCCGCCAGCCGCGGTACCTGCTCGACGAGGGCATGCAGCTCGATGTCGCCGGCCTTGTCGACTTTCTCGGCGAACACGGCAACCGCCCGTTCCTCATCTTCGGGTTCACGTTCATGGTGTGGCAGCACCTCCTCCGGCAGATCTCCGGGTTGGGGCTGGACCTTTCCCACGGCATCCTCATACACAGCGGCGGCTGGAAGGCCCTCCAGGAACACGCCGTGGACGACGAGGTATTCCGCCGTGACTTCCTCGAGCAGACCGGTTTGTCGCATATCCACAGCTTCTACGGCATGGTCGAGCAGATCGGAAGCGTGTTCCTGCAGGGCTCGGACGGGCTTCTCCACCCGCCCAACTTCGCGGACATAGTCGTCCGGGACCCCGTGACCTGGGAAGAGCTGGCCCCGGGGCAGGTCGGCGTGGTCCAGGTACTGAGCATGCTGCCGTGGAGCTACCCCGGCCACTCCATCCTCACCGAGGACCTCGGCATCGTCCACGGCGTGGACGATGACCCGGGCGGGTGGCTCGGCAAGCGCTTCTCACTCGTTGGCCGCGTTCCAAGAGCGCAGCTCCGGGGCTGCAGCGACACATACGCTGCGTCCTCCGCGGCGACGGAACGGGCGGCGGAGCCTGGAGCAGTGGAATGAACGTCGAGCAGCTGGTGCCCGCCCGCGGCAGCGTAGAACTCGACACCGTGTTCGCCGGCCTGCGGGATGGGGCCGGCACGGCCGAACCATTCGCCGACGGGACGATTGCTTTCTTCGCGGAAGTCTCCCGAAGACTTGGGTCCAGCCCATCGACCGCCGCCCTGCCCGACGTTCGAGCCCTCGCCTTCTGGATGCGTCGGTCTCAGCTCATTTCACTGAAAGCGCAATTCGAGGCGGCGACAACTCCGGGCACCGTTCGACTGCCACGGGGGATGGTCTTCCACGTTCCACCGGCCAACGTGGACACCATCTTCATGTACTCGTGGCTCCTGGCGTCCCTGTGCGGCAACCAGAGCATCGTCCGGCTTTCCAGGGAGCGAGGTCCGGCCGTCGAGGTCATCTGCGCGGCCCTGGACGAGGTCCTGGCGACACCGGAGTTCGGCCGGCTGGTCCCAGGCGTCGCCGTGGTCGCCTACGGCCACGAGGCGGACATCACGGCTGACATCTCAGCCCACGCAGACATGCGGGTCATCTGGGGTGGCGACGCCACGGTGCGGCAGATCCGGCAGATCCCGCTCCCGCCTCGGGCCGTGGAACTGACCTTCGCAGACCGCTACTCATTCGCTGCCATGGACGCCGGGGCGTACCTCGATGCCAACCCGGTCAGCCGCGCGCACCTCGCCGAGGACTTCGTCACCGATGCGTTCCCGTACGATCAGTCGGCCTGCTCGTCTCCGCAGCTGGTCGCGTGGTGCGGTTCGGAAGAGGACGCAGACAGCGCGTCGACCGCCTTCTACGCTCAGGTGGCGGATGCGGCGTGCCGCCGCGGCTACNNCTCGAGACCACGTCGGGGGCGGCTACTTGCTGTCGCTGCGACTGGACAGCCTCGCGGAGCTGGCTCCGTTCATCACGCGGTCGGACCAAACGATCACGCAATTCGGGTTCGGCGAAGCCGAGCTGCGGGATTTCGTCGCCCGCGCAGCAGGTGGCGGCGGCATCGATCGAGTCGTCGCGATCGGGCAGGCGCTCACATTCGATCGGTTCTGGGACGGCTACGACCTTCTCGACGCCTTCACCCGCGCGGTTAGGGTTACGGCCGGCCCGCCAGCCCTCGGCTCGTAGCGCGCCCCAGGCCCTCGCCCGCCGTCGATCTGCGCCCCACCGCCTAACCCACGACGGGTACCATCGCCCTAGATACGGATGGCATATGGTCCGCCATAGTCGTCGGTGTGAGCAGCAATGGGGGCCAGGTAGTGCAACAGTCCGGACAAGGAAACGAGGCTGCCCGAGGCGTTTCGCCGGCGGGTGGAGTCGCGACGGAGACAACGGAGCCGCTCGTCGCGGTGATAATCGCGGCGCTGAATGAATCCGGGAAGATCGGCCGGGTGCTCGACAAGTTCCCGAAGGACGGGCGGTTCGAGGCGATCGTCGTCGACGACGGATCGACCGACGACACCGGTGATCAGGCGCGGGCCCACGGTGCAGCTGTAGTACTGCGCCACGAACAGAACCGCGGAGTCGGCGCGGCCATCCGAACGGGCTTCCATTGTGCGCAAGGGCGCGGCCGGCCCTACCTTGCATTGCTTGCGGGGGACGACCAGCACGTGCCGTCCGACCTGGTCGGCGCCTTGGACTTCGCTCTCGGGCGGGACCTCGACTACGTCCAGGGTTCTCGATGGATGCGCGGCGGCCACGTCGTCGGCCCAAGCGGCGGTCGCGCCATGGGAACGCGTTTCTATTCCCTCGTCTTCAGCATGCTGGTTTTCCGCCGCATCACGGACGCGACCAACGGGTTCCGCGTCTTTCGAACGAAGATCCTGGACGACCCATCCATCGACATCGACCAGGACTGGCTCGACAGGTATGAACTCGAGCCCTACCTCCTCTACAGGACCATCAGGTCGCACTACCGGGTAGTCGAGTACCCGGTGACGGTTGTCTACCATGCCAAGGGCTACACGAAGATGCGTGGGCTGCGCGATTGGTGGCGCCTGTTCCGGCCGGCTCTCCTGCTTCGATTCGGAGTCAAACGATGATGCTCGAACGTGCTTTTGGTGGCCGTCGCGTCCTGGTGACCGGCGGTGCCGGTTTCGTTGGCTCGGCACTGGTTCGACGGCTGATCGAATCCGGGGCCCGGGTAACGGTCCTCGACGATCTGTTCACGGGCCGCCGCGACGCGATCCCGACGGGCGCGGAATTCATAGAAGGCTCTGTTACCGATGAGCCGCTCGTATTCGACCTCGTGAAGCGGCACACGCTCGTTTTTCATCTGGCCGCCCGAAACATCATCGCGTCGACCGCAAACCCTCGCGATGACTTCAAGACCAACATTGGCGGCACCCTGAACGTTCTGCTCGCTGCGCGCGAGTTCAACACCGAGCGAGTCGTGTACACCTCGTCCGCATCCGTCTACGGCAACCCACGCTCGATCCCGATCAACGAGGACGACCGTCTCGTCCCGCTGACACCCTACGCAGTCAGCAAGCTTGCCGGCGAGCATTACTGCGTGGCGTTCTACGAGGGTTACGGCCTGCCGGTCTCCGTGGTCCGATACTCCAACGTCTACGGGCCGTACCAGCGCCCGGAGAACCCGTACTGCGGAGTCGTGTCGAAGTTCCTCATCGCGGCCAACTCCGGGCAGCGCCTGTGCATCCACGGCGACGGCGGCCAGACTCGCGACTTCACGTTCGTCGAGGACGCCGTCGACGCGACCCTCCTGGCGGCCACGCACCCGAGAGCCGAAGGCGAAGTCTTCAACGTCGGGACGGGCGTCGAGACATCGGTGAACGACATGGCCACGGCCGTCGGGCGAGCCTGCGGCCGCGAGATTGTCGTCGACCACATAGACCGTCGCGATATCGACAACATCCGCAGGCGCGTCGTCAACATCGAGAAGATCCGCCACATGCTGCGCTGGTCGCCCCAGACCACTCTCGATCGAGGGCTCGAGGCAACGGTGAGCTGGTTCAGAGAGACAGGACTTCTGCCAACCGAAGCCCAGGCGGGCGGATGCGGGCCCGCCGCCGAACCCGTGTCCGGGAGCAAGGTAGGCTAGCCGGATGGGTACGCTTCGGTGGTGAAGGGGGCACGCGTCGCTCTTGGAATCGCAATCAGCTTGGTGTTCGCCTGGGCAACACTGAGCCGGGTGGATCTGGGCGCAACCGGCGCGTCTCTGGGTCGGGCGGCGCCGCTCGGCCTCTGCCTGGTCTTCTTTTTCGCATGGCTGGAGATCGCCATTCGGGCGTGGCGCTGGCGCTTCTTGCTGTCGGCCCTTGGGCCGGTTGGCTACGGCCACGCTCTGGCCTACACCTGCGTTGGGTACTTCGCCAACACCTTGCTGCCGATGCGCCTTGGAGATGTAGCTCGGGCGTACCTCGCGGCCACGGCCCTTCGCCTGCCTCGGCTCTCCACCCTCGGCTCGGTCGTAACAGAAAGACTGGCCGATGGTTTGACTATTCTCGCCCTCGCAACCGCGCTCGGCTTCGTCGTTGTCAACTCATGGATAGTGGCCAACGCGGAGCTCTTGCTCGCGGTCGCGGTGGCCGGCGTGATCGCGTCGATTGTCCTGGCAGGCCTCTTCTTTGGACGCTCGAAGATCACCAGGGCGTTCCTCCCGAGACAAGCCCACGACTTCGTGGCCCGGGTGCTACAGGGCTCATTGGCAGTGCGCACGCCAAGGGGGGCCGCCACGACTGTGGTCTCCACTCTCGCTGCCTACGCTTGCGCAGTCTGCTCCATGGTCGCGGTGGCGTGGGCCGTGGGGCTTCATCTGACGCCGCTCCAGGCTGCCTTCGCGATGTCGTGGATCGCGCTGTCGACGGCAATTCCAGCTGCGCCCGGCTCGGTCGGTACCTACGAGTTTGTCGGCGTCAGCGCACTGACGATGCTGGGCCAGGATCCGGCTTCTGCCCTCGCCGCGGTGATTCTCCTGCATGCCATCGGGACGGTGCCCGTGGCAATCGTGGGCCTGGTCACGACGTGGGCTCTACACCTGAGGATCTGGCGACTCGGCAGCCCAACGTTGCCGCTCCGGGTGGAAGTCGCCTAGATGGCCACAGACGCCGCCGAATCGAGCCAAACATGGCGTCATCTTCCAGGCATCCGTGTCTTCTTCAAGGTTGACTGGCGAACGATTGCCCCGCCTTTCCTCATCGCCTGCTGGCTATTCATGCTGCTCATGACGATCCTCGTGTTCCGCCCGGACCTGGTCAACCCGGCCCGGATCGGAACGGACACGTCCAACTACTACGCCGCAGGCGTGCGACTCAACGCCGGGCACCAGCTGTACCAGCTCCAGGCCGGCGACCGGCCGGTCGCAAACGGCATTGAACCCACTCCGTGGTCGTACCCACTGCTATCGCCGCCTCCGATCGCAGTGGTCTGGAGGCTGCTCGCCTTCCTGTTCGGGGACGCTTCGATGTACCTGTGGGCCCTCGCCGGATTGCTGGCCTCGTCGGTGATGATGGCCATGATCATCGTTCGTTGCCGCCCGGGCCTCTACCCCACGCTGCTCGTTGTCATGCCGTTCGTGGCGATGCAAGCGGTGTCGGGCAACGTCAATGCCCTGCTGATTCCTGCCTGCGCCCTGGTCTGGTGGGCCACCACCCGGGGCCGACCAGGTGTTGCAGGCGCGCTCATTGGCCTCTCCTTCGCTCTAAAGCTGACGCCGGGGTTGTGGATATGGTGGTTCATTGTCCGCCGCGATTCGCGGGCTCTGGTCACGTGTGTCGCCACGGTAGCCGCCGTCGTCGCGGTGAGTTTCATCGCCGTGAGTCCGGACAGCTTCATTCAGTACCTGGCAGTTGCGCGCCAGGCCGGGACCGTTGGACTACCAGGCATGAGTCCGGCATCGCTGGCAACGAGCCTGGGCGTTCCCGTTGCCATCGCCAACCTGGTCCCATACCTGCTGGCCGCAGGTGCGGCTGCACTGGCCTGGCTATGGCGAGATCGGCCCGCCTGGGCCTTCGCAGCGTGCGCCGTCGGCGTGACGTTGGGCACGCCGGACCTGCGGTTCGAGGTTCTCAGCTGGCTCGTCCTGGTCATTGTTCCGTTCGCCAACGACCAGGGCCCGCGGTTCTGGCGACGGCCGGTGCTCCTAGGAGCGGGGAGAACGACTACCGAAGGCGGCTCGCCTGGGGGGATCTGACAGGTGCAATCTCGGGAGATCGCGCGGAAAGGGCCCTCGATTCGGAGTCGTCGGGTGGTTGTTCCTCCGCCCCGGCCCTTGATGTTCTTTCTCGTCGTAGGTTTCTCCGCTTCTATCTTCGCCCTGGTCATGGTCCCGCAGATGCAGGTGGTCATCGGGCAGTTCCCCGACACTCACTGGTGGGGCCTCGATGCGGACCTCGTCCTTCAGGCCACCAGGCGCTTTCTCGATGGCCAGTCCGCCTACAGCGACCCCTCGTACGTCTACACGCCGCTGTCGGTACTGCTGGCCGTCCCTGCCACGCTCGTCCAGCGTGAGTACGTTCTTGTCGCGTACGCCCTACTCAAGGTGATCCTGGCGGCAGCAATCGCACTGTGGCTGTCACGAGGGTCGTGGATCGCAGTCCTGCTCGTTCTTACCTTTCTCCCGCTCATCAACGACGTCGCCCCGGGCAACTTCATGGTCCCAATCACCGCCGCGATGGCCCTGTCGACGTTTGGGCAGGAGCGCCGCCGCTCCGGCATCGCCCTCGGGTTTATCGCCGCTGCCGTCCCCAAACCTCTGCTGGCCCCCTACTTTGTCTGGCTGGTGGTTCATAGACGAAGGACGGCCGAGGGCGCAGTCATCACGGCAGTGGCGGCGACGCTGGTCGCTGCCCTGGTCGCAGGCCCGAGCATGTACCTGGAGTGGTTCCACAACCTCTCCCAAGGAAGCAGGTTCATGTGGGCGTGGCCCGGCAACGTCGGTGTCAGCGCCTATCTGCCTGGGCTCACGGTGCCGATCGAGATCCTGGTGATGGCGCTTTCCATGCTGGTAGTTGCGCGCACTCACGAGAATCGTTCACTCGCCTGGGTCCTGGCGGCCGGCATCCTCGTGGCGCCCTACGCGGGCCCTCTTGCCGCACTGCCGCTGCTTCTGACGTTGCCGATTCTTCGACCGTGGCCGCGGCTCTATGTCATCGCGGCCCTCCAGCCTCTTGCCGCCTGGACCGTGGCACTCGCCGGTTTGTTGGCGATGCTATTGACACCGCTGTTCGTAGTCGCTCGGGAGGAAGACGGAACGATCTCGGAAGAACCGTCGCCAACGTTGAAGGCTGGTGAATTGGCGATGCCTATGGACGCCCGGGGCGCGGTAGCGGACCTCGTTGGCACAGGCTCCTCGACGGCCACGCCGCGAGCGCGTTAGCAAGTCGCCCCGAAGTAGCGGGATCGGAGCTGGAATCGTGGACGAGTTGACCTGGAGCGGGCTCACGACGAAGCAGTCGAGTATCGACCGAGCGATCCTGGGCACCTTGCGCGAACGGGATCTGTCGGGCTTCGAGATCTGGCGATGGCTCGGGTCCGACCAGGGAACNNCCGAGGCGAACGGCTGGCCCGAGATCCCGCTTCGCGGCAAAGCAGCTTCTCGCGCCACGGCGAGCCATCCCGGCGCCGTCAGCTCGCACACCGAACCGATCCGGAGCTCGCGGATCGCCAGCCCGGATCCAGATGCCGGATCCTGGTTCATGCCGCCGAAGGCCGCAGCTGTAGGGGCCGCCGAAACGTCCGAACCGACCGGGTGGGCATCGATTGACGGTCGGACGTCCGACTCGAGCCGCGACGCTTCGAGGACATCGGGCAGGCGCGCCGGACGGTCGACGTCGGCCCACAGCGGAGCCGCCTCGGACTACCCCGCAGTCGCCCGGTACGCGGACGAGCTCGGTGCCACCCTCGACCTGCCTCGCATCGACAACGACAGCGTCCGCCAGGAGATTGCCGACCATCTCACGGACTCGACTCGCCTGTTCGTCAAGAACGGCGTGGACGCCCCGACGGCCGCCGCCCTGTCAATCGATCACCTCGGCGAGGCGCGAGCGCTGGCGGCGCGCATCGGGCGAGCGCAGCAGTCCGAGGAACGGCGCAGCCGGGCCATTCGGCGCGCCCTATTCGAGCTTGTCGGCGAGATGGCGCTCTGGCTCGCGGCTTCGGCCGCGGCCCTCGTCCTCGGGCCGGGCCTGGCCGACATCGTGACTTCCGTCGGGCGATTCTTCGGCCCGCACCTCGTCGTCCTCGAGTCGGCCGAATGGGCTACCAACCAGATGACGGCGATGATGTGCGTCGGGGCCTTCGCCGCCGGACGCCTGAGCCTGGGTCACCTGGCGCGGATCAGCCGCCACAGCGACGCTTCGGTGCGAAAGCCGTGGGCCATCGGCGGCGCCACGGCGGTCCTGGCCCTCGCGCTGCTGATGCCCGGGTTCCCAGACGCGCTGGTCGTCGTCACGGTGTTCGCGGTTCCCCTGGCCTTCGTTGCGGGCACTTACCGACCCCAGCATCGGAACGAGGGCGCCTACACGTGGCGGGGACTGGCCACCGCCGCCCTCCTCGTGGCCGTCGTCACGCTCCTGCCGGCCGGCCGGCTCTTCGCCTACGACCCGGCTGGAACCCCGGGAGCCCCGCTCGCCCAGAGTACGGCCAGCGCCAACCTGACCATCTACCCGTACGGCAACGGCACGTTTGGCTACGAAATCGCAGGGACCACGACCTTCGTCCGTGTGGAGTTGTGGCCCGCCACGAAGGAGGGCCTGTTCATCGTCATCGATCGCTCTGCCAGACAGCCGACGGTCAGCAACGTAGCCGTGGTCGATCCCACGAAGCTCCCGCCCGGAGCGCAGTGGTGGGTCGCGTCGATCGTCGTGGGGCCGGACGGGCAGCTGACGACTCGGGCCGTGGTCGTCCAGACCGGCGCGTCGCCGGGCCTGACCAATGCCCTGGCCTGGCTGATGTCGAAGCTCTAGGCCGGGCCCGAGCCGGACCGGGCGCGAGCCGCCTTATCGGGCGAACCAGGCGAAGTGTCCGGCCCGCCCTCAACCAACGAGCGAGCCATCGGCCACGCCACCGGGAACAGGGCGATGAGCATCAAGGCCGGGGTGTGCAGGCTCGCTACGGACGAACCCAACCACATCATGGATGCGCCGATCGAGAATGCGAGGTTCGGCCTTCGGCGCAGGAACCACATCGAGCCGATGCCAACCAACAGGGCGATCCGGGGCAGCCAGGCGGACGCCGCGTCCGACCAGCCGAGCATGTAGCCGACAAACGCCAGCCCGGTCGTAGTCGCGGGACCCCCAACGTTGGCGCCNNGCGACCTGTGCGAATTTCGCCATGATCAGCGGCTCTGTGCCGGCCATCGCCACCAGCGTGCACAGGACGCCCGCCCCGACGGCCACAGCCGCCGCCCTGCGGCGACCCGTAACGAACAACCACCACACCAGAACCACTGGAGTGAGTTTCAGCGCTGCCAAGACGGCTATCACGATGGCGGCGCGGTCGTCGTGACCATCGACGAGCAGGCGCCAGGCCGTCAACATCCCAAACGCGACCAGGCAATCGACGTTGCCGAACTCTAGGAGCACCCCAATCGGAATGCTCAGAACGAGCAGAGCCAGGCCGGTCAAAAGGGGTGCGCGACGGACGAGCAAACCTATCGTCAGCAGCTCAAGCGCTGCCATCGCTACCCACCACACGTACATGCCGTTGGCGGGAAGCAGCACGATGACCCGAAACAGGACACCAATCAGGGGCGGCGAGTAGAGCGCGTACTCGGCGAAACCATTACTGGTTGGGATGCGCTCGTCGCCCGGTCCGTACGTGTACAGCGGGTGTCCCTCATTGAGCCGCAGGCCGGCCAGTATGTAGTTGTGGATGTCTCGCCCCGGCGCTCCGGCCAGCGCATGGGTCATCAAGTACCACGTCACATAGCCCAGAAGACACAGACCGATGGCCGCAATGCACCAGGCGAACAGCTGCCTCGGCGTAGGTACGAAACGAGCGGCCGAAACACCCACGCCGGATCTCCATCTCGTGTTTGCGGGCAACGCGCCCGCGGCGGATCTGCCCAACAGGCTAACCAACTTGCGACGGGGAGATCGGCCATTTCGCGCTACGCTGGAAGATGAAGGCTGGCCCGCCGGCAGCGAACACGCGAACCCGGGCTCGCCAGGTCGGGCTCGATGGCCCGAGGTGGGCTCAATCGGCGCCCATTCGTCGACTCGAGCCAGCTCATGAAGGCCGGCGCGCCCTGGACTGTCCTCAGGCCCTAAACTTGGCGCCGACCCATTACGCCCGCCCAGCCCCGCGGAGATGACCCACCATGTCGAACGAAACGCCGAACCCGCTGCCCTACGACCTGCCCAGCAACCCGGACAAGCGCCACAGCGCGGCCCTTACGGACGGCCCGGACCGGGCGGCGGCGCGTGGCATGCTCAAGGCGATCGGCTTCGACGACAAGGACCTGGCCCGGCCGCTCATCGGCGTGGCGACCACGTGGACCGAGACGATGCCGTGCAACTACAACCAGCGGCGGCTGGCCGAGCACGTCAAGGCGGGCATCCGGGCGGCCGGCGGGACGCCCATGGAGTTCGGCACGATCTCCGTCTCGGACGGCACGTCGATGGGCACCGAGGGCATGAAGGCCTCGCTCATCAGCCGCGAGGTCATCGCCGACTCGATCGAGCTGTGCGTCCGCGGCCACATGCTCGACGGCGTCGTCTGCCTGGTGGGCTGCGACAA
>PMJT01000128.1:333-6121 GCA_003158495.1 Chloroflexota bacterium | reverse complement strand
TCGCGCCTCAGGCGACGCCGGCCGGCTCCTTGGCAGTCGCCATTTCGGCCTGGACCACAGCCACGTCCATCGTGATCTTGACCTCATCGCCGACCAGCACGCCGCCGCTCTCGAGGGCGCCATTCCAGATGAGCCCCCATTCCTTCCGACTGATCTTCGTCGACGCGGAGAAACCCGCGCGACGGCCACCGCGCATGTCCGGGACGATGCCGCCGATCTCCGCGTCCAATGTCACGGGCCGTGTCTGGCCGTGCATCGTGAGGTCGCCGTCGATCGCGTAGCCGTCGCCGCCGACCTTCTTGATGCCCGTGCTGCGAAAGACGAGCTCCGGAAACTTGGCCGCGTCGAAGAAGTCCGCGCTGCGAAGGTGCGTATCGCGGGCGTCCATGCCCGTGTCGATACTCGCGGCGTCGATATGGGCCTCGACGGTCGATAGCTCCGGATGGGCTTCGTCGAGGTTCGTTGCCATGGCGAACTTGTGGAACTGGCCGCGAACCGTGGTAACCATCATGTGTCTGACGGCGAATTCGATTTCGGAGTGGGCCGGGTCCAGATCCCAGTTGCTCATGATCGACTCCTAGCTTTGCGGCGATGTCGGAGCCTGGGGGCGCGGCTCAATCAGGTCGGTAGCCGAGTCTGGGCCTAATCCGGCGCCACTGCGAGGATGGATACCCTCACGCGGGCGCGATGGGGTCGCGCCGCTCGCGACCGGGTGATGGTGTCGAACCAGTGCGGTCAACCTCGCACCACGACGCGGCAGGTTCGACTCCAATCGCCCCGAGCATCGCATTTGGCTCGAAAGCCTGCCGCACCCTCGCGATCCTTCGCCAGGCCCGAAGGTGATCTGGCGGCGCCGAACTCAACCGTTCAGTGAGCAGGGCGTTGACGGCAGATCATACGAGATCGCATCATCGCCACATGGCAGATCGATCGCTGATACGCATCCTTGAACGCGCTACGCACCACGTCGGCGCATATCTGTCCGACGAGCTTCGAGAGCTGGGCATCACTCAGGCGGAGGCACACGTGCTCGCGCTGCTTGCCGCCGAGGGCCCGCTGCCAGTGCATTCCCTGGTCGCAGCGTTCGGCCATCGGCCGTCAACGCTGACCAGCGTCTTGAGCCGCTTGGAACGGCACGGCTTGGTTGAGCGGCGTATCAACCCGGACGATCGCCGCTCGTTCGTGATTATTCTGACCGCCGCGGGAACCGTCGCCGCCGACCGCGTAACTGAGGCCGTAGCGACGTTTGAGGCGGCAGTATCCAACGGTCTTACGCCTGCGTCTATCGAGGGCTTCTACGCGACGGCAGACGCGATCATGGCCAGTCGTGCGAGCCGCTCCATCGAGTCGCGCGAGTAAGATCGGAGCCTCCCTCCTGGCAACTGCAGGATCGGTCTGCCTTCCCGCAGATACTACGATGTCGTATCATACGATCTCGTATTACCGGCCACCGGGCCGGGCCTGTCCGATGGAGAGCCCAACATGCCCGAGCACTCTCTCGATCCAAGACCCCCGTCCGGCTCTACTTCGAGGAAGTCGCCAACGGGCGTCGGCTCGAAATGGCAGACGAGCTGTTCGCGCCGGAGTTCGGCTCCCCCGGCCCAGTCGTCGGGCCCGACGCGGCGCGATCGGCCTTGCGGAGCATGTGGGCTGCCTTCCCGGACCTTCGCTTCTCGATCGACGAACTCGTTGCCGAGGGTGACCGCGTCGTGGCAAAGGTGACCTATGCCGGTACGCACCGCGGCACCTTCCTGGGGATCGAGCCAACTGGCCGATCAATCCGATTCACCGGCGTGGAAATGGCTGTCGTCCGCGACGGCTTGATCGCCAGCGAGGCCTGGCACGTCATCGACCACCTCGAGATCCTGCGCCAGCTAGGCACCGAGCCGGCCCACCCCTGATGAAGTCGAGCAATGGGGCCGGCTTCTCGCCGGCCTTCGCCGCCGCCTGGGCGGGCCAGTTCGTGTCGCTCGTCGGGTCGGGCATGACCACCTTCGCTCTGGGCCTGTGGGTCTACCAGATGCGCGGCGCAGTCACCGACTACGCGCTTCTAGGCGCGTGCACGATCGCGCCCCGGGTCCTTCTCGCACCTGTCGTCGCGCGAGTCGTTGATGCGATCCCGCGACGGCGCGTCATGCTCGCCACTCAAGGGGCAGGCGCCGTGACGACTTTGGTACTGCTGGCCCTGCTCGCGGCGGGCTCCCTTCAGATATGGCACGTTTACCTGGCCGGCGCGGCGCTCGGAACCGCCGCGGCCTTTGAGTGGCCGGCCTGGAGTGCGGCCACGACGCTCCTCGTGTCGGAAGCTCAGCTCGCCCGAGCAGCCGGTCTGGTCGCGATGGCCCAGGGCGTGGCCGATGTCGTCGCCCCCATTGCCGGCGGCGCGCTCCTGGTCACGATAGGCGTCGCCCCGATACTTGCCCTGGATGCGGGCAGTTTCCTGGTGGCAGTAGTTGCCTTGACTTTGGTGCGTTTCCCTGAGCTGGCGCGATCGGTCTGGGCTGCGCCTCCGCGCCTCTCCGAGGGCTGGCAGTGGTTGCGCATGCGTCCCGCGCTGCTGGCGCTGCTGACCTTCATCGCGGGCGTCAACTTCCTGTGGGGCCTGGTCGGAGCGCTCGCAGCGCCGCTCATCCTCGGCTTCGCCACACCAGGCGAACTCGGCGTGGTCTTTTCGATCGCGGGGATCGGCGTGATAGCCGGCAGCGTATCCATGACGGTGTGGGGCGGGCCACGCCGCAAGATGGCCGGCATCCTGGCGGCCGAGCTGGTCAGCGGCTTCGCCTTCGTCGCCATGGGCATCCAACCCAACCTCGTGCTCGTCGCCTGCGGTGCCTTCGTCGCGCACGTGACGCTACCGGTGATCGGCGGTTGTGGGCAGGCAATCTGGCAGAGCTCAGTCCCGGTCGATCTCCAGGGCCGCGTGTTCGCGATTCGCCAGGCGGTTGAGCGAGCGGTCATTCCACTCGCATACGTGCTGGCGGGTCCGCTCGCCGACGGCATCTTCAAGCCCGCTCTGGCATCGGGGGGCGCAGCATCAGGTCTGGGCGCATTTCTTGGGACGCGCGACCCGGCTGGGATCGCCCTGATGTTCGTCGTAATGGGCCTGCTCCAGATCGTGGCGGCGGCCATCGCCATCCGTGTCTGGCACCGGCGTCTTGGAGCCACCGGCCGCTCTCAAGACCAGGTGGCGAGCCTACCGCTGTCACAAACTCGATCCGGCCGGGCAGCCGACGAGTGAAGCACCTAGCTCACCTGGCGCCACTTACACCAACCCAGCCGCCGCCGCAAGGAACTGGCACAGCCCGTCTTGTGATGGAGGTCAGCCCACGATCTCGAAGACGCGGCCCTGCTCGTCCAGGCAGAGCACCAGACCCGCGAGTCGGTTGTCCTTCCGCGGAACGGGAACAGGCCGCCGGCCGAAACCGGGCGCCTTCTCGAGCGTGAGGCCGCTGTCGAGCTCGATGGTCGACTCGAGCTCGTAGCCGTTCTGGGTCAACCCATAGCAGCCGGCCGGCCAGGACCGCGGATCCTTAAGAGGAGCGTAGTAGACCCACGGCGATGGTTTCGCTGTCACTGACGTGAGCTTACGGCGCGGCGTCGCTCCCAACTACGCGAACGTCGGGGGTGAGCCCTTCAGGCTGGACCACATGGCCGCTTGCCATGCTTAGAGCCAGAGATGCCGGATAGGCAGCGAGGCGTTGCCGCGTGCCCTTTGTCGGTCCTAGCAGTTCGAGCGAGAGGGGTTCCCATCCTCACGGTTGGCGCCAGACCCAGCCCACAATGGATGAGGAGCGGTGGCGCCGTGGCTCTCGACGGTGGCCGTGGCGGCCCGCTTCCCCGGATGCCCCAGGCCGCGATGAGCGCAAGGAGGAAGTCATGGCCACACCCACCCAGAACCAGGCCCAGGCTGGGCCGCCTATCAACGTGCTCCACGATCAGAACGCCCCGAACACTCTGGGCGGGATCGGACTTCCAACCACAAAGGTGCGCCTGCACCTTCCAGTCGGCGCATTCGTGGCAGCAACGGTCGTCATCGTGGCCTTGCTTGTGATATTGGTGGCACGTTAGGGCTCTGCGGCTAGAGTTGCGCTCCACTGGCGCGACGTATTGGGCCCGTCCGTAGTCGACGCGTCAGTTACCCCCGGTGCCCGGCACCCGCATTCAACGGCAGTAGGGAGTACGAGATGTTCCAGCGTATTGTGGTTGCGGTGGACGGCAGTCACCATTCCAGACAAGCCGTCCTGACTGCTGCCGCGTTCGCCCGCGAGATGGGCGCGACGCTCACGCTGCTCACCGTATACCACGAGCCACCCGGCTTCGAAGGCGAGCCGCAATACTCGGCAGACCTCCTGCCGGCCATGCAGCAGGCGCGCGCACTCCTGGCAGACGAGGAGGCCGTTGTCCAGGCGGCCGGCGGTCCGCCTGTGCGCAAGGACCTGCTCGGTGCTGGGCACCCCGCGGCGGCCATCCTCGCGGCGGCCGCCTCCGGCCAGTACGACCTGCTCGTAATGGGGACCCGGGGGCTGGGACGGCTGGAGAGCGCGTTGCTCGGGTCAGTCTCGGCGCAGGTGGCGGCCGGCAGCGCCATCCCCGTCCTCATCGTGCACGAGGCCGGGTAGGGCCCGCCGGCGAAGCGGCTGGGGTAGACGGCTCGTCTTGCCCAGCCCCCTATGACGAAAGCATCCGGTACGGCCAGCCGAAATGAAGGCTGTGGCCGATCCGGCTCGACCGAGGATCATCGCGCCAGTCCCGCGGCATAGAGTTTTACGCCTGAAGAGGAGCGCCCTGGGCGCTCCGTCAGGGAGCGAGGACTACTTCCGTCGTGTTCGCCGGCCGGAATGTCGAGCCCGAACGGGGCTGTGGATTGTAGGCGACGACCGCGGCACGGCGAATTGGAAGTCCCCTGGGTCCGTGCCGCCGCGATCAGTGGACCACCCGAGAAGCAACTGCAGCGGGTCGTCACCCTCTGTGCACCGATTGCCTCGATGGCCGAGGGAACGGCGTCAGGCGCGATCGTCCAGACCCACTCGTACTCGCTGAGGCCAGGGCCCAAGACCTCGACGCCGCGGCCAAGATCGTGGCCCTCGATGACGATGCCGCCATCATCCCGGCGCCGAGCCCCGAGGTGGCGAGTGCCCCGCTCGTCACGTACGTCGCGCAGGACGACCCGCGCCGATCCCGCCCCGTTGTTCATCCCGATGCACCGTCCGCGAGCACCGCGAGGGTCTCCATCTCGGTCACCGTCCGGTCGAGCTCGTCGACCAGTGCGCGTGTGCGCGCGGGATTGGCCCGGTATGCAGTTAGCAGCCTTCGGTAATACCGGAGCGTCTCCTCCTTCGAACCGCTGAATCGTCCCCAGACCCGGTCGCCGAGCCAAGGCTGGCACGTTCGACCTCCTGCTCGCCGGGTACTCGGACCGCTGGCAGCGCAACCTCCGGCGGACCCTAGAACTCCTCGAAGACCACCCGACCAGGAGACCGACCCGTGCGGTCACGCTGCATTGGGGTTCTGACGATCGCCCGAGCCTCCCAACACACTCCAGATCGACCCGGACACCATCGGCACCCGTCGTTGGCCTGTTCGAGCGCTACGCCTTGGGCACCTTGAGCGCACGGCAACTCGCGGTCGAGACTGGGCTTGAAGCTACCCGCATCCGCTGCATCTTGATGAACCCATCTACAACGTCTGGATACGGAGGCACCGAGGTCTCAACGAGACTCGCAAGCCTGCTCCCTGGCGCTCGAACCCTCCTGTCTCAGACGAACTCTGGGCGCGAGTCGAGGATGTC
>PMJT01000128.1:0-267 GCA_003158495.1 Chloroflexota bacterium | reverse complement strand
AAGCGTCTGCGGGAGTCCCTGGCTGAGATCGAGGAGACGGCACAGGTCGGAGTTCCTGCGGAGCGAGCCGTGGAGTGGCTGCGAGCCCTTGCGGAGACTTGGCACCAGGCCGACATTCCACAGGCTAGGCGTGAACTGCTCCACGCCATTTGCGAGCGGATCGTCGTAGCAGGGAGTGAATTCGTGTCAGCCCGACTCACGCCTGCCGCCTACGCCCACGGCCTGGCCCTGGCCTTGCCAGAACAGGTTGCAATGGCGCGCCCGACA
>PMJT01000018.1:8998-18189 GCA_003158495.1 Chloroflexota bacterium | reverse complement strand
AGACGGCGTCTGCGTCCGAGCCCGCCTCGGTCGCAAGGCAGCACGCCGTGCCCGGACCGGAGCCTGCGCTCGAGCCCAGCCCGGCTCAAGAGAACCCCCCGGCGCTCGAGCCCGACCCCGCTTCGGTTGCGACGCAGGACGCCGCAGTGCCCGCGGCCGATCCGGCCGACGACGGTGAACTCCACGACGAGGCTCCCGGGCCGATCCTGTTCTCCCGGGCAGGAGTCGTCTCATCGGGTGAAGCCCTGGCCGACGGTCACGAGCCGACCCTTGTCGAGCCGCTGATGACGGAGCCCGTCCCGGACTCCGCGCCCGAAGTCGGATAGAGGCAGCAATGGCAGGCGAGGTCCCCGAAGGGCTGGCGATCGAGCGGATCTGGGTGGTGGAAGCCGAGCTCGCCCCGGACGCCTCCGAGCGGCGGGAGCCCGTGCGCGCGGAACACCTCGCCCGCATCGGCGAGTTGCGGGCGGCCGGCACGGTCGTCGAGGCCGGGGCATATGCCGACATGTCGGCCTCGCTGCTGCTCCTGCGGGTCCCGACCGAGGAAGCGGCGCTGGCCGTTGCCAGGGCCGATGTCTACTTCCGGTTGGGCGTCTGGACCGGGTTCCGGATCCGGGCCATGGGCCGTGTCGTTCGCTCGAACGAACTGACCACCGGCTGACGCACCACCGTCCACCGCCCGGCGCCCGCCGTGGCTACGGGAATGTGATCGTCGCCGCCAGGTTGGGCCGGCCAGCGTTCGTGCCCGTGTTGAAGAGCGTCAGCGTGTAGGTCCGTCCCGCGGCCACAGAGTGCGTGTAGGCCGCCGGCAGAGAGCTCGCGGCCGGAGGCGCCACAGTCCCGACTTCGACCGGCTGCCTGCCCGACGCATCGCTCAGGATGAGGGAGGCGGGGGTTGTGGCCGGCGGCCAGGCCGCTTCGAGGCTCACCATGCCGCCGGCTCGCGTCTCGAACGTGGCATTGAGCGAGCGGAGAGAGTCGGGGTTCGGCGATCCCTGGAATCGGCCGCCGTCCAGGTGGATCGACGGATGCACGGCGGGCCACCGGAATGCGACGTCGACCGTGGGCGTGCCCTCGTTTGCCGAGGCCAGCGTGACCGTCCAGTGCGAGTGGACCGTCGTAGTCGGCCGGAAGAAGCCCGGGGTTCCACCGGAAGCGCAGTCGGGCGTGGCTCCGTCCGCCGAGATGCAGACCTTCGTCGTCTCGGTCGGGGAGGTCGTGACAATCTCGGCGGACACGACGCCCGGCCCGTCGCTGTCGAACGTGAAGGTGCGGGCCATGGCGGCCTTGTCGGTCGTCGAGTCGAGCATGACGCTTGTGAAGGTGATCGCTGCCGTCGGTGACGCCTGGGACGGAAGCGGGACGGCCGTGGGGCCGGCGGTGGGCGTCGCGGTGGGCGTCGTGGTAGGCGTCGCGGTGGGCGTCGCGGTCGGCGCCGTGGTGACCGAGGGCGAGCCGGACCCGGGAGTGGCGGTCGGGCCGGCCGAAGTTACGGCGGCCATCGTGCTTGCCGATGCGGCATCCGCGGGCGGGACCGGGCCTGGGCCGGCAGCGTGAATACCGAATGCGAGGGCTACCGAGAGGGCCGCGATCGCGGCGTAGCCGGTCGCCCGGCCGGGCCCGAGGCCGAGAAACGGGCTTCGCTTCGAGCCTTCGACGGAGCCGGCAGGGGCGTCGGAATCCGGCAGTTCGCCCGGCGAAGCTCCGATCAGCGCGTCCATCAGTCCAGAGATCGGTTCGGATGAGCCTATTCTGGAGCCGCCAATCCCACCGGTCGTGGGCGGCCGATGGCTACGGGAAGCTGATCTGGGCGGTCAGATCCGGGTGCTGGCCTTCGTCGGGCGACGAGTTGCGCAGCTTGATCATGTATGTCTTGGTTGGGTCGACCTTGGCCGTGAAGTCCGGGCTGATGAACGTGATGGCCTTGTAGACCCGCTGGTCGACGGTGACCGGGGGCGGGGTGCTGTCGTCCAGCAGGGTCATCTGGGCGTCCGCCGTGACGACGGACCACTGGGCCTGGACGTTGACCGAGCCGGAATTGCGCGGCTTGAACGTCGCCGTGAAGCCGTTGAGGGATTCCGAGATCCCGGAGGTGGCGCTGCCCTGGAACCGGCCGTGACTGAAGGTGACCTGTGGGGTCGCGGTTGGCCAGCTGAAGGTCACGTCGACCGTGGGCTTGGAGCTTCCGTAGCCGACCACCGACACGGTCCAGGTGTTGTGGCCGGGGTCCGACTTGCCCTTCGGGAAGTTGGGCATCTTGCCAGTAGTGCCGACCTGGCAGGTGAACGCGCCGGTGTCCACTTTGATGCACAGCCTGGCGGTGCCGCCAGCCGACATCTTGGTAATCGCAAACGTGACGGAGCCCGCGCCGTCGCTCTTGAACTGGAAGATCCTGGCTGCGCCGTTGGCGTCTGTTGAAGAGTCGAGACCAAGGCTGTTGAATGTGATCGTCGCCTGGCTGATGGGGCCGGGGGTGGCCGTTGGGCCGGGCGTAGGCGTGATCTTCACACTCCCGCTACCCGACGGCGCCGCGGTAGGCGCAGGAACGCTCGCGACCTGACTCGCCGAGGGCGCGTCCGTGGGTGAAACCGATCCGCCGCTCTTGTGGCCGACCACGACCAGGGCGCCGGCGACGCCGATCAGCAGCGCGCACGCAACGCCCAGCACG
The DNA here is from genome assembly GCA_003158495.1 of Chloroflexota bacterium. Taxonomy (GTDB): domain Bacteria; phylum Chloroflexota; class Limnocylindria; order Limnocylindrales; family CSP1-4; genus Fen-1039. The sequence continues at coordinate 15,521 of PMJT01000018.1, read as the reverse complement.
ATAGAAACGTTCTTCCAGAGTCTGTCGTCCACCCCTGATCCTCCTGTCCGATCCATCGACCGTCGGTGATGGACGTGCGAAAGATACCGCCTGCGAGCATTCCGGGAAAATCGACGGCGTTTGTCCTGGTGGTCGCGAGGCCGAAGGAGGCCGCTTGGCGCCGGCTGCGAGCTCGGCGATGACCCCGCGGGGGCTCCGGGGCGGGCCGTGGCGCCGGCGCTCTGCCGCGACACTGTCCGTCGGATAGGCTGCGCGGGTGAACGCTCGACCCGGACCCGACTGGCGTCCCCTCCTCGCCATCTACTGGCTGACCTCCTTCATTGAAGGATGGGGTGTCGCCCAGATATACGCCTTCATGCCCAACCGCCTCCGCGAGGTTGGGGTCGCGGCGTCCGACATCCCTCACTACGTCGGGATCCTCGGCGCGATGTTCTTCCTGACCGGCCTGCCGCTGATCCCTCTCTGGGGCGTCTGGGCGGACAAGTACAGCCGCAAGGCAGTGATCATTCGCAGCGCGCTGGTCGAAGCCGTCGTCTTCGGCGTCATTGCGGCCAGCCAGACGCCCTGGCAACTCGTAATCGGGATGATGCTGGTGGGATTCCAGCTCGGCAACAGCGGGGTGATGATGGCGGCAATCCGCGACGTGACGCCGCGACACCGCCTCGGCCTGGCCATGGGCATCTTCGCGGCGAGCAGCCCGCTCGGGTTCGGCGCCGGGCCGGCCATCGGTGGCTTCATGATCGACGAACTCCACTACACGAGCGGCGCGGTCTTCGCCCTGGCGTCGATCCTCTCGGTCGGGATTGCGCTGGCGCTGGCCGTTGGCTCGAAGGAAGTCCGGCCGGAGGTCGTGCCAGTCGGCAGCACGGTTCGCCTGGCATTCGGGGCCGTTCGCGGCGTCATGTCGGACCCGATCGTGCGCTGGCTCTTCGTCATCTACGGCCTGGTCTTCCTCGGCCGTCAGATGTCGACGCCATACATGACGGTGCTCGTGCACAACGTCGAAGGCAAGTCGTTCCTCGTGGCGGGGTCCGTTGGCCTGGTCCTGGGGATATCCCAGATCGCGGGCGCCGGTTTGTCGCCACTCGGAGGCTGGGTCGCCGACCGTCTCGGCTTCCGTGCGGTCCTGGTGGCCGCGATCGGCGGCATGGCCGTGGCGTTTGCGCTACTGGCTATGGGTACGACCGTGGTCTGGCTCGCCGTGACCTATGGCATGGCCATAGCGTTTGGGACGGTCGTCGCGGCGATGATCTCGGGTTTGCTGGCCACCGAGGCTCCCGCCGACCGCCGGTCGGCGACGCTCAACCTGATCTACCTGCCGCTGTACATCGGCGGCATCGTCGGGCCGGCAATTGGCGCCGGCGTGGTCACGGCNNGCGGCCGTCTTCGCGCGGCGCACGGGTGAGCACCGGCCCCCGGCTGCGGCCGCGCTCGATGAGTCGGTCGCCGCTCCGCCCGCGGCGACCGAGGTCTCCGACTGAGTCAGGCGCCCGCCGGCGCCGTCGCTATCGCCCAGTGAGGGACGGGACTTCGGTCTCGGGCGGCCCGACGTAGCGAGCGTCCGGCCGGATCAGCTTGTCGGCCGAGGCCTGCTCGATGGCGTGGGCGCTCCAACCGGCCATGCGGGCCAGGGCGAAGGTTGGCGGGAACAGATCAGGCGGAAGCCCGACGCCCTGCAATACCGCTGCCGCGTAGTACTCGACGTTGGTCTTGATGACGTGGTCCGGCTTGAGCTCGCCGAAGATCCGCAGGACGACGTCCTCGACCTTGACAGCGGTGTCCAGCCATTCGGCCATGTCGGACATGCCCTCGGCTACCTTTCGCAGCGCGGCAGCACGGGGGTCGTAGGCGCGATAGACGCGGTGGCCGAAGCCCATGATCTTGTCGCCGCGGGCGATCGCCTCGCGGACCCACTTCTCGGCCCGTTCCGGGGAGCCGATCTCGTGGAGCTGGCTGACCACTTCGGCAGGGGCGCCGCCGTGGAGCGGGCCCTTGAGGGCGCCGATGGCTCCGCATACGGCGCTGGCCAGGTCCGAGCGGGTCGAGATGATGACGCGGCACGTGAACGTGGAGGCGTTGAGGCCATGCTCGGCGCCGACGATGAAGTAGGCGTCCAGCGCGCGGGCCGCGGCCGGATCCGGATCCTTGCCGTTGAGCTGCTGTAGAAAGCCGCCCGCAAGAGAGAGCTTGGGGTTCGGGGCGACGGGCTCGAGGCCCTGGCGCAGCCTGTGGAAGGCCGCCAGCGCCGACGGCGCAAACGCGGTGAGCTCGCGGGCCTGATCGACCGTGGGCGGCCAGTGCGGCCGGCGCCACGCGCCCCAGACTGAGACCGCGGTTCGCAGTGCGTCCATCGGATGGGCGTGTTCCGGGAGTTCGCGGAGGGCGCACATGACCGGTTCGGGAATGGCAGCCGGCGCCAGGCGGGCGGATTTGCGCCACTCACCGGTCCACAGGAGTTCGGCGACGCGGCCGTATGTGCCGCGCTCGACCAGCTGTCCGATCGGGTAGCCGCGGTACAGGAGCTGGCCCTTCTCACCATCTACGAAACCGATGGCGGTCTCGGCGGCGATGACGCCCTGAAGTCCTGGTGAGTACGGTCGCTCGGCGGGGGCTTTGGGCTCGGCAGGTGCGGCCGGCGAGGCTACCGCGGATCCCTTCGCCTGGGGGGACGCCACGTTATCGATGTTGCTGGTCGTCATCGTCGCCCTCCTTGGGGCATTGCGCACGACGGCCGTTCCGGGGTCCGGGAGTGGCAGCTTGCCCCGGCGGGCCGCACATCTAGCGTGGGGCATCCTACCGCGATCGTGGATAGCGGCGTCGGTGATGTCGAAATTCGTCCAGCCTGACGAAACGGGTAGGTCGCTCACCGGCCGGACGGTCGATCCGCGGGTGAGCCGCAGCTCGCACGTTGCCGACTGCTCTCGCTCCCTCACGTGCGGCCTTTCAGCACGCCGCAGGTTCGTGCGGCCGCCCAGACGCCGCCTCCGGCGGGTCAGTGGGGGCTTGCTCGCTCCGGTGCTTCGTCGGCGCCTCGGTCTCCAGGCCACGCGCCCTGGCTCCTCGTCGGGCCGGCGAGCGAGTCACGTGCCTCTCGTCAGGCGGTGCATTGCATAGTTGGCTCAAAGCCAGGCGTGCCTGGCTTCTGCGATCCTCGCTCACTCACCCTGGGGTGCGCGCGCCCCGCTCGTAGGCGCCGCCCAGGATTGTGCTCGCCGGCCGGGCAGGGGACATACTCCACCGTCCCCGCGCCAGGAAGCGACAGCGGCGTCACCCGATCAGTGGCGGTGGCCCCGGGCTGTCGTTGAGGAGAAACCACGCCGCGGGACTTGCTGCGCGGGAGCGACTTCGAGGCGCGGACCGGCTACTTCCTGCCGAATACCGCTCCAGGCGGTGTCATGTGCAAACCACCCAGGCCGTGCACTCGCCGCGTCATCACGATCCGGCCACTCACGAACCCGCTGGGCCTCGGACGGCCGATCTCTGAGTCGTGGATAGAGGACTGGATGCTCGGAGCGCTCGCGACCAGTGGCGCCGGCCGGGTTTCAACTCAGTACCGCCCCAGCCGTAGACGGTCTCAACAGGCAGGTGGGAGGCTGCGATCGGGCAGCCGGTTGCCTCGGTCGAGACGGATGCTGGCGACCTTTGGCCCGCGGCCCGGCGCAGGACTCAGGCACTCGGCCGCGCGCCGGATCGCGTGAATGACGCCCCGGGGAGCGCGGACGGCCCCGATCGGGTGGCTTTTGCGCCTCGGCTCAGTGGTGGTCGCCGCGGCGCCGGCGGTCGTCGCCTTCGAGGGCGTTGAGGATAAGGCGGATGACGACGGCGCCGAGGAACGAGACGAGCAGTGCGCCCAGGAAGCCGTGGGTGCTGTCCCAGTGCAGCTCTTCGGTGGCGAACCAGCCGCCCAGGAGTCCGCCGAGGATGCCGATCGTGATGTTGGCCAGGCATCCGCTCGGGCCGCGATCGACGACTGCGCCGGACAGGGCTCCGGCGAAGAGCCCGACGACGATCCAACCAACGAAATCCATGTGCGGCATTGAGCTGACTCCTGCGGGGCTGAAACTGTCGATCTCGGAAGCCCTGGGCCGATCATATCGCCGGCTCGATGCCGCCCGGGTCCGCCGGCGGCACGATTCGCAGGTCGGCCGCTCGGCGGACTGTCGGGCGGCCCGCGGACGACCTGAGGCGAGTGCGTCGTGCCGGGGATGGCGAAAGGCCGCCGGTTGCCGGCAGCCTTCCACGCGTCCCGCTGGAGCGGCTACAGCGCCGAATCCCTCCAGGCCGGCATCGTCTTCATGTACGCCCGGGCCTTTTGGCGGGCGGCGGGGTAGTCCAGGCCTTCCTGGCGCATCGTCCACTGCGTGAAGCGCTCGAGGCGCTCCTCCGGCGCCGGGAGCGTGCCTTCCGGGGCGCAGTAGGTGCAGTAGGGGATGGCCGGGTCGGACAGGGCATGGTCCTCGACGCCGGCGAGCGGCATGCCACAGGACTCGCAACTCGTGGCAACGGTCATTCGTGGTTCCTTTCGGGCAATGGTGCGGCCGGGCCGGCATGCGTGCCGCCGGCCGCGGGTGGTTTCGTCGGGTCGGCGGAAGCGAGCAGTTCGAAGCCGCGGACCACGATCGCTCGCTCCTCCGGAGAAAGAGTCGCCATGACCTGGGCGATGAGGTCCGGGGCAAGGACCTGGCCCACCCGCGAGACGACGTCGCGCCCCGCATCGGTCAGCCAGACGAGAACCCGTCTCTCGTCGCGCTCGTCTCGGACCCGGGCCACTAGTCCCTTGGCCTCGAGCCGCTGGAGCATCTCCGAGGCAGAGTTGCGTCTCAGCCCCAGGTGCTCGGCCTGCTCGCCGACGGTCAGCGGGCCGCTCGCGTAGAGATGCTGCAGCACCTCCAGGGCGCGGCGCGTGACCGGCAGTTCTCCGCCGTGGACCCGATTCGCCCAGTGATACCGCCGGTAAACCTCCGGAAAGAGGCGCGTGACGGCCCGGGCTGACGCGACTGCGTCTCGGTCGGCTGCTCCGGGCTCGGAGCCGGCCGGCGCGGGGGCAGTCGCGGCGGGTTCGTGGCTGGATCTGCTCGTGGCGACCATGTCGCAACGATCATCTCCGGGCCGACGAGAGGCGTCAACGGATCTGACCGATCGCTACGACATATCGGCCGCCGCCGCGGCCGCCTGGCCGGCTCGGACCGCCGTCTCGACGGCCAGGTCGATCTCGCAAGTCCCGAAAACGTCGTGCCGCGCCTCAGGACAACCGGCCGGACTCTGGTATTCCCCTCCGGTGTCGGCGCATAGTACTGCCTGAAAGGGTGGGTTGAACGGGCCGGGATCGGCTCCGCCCCTCTCCAACTCGGAGTCTCATGCCTTATCGCGGTCGCTGGTTCCTTGTCGCCGCCGCAGTCCTCTTCGTCGGTCTCGTCGAGGGGTTGAGCGACACCGCGTTCGATGCCTTCTTGCCATTCCCCTTCCACACGCTTCTCGTGGTCGCGGTGGTGGCCGTCATCGTCGCGTCGGGCGCCCTCTTCAGCTTCCGCCAGATCGATCGGCTTACCACGGACCTGCGCGAGCGGAACTCGATCCTCGAATCTCGAAACGCGGTCCTTCGCGCCGTCTACGACGTCAGCCTCGCCGTCTCCGGTCAGGCAGATCCAGACCAGACCATCGCCGCGATCCTCGACCATTGCCGCACCCTCCTCCGAGTCGACGGTGCGCTGCTGGCGCTCGATGGTCCCGCTGGCGAACTCAGGCTCAGGGCGGTCAGCGCGGGCACCGGAGTCCTCGTAGGCAGCGAGCCCGGAGCCGGCGTAATGAAGCAGGACGAAGACGACCTGGGCTGCTACCTGCGGGCCGGCTACAAGATCAGGCTCTCCACGCCGGTCCGCCACGGCGACCAGCGAGTGGGCATGCTCGGGCTGGCCGTGTCAGCCGGGAGCACGCGCCGGTTCGACGCCGGCGAGGTCGAAACCCTGTCCGCGCTGGCCACGCAGGTCGGTCTGGCGCTCGAGGCGGTACGACTTCGCAGCGAACTCGAAGTTCTGGCCATCCAGGGCGAACGCGAGCGCATTGCCCGCGAGATGCACGACGGACTGGCCCAGGTCCTGGCCTACGTCAGCACCAAGTCGCAGGCCGTGGACGAAATGCTCGCCGCGGGTCGCGTGCCCGAAGCCCGGCGTCACCTGGCGGAGCTGGCAGCGGCGGCCAGGTCGGTCTACGTCGACGTCCGTGAAGCCATCCTGAACCTCTCCACTCCCATGCCGGCCGATCGCGGTGTGGCGGCGGCTCTCGAGGAGTACGCGGCCCTCTACGCCGAGTCGTCGAAGCTGGCCGTTCGATTCCACGCCACGCCCAGGGCCATGGTGGCTCCGCTCTCGGCCGCCGCCCAGGCCGAGATATTCAGCGTCGCCCGAGAGGCGCTGACAAACGTTCGGAAGCACGCCCGTGCCCAACGCGTCGGGATAGACGTCGACGTGTCGGGCCCCGACTTCACTCTGAGCATCGAGGACGACGGCGTCGGCTTCGAAGCGGA
>PMJT01000018.1:0-8989 GCA_003158495.1 Chloroflexota bacterium | reverse complement strand
TCCCCCTCGCAGCATCAGGCGGTCCGATCGCCCGCTGCGACCCTTTCGGAGGCAGACTAAAAGCCATGAGAACTCTTCTCGTTGATGACCACGCGCTCTTCCGAGACGGCGTCGCGTCGCTCTTGCTGGCCTGGGGACACGAGGTCGTAGGCCAGGCGTCGGACGGCGCCGAGGCCATCGAGATGGCCGACGAAACCTCTCCGGAAGTCATCCTGATGGACGTCCGGATGCCGAATGTGTCCGGCCTCGAGGCAACCGCCCAGATCAAGCAGCGCCACCCCGAAGTAGCCATCGTCATGCTGACGGTGAGCGAGGAGGAGGCGGACCTGTTCCGGGCCATCAAGGCCGGCGCCCAGGGCTACCTGCTCAAGAACCTCGAGGCGCCCCAGCTGCGTTCGATGCTCGAGGGCGTGGCCCGAGGCGAGCCGGCCATCACACCGGCAACGGCCGCCCGGATCATCGACGAATTCCTGCGGACGCCGGGCACGAGCCCTCAGTCGAACCAGCGCCTGACTGACCGCGAACTCGAAGTCCTCAAGCACGTTACCGCCGGCCTGCGCAACCGCGAGATCGCAGTCGAGCTGGGCATCAGCGAGAACACCGTCAAGTTCCACCTCAAGAACATCGTCGAGAAGCTGCACGCCCAGAACCGCGCCGAACTGGCCGCGCGCGCCGTTCGCGAGGGACTGGTCCCGGATCCGCCGCACGACCTGGTCACGCACGATCGCCAGGGCCGCGACCTCTCGTACCGGCATCGCTGAGGCCCGCCGCAGCTTCGCTTTGAGCGCAGCAAGCCGCCCGGCCATTTCGGGCCCGGGAGTTCTGCCCGCCGTCGCCCGACGGCCCGGATTGTGTGGGGTAGCAGCCGCGACCCACTCTGCCGGGTAGGAAATTGCTTTCCTCCGGCACATGTACCCAATGCCCGCCGCCGCCATCGTTGAGCCAAGCAATTCGCATGGCCGAGGCGTCCTATGGGCTACCGGATACTGATCGAAGACAAAGGTTGTCTGAACTGCGGCGTCTGCATGGACGTCTGCCCCGTTCAGGCCCTGGACATGAGCCGGCCGCAGAAGCCCGGTGTTGAGGGGAGCGGGAAGTTCGGCAGCCCCTTCAACTGGATGATGGAATACCCCGTCCAGGTCGGCGAATGCATCGGCTGCGGCATCTGCGTTCGCGAGTGTCCCACGCACGTGGTTCTCCTGGACAGCGTTGCCGGCGCCACGCCTCTCGCCGCCCGCCAGGGCCCCATCACGCGGCCCGCCGAGCCCGCCCCGGCCTGGCAACCCCTCGGCGACGTGACGCGCGAGTCGCTCAAGCCGGTCCGCGTTTCGCCGTGGGGAGATCTCTTCCAGTGGCGGACGAGCGAGCGCCCGCAGGACTGGCAGGTCTGGCGGTCGATGGTGACCGACTCCCGCCAGGATCCCATTGCCCCGTGCCAGGAAGCCTGCCCCGCCGGAACGGACGCCGGGCGGTATGTCGGGCTCATCGGCCAGGGCCGCTTCGACGAGGCCTACCAGGTTGCGGCCGAAGTCAATCCATTCCCCTCGGTCTGCGGGTGGATCTGCACGGCGCCGTGCGAGTCGGCCTGCCGGCGGGGCACTCTCGACGAGCCGATCGCCATCCGACGCCTGAAGCGCTTTGCGACCGAAAAGGGCAAGCTCCCGGCGGTCGTCGCGCCGAAGAACAGGCGCAAGGAGAGGGTCGCGATCGTCGGCGGCGGACCCGCCGGCATGTCGGCTGCGTACTACCTGGCCCGGCTCGGCTACAACGTGACGGTGATGGAAGCAATGCCCGTTCCGGGCGGCATGATGGCGATCGGCATCCCCGAATATCGCCTGCCGCGCGATGTCCTGCGCGAGGAGATCGATCGCATCGTCGGCCTCGGCGTTGAGCTGAAGCTCGACAGCGCGATGGGTCGCGACTACACCCTGGCCGATCTCGAATCCAGGTACGACGCCATCTTCCTGGCCACGGGCGCGTCGCGCAGCCGCAAGCTCGGCGTTCCGGGCGACAACCTGCCCGGTGTCGTGCCGGCCACGCTCTTCCTCAAGCAGGTGAACCTCGGCGAGAAGCCTTACCTGCGGGGCGCGGTCGTCGTCGTCGGAGGCGGCAGCACGGCGATGGACGCCGCCCGATCCGCTCTCCGATTCGGTGCTTCCTCCGTGACCATCCTCTACCGCCGCGGTCGAGCCGAAATGCCCGCCCAGGCCGAAGAGGTCGAGGCGGCCGAGCACGAAGGCGTGGCGATCGTCTTCGAGGCGGCCGTGACCGAAGTCAGGGGCACCGAGAAGGGCCTCGCATCGATCCGTTACATCGGCCAGCGCCAGACCGGGAAGTTCGAAGGCGGCCGGGCCGTCTACGAGCCGATCCCGGGCAGTGATCGCGCCATCGACGCCATGACCGTCCTTGTCGCGGTCGGCGAGGAGCCGGATCCGTCGATCCTGCCCGCCGGCGCCGGCATCGAGACGAGCGGCTTCTCCGGCATCGTCGCCGACGCCGGCCAGGCCACGGGACGCAAGGGCGTCTTCGCCGGCGGCGACGTCGTGTCGGGCGCCAAGACGATCATCCACGCGGTTGGAGCGGGCCGGCGCGCTGCCGGTTCGATCCACGAATACCTCTCGGGCAGTGTCAACGGCGAGGCCGAGATCATGGCCACCGTCCGGGTGCCGAAGGGTCCCGAGCCGGTCCTGACCGTGGATCTCGCCACGCGGCCGCGGGTCGGGATGGAGCTGCCGGCGTACCAGCCGGGATCCTTCGCGGCAACGCAGCCGAGCATCGAACCCAGTGCGGCCAGGGCCGAAGCCTCGCGCTGCTTCCGGTGCGACAGCGTCTATCGCTGCGCCCAGGTCCACGTCCAGTCCGGCCGCGGGCCGAACGACGGGCCGCGCGTCGCAGCCACGGAATCAGTGCCGGGGCGGAGCGCCCGGCCCAACATTGCCGACTCGGCAAGCACGCCCCCGTCGATCACAGGAGGTCGAGACTGATGAGTTCACCGGCATTCGGCGCGGCCGAACAATTCATCGAAGGGACGATAGCCGCGGCTCTCGTCGCCCTCTGGCTGCTGGCAGTTGCCCTGCACCTGGCCCGGCCATACATGCTGATGCTGACCCGCAAGTTCACGCTCCGGCTCGGCGCCGACCTGTGGTGGACGATCTACGTGGGCATGCGCGATGTCTTCCTGCTCCAGGTCTTCCTGGGCAGCTTCATCTTCTTCTACCCGGACGTGGTCAGGGCCGACGACCTGCCGATCACCGGCGGGCTGGCCGCCGTCTGCGCGTTTGGGGCTCTGCTCCTCAAGCTCATGACCCGGGCCGACGCCGATGCCCGCAGCTTCAACGCCCAGACGTTCCTGATCGGTATCGGAGCGGGACTATACCTGGTGCCTTACCTCCTCGGTTCCCAGGTGACGACGGTCGGCAGCAGCATCTCCAACCAGCTGGCCTCGATCCTCGTCTCGTCCCAGAACCCGACGATCGCCCTGGCGCTCTGCTACCTCTCGGCCTTCCTGGTCGGAGTGATGGGTTTGGTCGCGGTTGCGTACAACATCCGCCTTGCCTCGCCCTCTCCCCGCAAGGCCGAAGCCGTCGCTGCCAGCCAGCCCGCGGCCCAGAGCTAGGAGATCACGATGGATCAGCAAGCATCTCTTGTCCAGGGCACGCAGTACTGGATCATCCTCTCGGTAGCCGCCGTGCTGCCGATCCTGTGGTCCTTCACGCTGGCCCTCCACTTCGCCCGGCCGTACATCCTCCGCTACCTTGGCAGCTTGACGCTCCGCTTCGGCGGCGACGTCTGGTGGCTCAGCTACGTCCTCATGCGCGACGGCCTGCTCGTCGTGACCTTTGCCCTCAGCGCCGTCTTCCTCTTCCCGAACATCTACATGAGCGCCGACCTCGCCGTGCCGATAACAGCGCCACTGGCGGCCCTGGTTCTCTTCTGGGCGCTGCTGGCCAAGCTGACCGGCGACTCGGACGACGACCCCAGGACCTTCCGGATCGTCTCGGTCCTCCTCGTGATCGCCTCTATGCTCTACATCATTCCGCAGGTCTACGGAGTCGAGGCCGGCGGTGAGGTCGACTCCCTCAATTCGATCTCGACCAGCCTGGGCGGCATCCCGGCAGCCCTCGTCAGTGGCTCGAACCCGAGCCTCTCCTACCCGATCCTCAATCTCAGCTTGCTTGGCTTCGCCGCAACGGGCACGGTCATTTTCATTTGGTTCATGCGCAAGACCAAGTTCGAGTCCGCGGAGATCGCGTAACACTGCCTATGCCCTCGAAGCCCTGGCTTCNNCCCCGATTTGTGTGCGACCAGGTCCGTGGCTCGAGCCGAGGGGACGGGGCAGCCACAGCCCGGCCCTTGCCCGCACGGCCAGTTCGACCGATACCCTGAGCACGCAACTGAGGTAGCTCCGATGAACCTTCGGCCTATCGAACCGATCAATGCAAGCACCGCGCAATCGGCATCGCCCACCAAGCCCGCGGCGAAACCGTCCGAGGCGCCCCGTCCGGCTCCGCGCTCGACTCCGCCAGCAAACGTCGCGGCTCTTTCGACCCCTGCCGCGACGGCTACCATCTCCGTCCCGGCCAGCGTGAAGCCCGAGGATCGGACGCTCTATATGCAAATCCTGAAGGCGCTGGGCGGGAACACTGCCGCAGCCCTTGCCGCACTCAGCGCGTTCGAGTCGAAACAGCAAGCGGCGTGCAAATAGACCGAGGCCTGAGACCGGCTCCGGCGATCGTGGCGTTTTGCGGCGGCGCCCCGTGCCAGCGACCCCCGACGCGCCCCAGGTGGAAGTCGAGCCGCCGCGCAGCTAGTCGACGAGCGGCCTAACCGTGCGGCGCCCGGGGGATCCGAGCTGCGGCCGTTTCGTCGACGATCCAGGTGGCGCCGGGGCGGCGGGTGCGCTGGACCGGCCAGCGGCGGTCGTCGCGGACCGCGCCGAAGACGTTGCCGAGAGCCTCGGCCTTCTTCGCGCCCCACGTCGCGACGAGGACCGGGGCGGCCTCCAGGAACCTCGGGTTGACTGTCACGCGCGGCAGGTGCGGGCCGATGTGAGTTGGAGCCGGCACGCCCATCGTCCAACTCATCGAATCCAGGGCGGGCGAGTTCGGGAAGACCGACAGGACGTGCCCATCGTCGCCGACGCCAACCAGCACGAGGTCGAAGCCGGGCCAGTTGCCGTCTACGAGCGGCACCTGGGCGAGTTCCTCGGCATATCGTGCCGCGCACCACTCGTTGTCATGTAAGCCGGCCAGGGCACGGTCTACCGGGATCGGGTGGATGTTCGACGAAGGTACCGGGGCGCCCCAGGTGTGCGCCCTTCCCAGCAATTCCTCGTCGAACGACGTGACGCACGAATTGGCATCGCCGCGGCGCACGAAGCGGTCGTCGCCCCACCAGAAATGGACCTGCGGCCACGGGATGCGGTCGACCAGCGGGGCCTGGGCCAGGATCCGATAGATCGGAATCGGCGTCGTGCCGCCCGTGGTGCAGAAGTCGGCCCGGCCGCGCTGCTCCACGGCCGCTATCAGGGAGGCGGCAATCCGTTCGGCGGCCTCACGCGCCGCCTCTTCGACCGAGGTAGCGACGACTAGCTCCGGCTCGCCCAGGTTCGGCACGGGCAGCGCCGCGGAATTCGCGCCGCACGGCACGTCGACGGACGGCAAGTAGTCCGGATCTTGCTCAGTCATGGCTCTGACTCCTGTTACCGACACTCGGTCGGGCCGGGCCTGACGCTGCGGGCCTGTGCGTCCCCGACCCGACTCCCAGCAGTTTCTTCGCCATCGCCAGTGCGTGGACGGCGATCGGATCGGCGGCGCCTTCCTCGACTGCCCGGCCCAGCAGGTCCACGTCCATGAGCCGTGGCGCGATGTAACTCCGTCGGACTCGTTCCCGGCCGTCGTCGACGACTGTGACCTCGACGGTCCGGTCGCCCGCCGCAACGCTTCCGACCAGCTCGGAGCCCCGGAGGCGCGAGGCGATCTCGATGCGTACGGTCGATCCGGCGCTCAGCTCGGAAGCGGCCGGCCGCAGGACGACCTCCACCGTATGCTCTCTCTGGCGGAGAGTGGCGAGTCGCCGGCCGTCGTGCGCGCGGCTGATCGGCTTGACGACGTTCATGCCCAGGCGCGAGGCAAGCCAGGCGACGTGGTAGAGCGGCCGGACCACGTTCGTGGATCCGTCCGGGTCGCCCGGCTTCGCCGCGGCGTACTCGATGTCTATCCGGCGCACCGCGCCGAGATGCGGGCGCAGATCCGGCAGGTCGTAGACCGACGCGAGGGCCTCCCGCCAGCGAGCCTGGCGCATCAGCGCCCAGTCCACCACGACGAGGTTCCGCTCCTCCGCCACCTCTGCCATCTGGTGGAGGAGATCCAGCCCGCTGCCCGACCAGGCCGAGCCGTCGACGATCAGCCTGTCGGCGAGGGGAAGCATGCGGTCCGCGCGGTGCGAGACGAAAGCCGGATCGTTCGGCCACCACAGCGCGACCGGCAGGTCGTGTACGAGAAGCGGCACGATTATCGAGGCGAGGTGATGGCCCGTTTCTCCGTGGGCGGTGATGTAGATCGTCTCGGCGCCGGTCTCCGCGCCTCCGGGCAACGTGGATGAGAGGGCATCGATCCGGGCGTCCACGCCAGGCGCACCATCCGGATCCGTGGCAGAGAGGATCAGCGATCGCGACGCGTGGCGGCTGGCCGTTGCCGCGATCGTTGCGGCGCACGTCGTTGCCGTCGCTTCGTCGACGGCAACGACGACGAGGTTCAGGACACTGGTCCGGGCTGCGACGTGGTGGCCGCCGGCATCGCTCGTCTCGTGTGCGGCGGCGAGAGCTGCGGCAGCGCGCGCGGCAGCTTCGGCCTGGGCGGCGACGAGTGCCGCCTCCGCCTTGGCCGCCTCGGCCCGCGCCACGGCGGCATGGGCCCAGAGCTTGTCGAGCTGCGCTTCTATCTCCGGGAGGGAGTGGGCGACCGGCCGGGCCGCCGCTAGATCCTTCGCCACCGTCTGCCGTCCCGTTCCATCAATTCGTCAGCCGCCTCGGGACCCCACGACCCGGCCGCGTAGTTGGGGAAATGCGGCGAAGCCGAGTCGGCCCAGGCGTTGATGATCGGCGTCACGACGCTCCAGGCCGCCTCGACTTCGTCCGCTCGGGTAAAGAGCGAGGCGTCGCCGAGAAGTGCGTCGAGGATCAGCGTCTCGTAGGCGTCGGGCGAGTCCACGACGAACGACGTGTCGTAGGCGAAGTCCATGTTGACCGCCCGCACGTCCAGCCCGAGGCCGGGAACCTTGGCCGTGAAGCGGAGCATGATCCCCTCGTCCGGCTGGATGCGCATCGCCAGGACGTTCGGGGCCGGATCGCCGGTCGACTCGCGGAAGAGTCGCAGCGGCACGTCCTTGAACTGGATCGCGATCTCCGTCGCGCGCTTGGGCAAGCGCTTGCCGGCGCGAAGGTAGAAGGGGACGCCGCTCCAGCGCCAGTCGTCGATCGAGAACCTGCCGGCGACGTACGTTTCCGTCTCGGACTCGGAATCGACCTCGGGCTCCTGGAGGTAGCCGGGAACGGCCTCGCCGCCGACCCACCCGGGCCCGTACTGGCCGCGAACGATGTTTCTGCGGACCTCGTCCGCGTCCGGTGCGGCGATGGCCCGCAGAACTGCCAGCTTCTGGTCGCGCAGCGCATCCGCCTGGAACGACGCCGGCGGCTCCATCGCGACCAGCGTCATCAGCTGGAGCAGGTGGTTCTGGAGGATGTCGCGGCTGGCGCCGGTCTCCTCGTAGAACGCACCCCGGCCCTCGACGCCGATCGACTCGGCGACGGTGATCTGGACGTGGTCAACGTAGCTGCGATTCCAGACTGGCTCGAAGATGCCGTTGCCGAACCGGAAGACGAGCAGGTTCCGGACCGTCTCCTTGCCCAGGTAGTGGTCTATGCGGTAGACCTGCGACTCGCGGAAGACCTTGTGCACTTCGTGGTTGAGTGTCCGGGCCGACTCGAGGTCGCGCCCGAACGGTTTCTCGACGATGAGTCGCCTCCAGCCGGCGCCGCGGATCTCCTTGTCCAGCCCGACCCGGCCCAGCTGGCGCACGATCTCCGTGACCTGCGACGGCTGCGTGGCCAGGTAGAAGAGGCGGTTCCCTGCCGTGCCGCACCTGGCGTCGAGTTCGTCCAGCTTCTCGCCGAGCCGATCGAACCCGGCGTCGTCGGCGAAGTCGAGCTGTTGGTACGTGATCCGACCGGCCAACTCGCTCCAGGCCGACTCGTCGATCGGCTGGACTCGCGAGAACTTCTCGATCGAAGCGCGGACTTCGGCCGCAAAGGTTTCATCGGTGTACGGCCGGCGGGCCACGGCCACCAGGCTGAACTCGGCCGGAAGCAGGTTCGTCCGCCACAGCTGGTAGATGGCGGGGATCACCTTGCGATGGGCCAGGTCCCCGGTGGCGCCGAACAGGACGAAGGCGCACGGATCGGGCACGCGTTCCAGACGAAGCCCCTGGCGGAGCGGGTTCGTGTCGGCGTCGGCCCGGTTGCGGCGTCGCGCGGCGGAAGCCGCCGCGCGCAGCTGAAGGGCGGTCCGGGCCGGCGGGGGCGGTGCGACTGTACGGGTCGGGCTCATGGCTACTCGGTCTTCACGGCGTGTCCGCCGAACTCGTTGCGCAACGCGGCCAGCATCTTGGCCTGGTAGCTGTCGTCCTGGCGCGAACGGAACCGGTTGAGCAGGCTGAGAGTGATCACGGGCGCCGGGACGTCCTTGTCGATCGCCTCCTGGACGGTCCAGCGGCCTTCGCCGGAGTCGGCGACCCAGCCTTTGACATGGACCAGGTCCGGGTCCTGGGAGAAGGCCGAAACGGCCAGTTCGAGCAGCCACGATCGTACGACCGAGCCGTGGTTCCAGAGGTCGGCGACCGCGGCCAGGTCCAGCTTGTAGTCGGAGGCGTGGAGGATCTCGAAACCTTCGGCATAAGCCTGCATCAGTCCGTACTCGATGCCGTTGTGGAC
>PMJT01000167.1 GCA_003158495.1 Chloroflexota bacterium | reverse complement strand
ATCGGCCTCAACTACGTGTCGTGCTCACCGTTCCGGGTCCCGGTGGCTCGCCTCGCGGCGGCCCAGGCGGCCCTGGCCGGCGGGGAACGCGACAAGTAGCCTCTCCTGGCGAGTAACAGGAACGCCCGGCGGACAACCGCCGGGCGTTCTGATTCGCGGCGCCTGTCGGAGCGCGGGGCGAGCCCAGGCAGCGGCTCAGGCCCCGGGCGCCGCCCAGTAGTTTTCGTGAACGACAGCGCCGGCAGGGAAGCCCAGCCGGCGCAGCGTCTCTCGAGAGGCGGCGATCATCTCCGGATTGCCGCACAAGTAGGCGACAGTGGACGCCGGATCGAGCAGCAACTGAGCGCAGAGGTCGGCCAGGATCGATTCGACGCGGCCGGTTCTGCCCACCCAACCGGCGTTCTCGGGCGCTGCCGGTCGCGAAATCGTGGGGACGTAGGCGAGTCGCGGATTCGCGGAGGCGTCACGTTCGAGCCGATCGCGGTAGGCGAGTTCGGCGGCGTACGAAACGCCGTGGGCGACGACCACTTGCGGCCCGGATTGTGCCTCGGGTTGCGCGCCGTCGTCGCCGATTTCGCGTCGTTGAAGCAATTCGTCGAGCATCGAGATGAACGGCGCTATGCCGGTCCCCGACGAGACGAAGAGATGGGTTCGGGGGTCGTTCGGCGTCAGCCGGAAAAGCCCCTTGGGCGGCCCGATCCAGAGTCGGTCACCAACGGCCGCATTCCACAGGGTTGGAGTGAAGGCCCCGCCCGGAACGCGTCGGACGAGGAACTCGAGCGCGTCCCGCGCGCCCCGCGGCGACGCCGTGGAGTACGGCCGAAGCAGCATTCCGCCACCTGTCGGTAGGCCCAGCGAGAAATACTGCCCGGGCTCGAACTGCGGGATCGGGACGTCCGCGGCGACGATAAACCGCGCTACCGAGGGCGTCAGGTCCTCGCGTTCGACCAGCGATGCGTTGGCAACGAACTCGCGACGACGCTCGGGGGCCGGGGCGGCAACATGGGAAAGGAGTGCAGATCTCGCGGCCGCCCCGCCCGACCCGATGGACACCAGCGTCGGCGCGAAGGTTTCGTCCGACCTCGCGCGGAACGTCGGTGTTTCTACGGTGCCCAACTTACGCCGACCTGGCGTAGGCGCCTTCGATGGCAGCGCGGGCTTGCTGGGGATCGGTATACCAGGTTGCATCGACCCATTCGAAGCCTGCCCATTCCGGCGGCAGGGCCTCGGCCCGGAAGATCGCTCCGTTGGGGCAGGCCTGCTCACATGATCCGCAATCGATGCAGTTGGACGGGTCGATGTAGAACTTGCGATCGACGCCGGGGACCGCGGAGATGCAGTCGACCGGGCAAACCGCGATGCAGGACTGGTCGTTGTTGTCGACGCAAGGTTCTGCGATCACGTAAGCCATTTGAGACCTCCAGCGCTATTCAGCAGCATCCTGAGTGTCCGAATCCCGGATGGACGGCCGATGGATGGCTCGCCCACTCTCAGTGGAGGTTTCGTGGATCACGCGGTTGGTGGGATGGCGGTCGCGGCCGCGATACCGCAACTACGCGGGTGCCGTCATCGGATCGGCCAGACGATCTCCGTTCGGAGAGCGCCCGGATCCTGCGCCTGGTCGGGCCCCACGACGTAGATCTCGCGGGGCGGGCCGGCGGTTTCGTGGCCGTGTTCCTGGACCCACTCGCCCAGGGCGCGATATCCGGGAGCGACGTTTTCGTAGCGCCCGCAGTGGACGGTAGTTGCCACGAGCCCGCCCGAAATGACGGCGGCGATGACCCGGCCGGCCGGCTCGATCGGTTCGGCTACCGGCATGCCGATCTCCAGGTCCACCTCGGCCTCTGTCGCTTCGGCGCCGTGATATATGCCGTAGGCCGGACCGGCGAACCGCGCCCCCTGGCTGCGGGCGACGCCGAAGACCTCGATGAGCGCAGCCTGGATGAACGGGCCGAGCTCGGACCAGGCGGCTCTGCCGCGAACGGCGGCCGCGAGCTGTGGACTTGTCTCCCGCAGATGGACTTCGTAAGTCATCGCAATCTCCTCGCGCAACATCGAGTCGAGGAGGGTGATCGCGTAGCGCTGCCGGTCGGCCAGTTCCGCGAGCCGCTCGCGATGGCCGCGGAGCAACGC
Source organism: Chloroflexota bacterium (assembly GCA_003158495.1). GTDB lineage: Bacteria > Chloroflexota > Limnocylindria > Limnocylindrales > CSP1-4 > Fen-1039. Next base: position 14,968 of record PMJT01000167.1, on the reverse strand, counting down.
CTTCGTCCGGTCGGGGTCGCCGCCCAGGATGGCGCGTATCTCCGGGAGGGGCATCTCGAGGAACCGGAGCGTCCGGATCCTGTCGGCGTCGGCCGCCTGGGCCGTGGAGTAGTAGCGGTAGCCCGTGTCCGGGTCGACCGCCGCCGGCGGCAGCAGCCCGAGCTCGTCGTAGTGACGAAGCGCCGGAATGGAGAGCCGGCACATCTCCGAGAAACGCCCGATCGGCAGCAGGTTTCGCATCGCCCTCCTGGCGGGTCCGATATCCCGACGGCCGACTGCCGGCCCGGTCCGGACCCTTGTGGTACGCGGCCAGCCTGGACCCTCAGCCAACCGGAGAGTCAAGGCTCGGTGCCTCAGGATCCGATCTTAGCGGCCGACCGCGGCGCGATGCCACCGAATTCGGGCGGCTGCGGCCGCCCCCCGATGCGGCCCCCCGATGCGACTAGTTGAGGAGCAGGTCGAGGATGATGTTGGTCGAGCTGGTGTCAGAGGTGACCGTCACCTGGTAGGTGCCGTATGGCCACGGCCACGGGTTCGACTGCCAGGCCGTGGTGATGGCGCTGGAGGCCGAGGCCTTCGAATCCTGCGAAGGTGGAATCCAGAACGCTCCCGATCGCAACACACCGTGGGCCGGGTCGAGCCACGGCGGGATGGTGAGGCTGGCGGCGGGCAGGGCCGAGGGCGACGCCACGCTCGTAGCCGGCAGCGGAGTCACCTGGATGTTCGGCAGGAAGCCGGCCGGCGGGAGATATGGCGGCGACTGCGGGGGACCCAGGTACACGAACTTGACGGACCGGACCTGGACGGTGCTGGGCCAGGTGATGGCGACCGCATAGACGTTTATGCCCTGGACGAGCGGCACGCTGGCGTAGACGGGCGGCGACCCGGCGCCGACCCAGCTGACCTTCGGCGTCGTGGAGTCGGCGGATGCACCCGGCATGATCGCTGCGGTGAAGCCCCAGCCCGAGTGGCTGTCGATCGTGTTGAGGACGCTCCAGTCGACGGCCGACCAGGTCGGAGTTGCCGCGATCGCGGAAGCTCCAGCCGACGGCCCGGCCGACGGCGCGCTACCGAAGAACGGAAAGCGATAGTCCCAAGGCGGAATGTCGGGATAGGCCTCCGCGGAAGGCCGAGCGGCGATCACGGTAGATCCGCCGAGCGTCTCGGCCGAGGCTGAGACCGACGCGGCCGAGCCAGGAGCTGACGGCGCCGCCGCAGCCGATCGCGAAGCAGCCGCTATCTGGTCGGTCGACGGCTCTGCCTTCGCCCATGGTTTTGCAAATGCGCCGACGAGGAATATGGCCCCGACGATGAGAACGGCGACCTCGGGCCTGATCCGGTGACGATTCCCGACCCGCTGGATCTCCTCGTCGTGCTCGACCCGCGCCGAGGCAGGCTCTGCCGCGGGTCTCGACGCGTCGAAAGCGGAGCGGCTCGCGAGTGAGGGTCTCGCCGCCGCGGGCTCGAGGTCTACGACCACGCCTNNATGATGTGAGGCATGCCCAACCTGTGAACGGTAGCGTGAATATAAGAGCATGCTACTGCGTGTTACGGCGGTAACCGGCACACGGTAGGCATGTCCCGTAGTCCGTTACGCTGAAACCGACGACCCTCGCTGCGGGGCCCGCGTGATGGAACGCAGTGTCCTGGCGAAGACGTGTGGCGGTCGTCGACCTACGATCTGGTCAATCTTCCATGGGCGCGAGTGACGGCGCGTCCCCTCAGCAAACGGCTCGGGCCCCCCTCCCCGGGCCGTTTGCCATATCCGGGCGGCGCCCGTGAAGCGCCGGATCTAGCCCGCTGCGCCTGCCGGCGGAGTGGGCTGTTCGGCCGAAACAGCCGGCTCGTCCTCGACCCCCACCAGGTCCGCCTCGATCATCGCCGCGAGTTCGCGGGCATTCGTGGAGCCGTAGTTCGCGTAGCAGTTGTTCATGAGGATGTGCATCTCGCGGGCCTCCTCGGCCGCCTCGCGGATCCGCGGTACCCACTCGGCGAGTTCCTTCTCGTCGTACAGGTAGCGGAACCGCTCCACGACCGGGATGCCGGTAGCCTCCCATGTCTCGGTCCGGCGGCCATGGAACCGCACGACGACCAGGTCCGGCGAAGTGACCTCCGTCAACGCCGGAATGCTGCTCTTCATACCCTGCGGCCCATCGACAAGGACGAGTGGGATCTTGTTCTCCGCCAGGAAACGTAGCGTCCGAGCCCGGTTCTTCTCGTTGAACCAGGTCTCACTTCGGAACTCGACGGCGGAACGAATCTCGCCCAGCCGCTCCCTCGCCTCCAGGATCACGTCCCGGCTTTCGCCGACCGGGAAGAACCACTTCGGGAATTGGAGCAGCACGGACCCGAGCTGGCCGGAGGCCCGGAGTGGCTCCAGCCCCGCCAGATAGAGACGCCAGACCTCGTCGCGCAACTCGGACGGAAGATCGCGGGCGTATAGCCTGGGCTTGGCCGCGAGTTCGGCCGGGAGCGCCGTCCGGATGTCCTTGGGCAGCCGCTTCGTCTCGGTCGGCTGGCCGGTCATCAGCGCGTGCGCCTTCGCATCGAAGATGAAGTCCGGTGGGGTCCGATCCACCCACGCCGCAGCGACTCGGGCCGAAGGCAAGGCGTAGTACGTAGCGTCTATCTCGACGATCGTGAAGGTGGAAGCGTAGTAGGTCAGGCGTTCTTCGGCGCTATCCGCGCCGCGCGGATAAAAGACGCCCGGGGCCGTCATCGTCGGGTCCGTCCAGGAGGCGGTGCCGATCCGGATCGTGGCGCCTGTCCTGGTAACGATCGACTCGCTGGCGGCCCGCTCCACGGCGACTGCCCGTTCGCCGGCGGCCTCCGAACCCGGGTCGTGTGGCCCGGAGGCGGATTCGTTCAACGGCAGAGGTGGCATGGCGTCAGCGTGCCCGATTCTCGGACCGAGCGCCAGACATTCCCGCTTTCTTCAGGGCCGCCGGTCGCCACGTGGCGGTTCGAGAGCGGCCGGCGCACGTTGGGGCTCCATGATCGTTTAGCCGCACGGCTCGGTCTCGACAGGGAGGACCCGCCGACCCAGGTCGATCAGGGCTCGCCCGGCTGTGGCCCGGGCCGCCCGCAACGCACCTGTAGGCGATCGTCGCGGCACGTCCCCGCGAACGCGACGGCCGCCGTTGGCGGTCTGCCAGTCTCGCCGAAGCTCCTCCGCCCTGGCCCTGGCGAGGCGAAGGGTTTCGATGTGGTCCTGATGGTAGGGACTCATGGGTCAGCACCTCGACTTCCAGGCGCGCGGTCTGCGCTCTCGATCGATACAACGCAAGTCTACGAACCAAACCTGACGGACCCTGTCATGAACTCGGCGTACGAATCGGATACGCTGCGGCCATGCGCGCAAGTCGACTGATAACAGTTCTGCTCCTGCTCCAGACGCGCGGACGGATGACCGCACAGCAACTCGCGGATGAGCTCGAGGTCTCGGTCAGGACAATCTACCGGGACGTCGAGGAGCTCAGTGGGTCCGGCATTCCGGTCTACGCGGATCGAGGAACGCATGGCGGTTTCCAGCTGGTGGAGGGATACAGGACGAGACTCACCGGCCTGACTCCCGAAGAAGCAGAAGCACTCTTCCTGTCCGGCTATCCCGGGCCGGCCGCCCAGCTCGGGTTAGGGACCGTGCTGGCCGCCGCACAGCTGAAGGTGCTTGCCGCCCTGCCGCCGGAACNNACGGGGGAGCGGCGACCCAACGCGTCGTGGATCCCCTGGGCGTCGTGCTCAAGGCCGGGGCGTGGTACCTCGTCGGCCGGCGCGATGGCGAGACCCGCACATACCGCGTTTCCCGGATCGATGGACTTGCATTGCTCGACCGATTCGAGCGGCCCGACGACTTCGACCTCGCGGCTTACTGGGACCGCTCCGTCGCCGCGTACGCCGACGGCCTGCCCAGGTTCGCGGCTCGGTTGAGGATTCGCGGCGCCGGCGTCGAGCAACTCGTGCAGGTGATCGGCGATGGGCCGACCAGGCAGGCCCTGGCGGCCGCCTCCGAACCGGACCAGGAGGGCTGGCGCACGGTGTCGATCACGCTGGAAGAGGAGTGGTACACGGCCTTGAACCTGCTTCGACTCGGGCCCGACGCGGAAATCCTCGATCCGCCCGAGTTGCGTGAGCACGTCGCGGCCGCTGCTCGGGCCATGGCCGCGGTCTACGGCTGAGAGTCGCCGGGCCGGGGCATTCCCCCCAAGGAGGCCTCGGCCCGGCGGTGCGAAATCAACGGCTGCCGACGACGAGCACATCGACGGTCGAGCCCTCTCGCCTCGACGCGGCGATGGTGGCCGCGTAGCCTAGCGGCCAGAGGTTTCGATTCAAAGCGCGACCCAGCGCGTCTATGCGCTCTGACATGTGAGCGGATCGCGCCAGCGCTCCCCTGATCACAGGGTCATCGAAGTTCGGAACGTCCTCTCCTGCCCAGATCGTCAAGCCCTGACATCCGTCGTGATCCCACGGCACGGCGCCCAGCCGGCGGACGCCCGCTCCTTTTCTCGACGGAGAATTTGGAGTCATCCAGAACGGCCCCCTATGCGAGTCAAGTGACATTGTACCAGGGTGGGCGGAAACGGACTCCCACAAACAGGTAATGGGGGTCCGGGGGACCTCGGCGGGGCGCGCGTCGACAGTCGCCGCAGGTGCCCGGAGCGACTCAGACGACGGAGAGCGCCTCGCGCATCACGGCGAAGGCTTCCTCGTGCCTCCCGGCAGTGGCGAGGACATCGGCCCACTCGCGGAGAGCCTTGCGAATGAGACTGGGCGCGCCGGCCTCTTTGGCAAGTGTGCCTGCCCGCTCGTAGGCCGCGAGTGCTGCGTCCAACTCGCCCTGAGCCGCCCTGGCCCGGCCGTGCGTCAGGAGAGCATCTACAGTGGCCTTGGTGTTGTGGACGCGGTCCGCCATGTCTACGGCGGCCGCCGACTGGACCGTGGCCTCGGCGAGGCCACCCTGGGCCATGGTGATCTGGGCCTGCGTATCCAGGGCGAACGAAAGCGACCACTCATCTGCGAGTCGCTCGAAGGCCGCCCGGGCGGAGGNNGATCTGACCGCACCCTCGAAGTCGCCGGTCTCGCGGTAGCTGTAGGCGAGATCGAAGAGATACGCGGCGCGTCGCCGGTCGTCGAGCGAATCGGCGAGGCCCCGGACCTCCTCGAGGTAGGCCAGTGCGGCGGAATGGTGGCCGTCTCGAGATTCAGTGCTGGACAGGGCCATCACGAGCCTGAGCCGGAAGCCGGGCTCGACCTTGAGGCCGGCTCGGACCTTGGCCAGGATGGAATTGAGCAGCGCCTTCGCTTCGGCCGAGTTCTCGAGTTGATACTGCGCTCCCGCCAGCCAGTACTCCGCCAGGGCCGCATCCGCCGCGCGGCCCGCCCTCCCGAAGAGTTCGGCCGACTCGGCCGCGGCAGCAGCGGCTTCACGGCCGAGGCCGCGCCGCACCAGCCCTTCGGCCTTGCCGCACAGCAATTCCGCGCGTGTTTCCTTGCCCGTCGCCGTCTGCAGCAACTCTCCGTAGGCTTCTATCGCATCGTCCCAGCGGCCGGAGGCCAGGGCCAGATCCGCCTCGAGTCGCGCCCAGCCGGCGGGCTCGTCGTTGATCAGGGCGCTCGCCGGGATGCCGAGCCGTTGCGAGAAGTGGTTGAGCGCAGCCATGGAGGGCCGGCTGAGGCCGTTCTCCAGCGCGCTTACGTACGCCTTGGTGTAGCGATCATCGGCGAGTTGCTGCTGGGTGAGGCCGGCCGCGAGACGGGCGGCCTTCAGGCGCTCGCCGATCTTGCGCGCAAGCGGTGAATCATCTACCCGGGGACGCGTCCGACTGACTCTTGCCATGGCCGGAATTGTACTACGCGTAAGCCGGCAGTTGAAGGCTGGAGACTAGTCTCTGTTCCAAAGTTCATAAATACTTGACCGCCGAACCGGCGAAACCTACGATCGCAGGGCTGAAAGCCGCACGGCCCCGGCTCTGGGAGGGCGACCCATTGAAGGAGTCGTCCGATGTTGTCTCGCCGTATCACCTTCCGCGCCGTTTTCGTTTCCTGGATTCTCGGGGCGATCTTGTTCTTGGTCCCGCTCGCGACCGTACTGGCGGATGGAGGAGGAACCTACTTCCCCCGGTAGGCTGCCCACAGTCCGCCTCAATGGCTCGACCGGCAGGCGGTCGGCCACCCTATCGAAGACCAAAATGCCCGACCGGGCGACCGGTGCCGGGCGGCGATCGGCAGCCCCCTTCGTGCATGCGATCCGTCTTCGACGCGCGCCGGCTACCGAGTTGATAGGTGTCGGCAGGTGTGTTGGGCTTGATCCCAACGGCGCGGCGTGTCACAGTCACGCCGTCCAAGAGATTGGGCCATTCGGGTAGTATGTGATCCAACTCGAATCACATCGGCGTACCCGTTCGGGTAGCCAGGTTTGGCGTAAACCCACACGACAGGGCGGTATCGGCTTGTTCTGGAAGCGGTCCCACAGCGCAGTGCAGCGTCAAAAGGTTCGCGATGAGTTGTTCGGGCTGGAGCCGGCCGGGCGCCGGGGCAGGCTCGACCGGGCAGTTGCCGCAGGCGAAGTTCAGGCGGGCGAGGTCGACTCGACACTCCGGTTGGTAGAACGGCTGGATGCGCTGCGGGTCTTCAATATCCACCCCGACAGCGCCGAGACAGATCCGGCGGCCGAGCCCGGAGAAGGGGCGGCGGGGCCGGGCAGAATGCCGATCGACACGCCGGACAAGAGCACAGCCCAGGTCGAAACTCGGCCGTCGGTGGTCGCTGTCGCCGAGCCGGTGACGCATAGGGCGCCACGGAATGGCCCCGCGCGTCCTCGCCGGAAGCGGGTTAGTGTCCCGGTAGACCCGGATCCCGAGCAGGCCCGCCGCTGGATGGCGACGGCTGAGATGCCCCTCGACGCGCTCGAGGCGGCGAGCCGCCTGGTTGCCCGCGATAAGGCCGCGCGCAAGACCCGTCGCGCCGGCGTCGCACTGGCCGGTGGCGAACTTCAGGCGGTCATGGAAGATCGGCCGAAAAAGCCGGCGCAAGCGGAGCCCCCGGTGTCGAGGTCGATTGACCCGGCGGAGCCCACGGCCGCCGAGAACTGGCCGAGCATCGCCTGGCTGCGGCCGTAGCAACTCGCCGCGCGGACGGACTGCGGCGGGCACGGCAGGGCTCGTGCCGACGCCCGCCTGTGGAGTCCCCGAATAGCCCGGTCAGGCCGTGAGGTCGATCTGCGCCAGCGCCCCGGTTTGCCGTTCGTTGCTGCCCTGTGCGAGTGGGGACTGACCAGGCTCTGTTCGATCCTTACTGCACCCCTCCGGCGAGTATGCGCACCGGTCATGCGACCGATCGGGGCAACTCTCACGGGGTTTCGGCCCAGGGTGAACACCTTTAGGAGCCGAGGCGCGGCACCTCCGGGCACCGGGATTGGCACGGCGCGAGGCACCCGGGGTGCGGGCCGGCGGCGAGTCGGCTAGCGCTGCGCCTGGGCGACGAACCGGTCGCCGACGCGCTCGACCCGAAGGGCCAGGCCGAAGGCTTCGCTCAGGATCGGGCCAGTCACTGTTTCTGCAACCGGGCCCGCGGCGACGACGCGGCCCGAGCGCAGGACGATGGCGTGGGTCGTGCCCGACGCGATCTCCTCGACATGGTGCGTGACGACGATCGTGGCGGCCAGACCGGGATCGGCGTTGAGATGCGCCAGGAGCACCGCCAGCTGCTCACGCGCGCCGAGATCGAGACCGGCCGCGGGCTCATCGAGCAGCAGCAGGGACGGCTCGACCATCAGGCAGCGCGCGATCTGCACCCGCTGCTTCTCGCCGGACGAGAGGAGTTCGAAGCGGCGGTCGCGGAGCGCCGAGCAACCGACGACGTCCAGGAGCTCCGCGGCTTTGTCCTCGGTCGCGCGAGCGGGGCGGTCCCACCAGGGGGTGATGGCGCCGGTTGCGCCGGCGACGACGACCTGCCGGGCGGTGAGTTGCGGCGGAATACGATCCTCGAGCGAGGCGCTGACGATGCCGATGTGGCGCCGCAACTCGCGGACGTCCACGCTGCCGACGACATTGCCCAGGAGCGACACGCTGCCGCGCGACGGCCACATGTAGGTAGAGGCGATGGCGACGAGCGTGGTCTTGCCGCTGCCGTTCGGGCCGAGCAGGACCCAGCGCTCGCCACGGCCGATCCCCCAGTCGACACCGTCGAGCAGCAGGTTCCCGGAACGAATGACCGAGACGCCGTGGATGCCGACGACCTCGCCGTCGAGCTGCCTCACTATGGCTCGCCCCGGGTGGGGTCGAGCGCAGGGGTCGGGGCGTCCGGCGCCACTGCCTGCCCTGCCGCCCGGCCATTCGCGAGCGCGAGGTCGAGCCGATCAAGCAATGGCCGCTGCGTTTCCTTGATGTGGGCTCGAGCGTCTTCCGGCCCGTAGTAGACCCACTTGTCGATCTCGGGGAAGCTCTTGCGCTTGCCGGAGAACGGCGGCCACTCGAAGTCGATCGTGTTGCTGCACATCGTCGCCGGATCGATGTCGCCTTCGACCGCCCAGGCGTAAACCGTCTTGCCGCCTTTCTGGCGGATCCAGCCCAGCTCGATGATCGTGCCGGCGGGAACCGGATGGCCGACCTCCTCGAGGAATTCGCGCCGGGCCGTTTGCTCGACGTCGGGATCCTCCGGGTCGACCTCGCCCTTGGGGATGGACCAGTTGCCGAGGTCCTTGCGCCCGAAGAATGGCCCGCCCGGATGAACCAGCAGAACCTCGAGGCGGCCTTCTCGGCGGCGAAATAGCAGGATTCCGGCACTCGTTCGCGTCATCCGGGAAAGCGTACGGTTTCGCGGCCCGGAGCGCCGGACGGGCATATGGCCGGCCCGGCCAGGCCTGCGACAATAGTCCGGACGGGCCTCGTTCGAGGCGGCCGGCCGCGTGAGTCGGCCAATTCCGGGAGGACAGGATGACACTGCAGACGCGAAGGCTCGGCACCAGCGGGCTCGAGATCACCACCGTCGGCTTCGGTGCCTGGGCCGTCGGCGGCGCCGGCTGGGCCTTCAGCTGGGGGCCGCAGGACGACGATCAGTCGATCAGGGCCATCCGCCACGCGGTCGCGAGCGGTGTGAACTGGATCGACACGGCGGCGATCTACGGTCTGGGTCACTCGGAGGAAGTCGTGGCCCGGGCGCTAGCCGGTATTCCGGCCGCAGAGCGACCCCTCGTCTTCACGAAATGCGGTCTCAAGTTCGACCAGAACGACCGCCTCAAGCCTGCCCAGCGCAACTCCCAGCCGGCATTCATCCGCGAGGAAGTGGAGAACTCGCTCCGGAGACTGAGCGTAGAGCGGATCGACCTCTACCAGTTCCACCGTCCGGACGAAATGGGTACGTCCGTTGAAGACTCGTGGGGCGAGATGAGCCGCCTCGTAGACGAGGGCAAGGTTGGGGCGATCGGGGTCAGCAACTACACGGTGGAGCTGCTGGAGCGCTGCGAGAAGATCCGACACGTGGATTCGCTGCAGCCGCCGTTCTCGCTGATCAACCGCGCCTCTGCCGCCGAGCTGATTCCGTGGGCCGCGGCGCACGGCACGGGTGTGATCGTCTACAGCCCGATGGCCTCCGGGATCCTGACGGACTCGTTCTCCCGCGAGCGGGTCGGGGCCATGGCCCCGGACGACTGGCGGCGCCGATCGGAAGGCCACACCGAGCCGCAGCTGACCCGTAACCTGGCCCTCCGCGACGCGCTGCGGCCGATCGCGAGCCGCCACGGAACGACCGTCTCGGCCGTGGCGGTGGCATGGGTTCTCTCTTGGCCGGGCGTGAGTGGCGCGATCGTCGGAGCTCGCGCGGCCGAACAGGTCGATGGCTGGCTGCCCGCCGGCACGCTGACGCTTTCGCAGGCGGACCTGGACGAGATCGCCGCCGCCGTCGGGCGGCTGGCAGTCGGCTCCGAGCCGGTCAGGCCGGCTTAGCGGGCATCTGGGCCGCCGTGCACGGTGCACTCCGGTCCCCCGTTCTGATCCGGGAAGACGGCCGAAGCCCAACTCATTCGGCTTTCGAACAATCGGCCGGCACCCGCCCGGGCAGATCCGGGATCCGCCGCCGTCTCAGGCCGTTGCGTCTCTTGCCGGCTCCGGGGCGCCGACGAGCCTGATCCCGGCCGCGCGGCAGTCTTCGGCGAAGAGCGCCTGCGTCTCCTCCGTGGGGCCCCAGCGGGTTGGGAAGGCGATCAGCCGGCTCAGCCCGATCTCGGCGCACCGCCCGAGGAAGTCGACGCGGGCCTGGCCGGGCTCGCGAACGTCGTCGTCGGCGCAGTAGAGCGAGACCTTGAGCGTGGCCGGATCGCGCCCGATCTCCTCGCAGCGCGCCCGGATCACCGGCAGGTCGTCGGCGACTTCTTCAGGCGACAGGTACACCACGTTGAGCTCGTCGGCATAGCGTGCGGCCAGGCGCCACGTGACCTCGCGTCCGTTGCCGCCGACGATGATCGGCGGGTGCGGCCGCTGGATCCCCTTCGGAACGTTGACGGCCTCGGCGACTCTGGCGAAGCGGCCGTGGTAGGTGGACCGGCCCGGGGCAAGCATCCGGGTTATGACTTCGAGGGCGTCGTGCAGGGCCTTGAGCCGGTCCGAAGTGGGCGGGAAGCCGTAGCCGTAGGCGATCCACTCGTCGTGCTTCCAGCCCGCGCCGATGCCGAGTTCGAACCTGCCGGCGCTCACGACGTCAAGGGTGGAGGCGAGCTTGGCGACCAGGGCCGGGTTGCGAAACCCGTTGCAGATGACCATGTGGCCAAGCCGCACCCGCGACGTCACGCCGGCCATCGCCGTGAGTTGCGTGAACGATTCGAATGTGATCTCGTCGGTCACGTCGGGAACCGTGTGGAAGTGGTCGAAGACCCACTCGGACTCGAATCCTAGGGCCTCGGCGTCACGAGTCAGCTCCATCGTTCGGGCCCACGCCGCCGCCGGATCCCAGCCGTTGTACTCGTACTTCCAGCCCTGCGGTATGAGAACGCCGACATCCACTTTCGACCTCCCGGCCTTTCTGCTTCCTGCGCCGCTACGGGACCGATGCCCGCAGCAGGGCCACCGGCTCACCGCCGGATCGGATTTCGTACCTGCCGGCCGAGCCCGCGACGAGCGCGGTTTCGTACCGGTTGAGGTTTATCTCCTCGCCGTCGTGGGCGATCACTGCCGCCCCGTCAATAACCGTCACGAGGTGAAAGCTGCGACCGCCGGTGTCCGCGGCGAGGGGCCCTGTATCCGGCGAGATGCGTGCCATGTCGAGGCGGAAGAGCGGGCACTCGATTGCAGCCGTGGCTCCGGTCTGCCCGGCCGGCTCGGGGTGCCGCAGCTCGGTAGCCCCAACCGGCTGGGTGACCTCGATGGACTCCTGGATATGGAGTTTCCTGCCCGTTGACTGTGGCCGATCCCAGTCATAGACGCGGTAGGTGGTGTCGCTGGCCTGCTGGATCTCGTACAGGAAGAGGCCCGGGCCAAGAGCGTGGAGAGTGCCGGCCGGGATCAACAGCGCGTCGCCGCCGTGGACGGACACGCGATCCGCGACCTCCAGGATCCGGCCCTCGCGGATCCGCGCGGCCAGCTCGTGGCGGCCCACGCCCTGCTTGACGCCGACCATGATCTGGGCCGCCGGATCCGTCTCGATGAAGTACCACGCCTCCGTCTTGCCGAACTCGCCCGGGCCAACCATCCGCCGGGCCTGGGCGTCGTTGGGATGAACCTGGACGGAGAGCCAGCCGGCGCAGTCAAGGAGCTTGATAAGGAGCGGAAATCGCGAGCCGTAGCGATCGGCAACGGCCGTGCCAAGCAGAGCGGCGCCGTGGAGCGCCATCAGTTCGTCGACCGTGCTCCCGATCGCCGGCCCGTCTGCGACCTTGCTCGGGCCGTAGGCGATCCAGGCCTCGCCGATCGGCGGGGTCGCGGCGCGCAGACGCTGGCCACCCCAGACACGCTCGCGGTACTCCGGTTCAAGCCGAAACAGGTATTGGTCGAATGTGGGCAAGGCTTGTCGGTACCTCCGGTCGGGAAAGGGTAGACCGCCGTTGAACAAAGGGCCAGCCGCCGTTGTCTGGCCCGGTGCGCGACCCTGCGGGCTGCGGACGCAGGCTACAACAGGGAGGGATTCCGGGGGCGTGAGCACGCCCGCCCGAACGTCGGGTTCAATTCACGGGCCTGCTCAGTCGGCGGCGATTGGGGCCGGCCTGCCGAGAAGGTATCCCTGCCCGAACTCGACGCCCAGCCGGACCAGCTCGGCCAGTTCGTCCTCGGTCTCGATACCCTCGGCAATGAGCTGGCAGCCGGCGTTGCGTGCGAAATGGGCCATGCCCGCGACCATTGCCTGGCGGGCCTGGTCGGTGTCGACGTGGCGGACGAGCGAGATGTCCAGCTTCACGAACTGCGGCCGCAGCTCCAGGATGTGTCGGAGGCCGGCATACCCGGCACCGGCGTCGTCTACGGCGAGCCTGGCCCGGCCGCGGACGAGGTCCAGGGCGCCGACGAGCTGCCGGTAGTCGGCGATCTCGACATGCTCGGTGATCTCCAGGACGACTTCGCGGTCGGCGCGCTCGAGGGTGGCGATCAGGGGGACGATTGCTGCCGCCAGCGCCGGCGAAACGTTGAGGCTGACCCATGAACCGGCCGGCAGCCACGCGGCGGCCTCGATCTGCTCGGCCAGGCAGGCGGTTTCGAGCCGCACCGTCATCCCGGAGGTGTGGGCCTCGGCGAACCTCTGGTCGGGCCGCTTCCCGTCGTGAAATCTCGTGAGCGCCTCGAACCCGACGGTTTGGCGGTTCTCGAGCCGGACCACGGCCTGGAATACAGGGGTGAAGGCTCGCTCGGCGATTATCGATTCGAGCTGAGAGCGTGTCTCGGCCAGTTGCCAGTGGTCGGCGAGCATCGTGCCAAGAAGAGCTGCAGAGACGACCCCGAATTCGGTCAGTGTCGATAGCCGGCCGGCCAGCCGGCGGGCGTTTGCATCGCCGGTAGTCCCCATCGAGACGACGCCGACGACCCGATCGTCGCAGCGCATCGGCGCAAAGGCCTCGCCAAGGAGCGGTCCGATGGCTGTCTCGGGATCGATGACCGCCGTATCGGTCCAGGCGCCGAGTCCGGCCCGGGCCCGCATGTGAAGCGATCTGACGGCGCCGAGGGGTTCGTTGGCAACATCGTCGGGCCTGTGTTCACCTGCCACCGCGAGCGGCACTACGTCGCCCGAGGGCCCGAAGACGTAGACGCCCGCGTTGTCGATCCCGTCGAGACGAAGGGCCTGGGCGCAGATCCGGGCCGCGGTCTTCTCGAGGGTGTTGCCGCGCTCCAGGCGGGCCAGTGAAACCATCGTCTGGGCCCGCTCCTCGACCTCGCGGGCGAGCCGCTGAGATGCCCAGCGCTCGCGGACGATGAGGAGCCGCTGACGGATCATCGAGAGCATCACGACGATCGCCGTCCCAGCTCGCGCTGGATCGATGCCCTGGATCTGAGCGTGCGGCAGGGCCGCCACCGCGACGCACAGGGCTATCGCTCCGATCGGCATCCAGTCGACAAGCGTGCGTGCGATTCGCTCGTACCTCGCGCTGCCGCCGACGTCGTCCGTCCAGGTCATCCAGGCGTACCCGCACAGCAGGATTCCACCCGAATAGAGCAGGCTGGTCGGCATGTCGCGGGCCTGGCCGCGGAACAGCAGATCCACCCACAGGATCCAGGACAGGCCGACGATCGAGACCGCGGCGATGCCGCTCCACACGCCCCGGAAAGCCGGCGTCGCGCGCAGGGTGAAAGCAACGATGGCGGCAACGCCGGCGCTGGCGAAGAGTCCCGCTGCCAGGATCGGAACGACGAGGCCACCGATTCCGCCGACGTCGCCGCCGGTATGCCAGACCGTGAGCATCAGCGTGACGCCGGCAGCAAAGACGATGCCGCCGTCGAGGGCAGTTGCCGCAAGCGCTTTTGCGTCGAGCCTGCGGTACAGAGACGGGACGATCACGGTCATCGAGAGCACGCCGCCGGACAGGAACAGCCCGTTCGAGGCTGTTGTTGCGACCGTGAGGCCGCCCGCCGGGGCAATGTCCAGGACGATCATCGCCACGCCGGTCAGCGCCACAGACCACGCCAGTGGCCGGTAGCGCAGGCTCGAGGCAGCTGGCCGGCGAGCGAGCAGCAGCATCACCAGCGTTGTCGTCGCCGCCGAAACGACGCCGTGGATGTCCTCGAGGCCCGCGGCGTTCGAACCGCGACTAACAATCTCCAGCGCGGCTAGGAATGCCGTCGCCAGCGCGCCGATCGCCAGGACGAGGCCGGGGCGGTCGAGCCAGCCGTGCGCGGCGCCTGCGAGCGGCATGGCCGGGCCGGTAAGGATATTTCGGCGATGGAGCGTCAGATCGCGGCTCATCGGCTGCCGTCCACGTCGAACCGGCACGGCCGAGGCAGGGGCGCCGGGCGAGCGCCGACGGCCGTTACCTCGAGAGGCACGGCTGCGGCGGAGGCGATGTCGCTGGTCGGTCTCATACGGCTGGGGCTCTACCTATCGGCCCGTGTTGGTCGCGAGCGACGGACGGCCTCAGGCCGGCCCGGAGCACACGCTCCCCAGAGGCGTATCCAACAGGGGTATCGGCTGCCGAACCCAACGCTTGCACGCGTATTTGCACGCCTTCCGGATTCCGGTCGTTCGACCACGGGCGAGGCTTCGTCGAGCTTCGCGGTGGTGCTGATCCAATCGGGGCGCACATCCGTATTCATGTCAGGCGGCAGGATCGCTCGCGAGGTCGATCGGGAAGCCGCCCGGCATCGGCAACGATGCTGCGGCACCGGCAACGATGCCGCGGACGAAGGGTTGAGGGACCCGGTCGGGAAGGCCCAGGAGCAACGGTCCCTCTTGGAGTGTGCCCTGCGCAACCGCGGTCGCCACCGACAGTGAGGGACCCCCATGAAACGCGCCTTGCTTTGCTGTGCCCTGTTTTCGGTAGTCGTTGGGGCTTGTTCATCTGCCT
>PMJT01000106.1 GCA_003158495.1 Chloroflexota bacterium | reverse complement strand
GGCCCTTGTAGGCGATGTGGCAGAGAGCATCGATGTGGGTGTGGCAGTCGCCGTGGCAGGCCATGCCCAGGAAATCCAGAGCGAATGTGAGCCCATTCGAGTTGATGTCTATGTCGTGGCTCTGGGTCACGAAGTGGAAAGCCTGGTTCGGGTTGTCCGGACCGGCCGTCTTGTTGATGGGGATCTCCATCGAGACCTGCCGCCCCGATTTGACCAGCCCGGCCGCCTGGCGGACCTTGTCGCGGGTGATGTAGTTGAGCGTTCCGAGCTGGTCGTCCGGGCCCCACTTGCCCCAGTTCTTGACCGACTCGAAGATGCGGTCGAACTCTGCCAGGCTAACCTTCGGGACTGCCGCAGTGGTTGCCATCTGGTGTCGCCTCCTGATGAGTGCCCCGCCGGGCTTCGGAGTCAGCCGGCCAGTAGTCCGTTGTGGCCGGGCCCGCGCGGGACGACGGGCCAGATGTCCAGGACGACGTCGTCCTTGACCACGTGATAGGCGTCGTACCAGTTGACCGTGCCAGGGGAGTAGCCGGGCACCAGGGCGACCGAATCGCCGACCTTGAGCGGCGATTCGGTCGGGGCGTTGAAGATGCCGTGCTCCTCATCGAAGCGGAACGACTCGTACGGATAGCCGACGATTGTGGCCAGCCCGCCGGCGCCCATCGACTTGTTGCCCGCGTCGACGATGATGTGGCCGTGGGGCTTGCTGATGACCGTGGCCTGGACGGTGAGCGAGTGCTCGAAGCCGGGCGACATGTGGCCGTGGAACATATCCATCACGGCGTATGTGCCCGCCTGGACTTCCGTGAGGCGCGGATGCGCGGCGGTCCACTCCCATGTGCCGGTGCCGCCAGCCGAGAGGACACGTACTTCTATCCCGGCGGCAATGAGCCTGTCGGCGACGCCGGTGAACAGGGCCATCGCGGCACGCTGCTTCTCCAGGCGCAGGTCCCGTTCCGGAGTGAGCGAACAATGGCCTTCGTAACCCGTGAGGCCGTCGAAACGGAGATTCGGCAGGCGTGCGATGTGCTGGGCGAGTTTGAGCGCAGCGTCGCCGTCGTCGACGCCGGCTCTATCCATTCCGGTGTCGACCTCGATCATGATCCCGAGCGTGGATCCCGCGGCCAGGGCGGCCTTTGAAAGGGCGTCGGCGTTGGACGCGTCGTCGACCGCCACGCGAACCTTCGCATCGCGTGCGAGTTCGGCCAGCGCTCGAATCTTGTCCGGACCGGCGATCGTATTTGCGACGAACAGATCGTCTATCCCGGCCTCGAACATGACCATCGCTTCCCACACGGTCGCGGTGCAGAGGCCCAGTGCTCCGGCGGCCATTTGTCGGCGACTGATCTCCGGGCTCTTGTGGACCTTGATGTGGGGGCGAATGCCTGCCGGAAGTTCGGCAATCCGGGCGGCCATGCGATCGAGATTTCGCTGGAGAGCGTCAACGTCGAGTACCAGGGCGGGGGTTACGAGCTCCTGCCGTTTGCGGCCGACGGCGCTGCCGTACATGGCCTGGACCCGCTTTGTCGCCGAGTCGATGATGGCAGCACGACCGCGAGTGACCGTCATTGCCTTGAGCTCCTCTTCCTGTGCGAGCTCACCGCCTCAAACCTGCGGCCGTGGCCGGGTAGAGGCTCACCGGCTCAGCGCGTCTTCCCTCTCCAGGACCTCCGCGGGAATCCGTGACGAGCCGGACAACGGGAAGAGGATAGGGAGTTTGAGACGCCCGCGTCAAGATGTTGCATAGGCCCGCACGTAACTGCGCGACTCAGACATGAGTGGTCCGACGTGCGGCCGGAATCACTTGGGGTCGTGTACAGGGCCGGCGCAGTAGTGGCGGATAGGCAAGTCGGACCGCGAAAGAGTCGGGCAGGAAGCGCCGACCGGCGACCGGGCGTTAGCGTTCGGCCAATGACGCCGCTGTGCCTTCGTCGGTGATGAGAACATCGACGCAGCCGGACCTGAGTGCTCCAAGAATGGCATCGATTTTGGTGAGCCCGGCGGCGATGGCGACGACGATCGGGATTGCCTCGAGCTTTGCCCATTCGATGGCGATCGTGCGCTCGTCCATGTGCCCCGCCGGCTTGCCGTCACGGCCGAAGAAGCGCCCGTTCATGCTGCCCACGACGCCTTCTGCGATGAGCAAGTCTGTGTCCGTCGGGGTGACCTGGGCCGCCCGCAGGAGAGTGGCCTCGGGACCGATCTCGCCGATCCCAACCAGGGCCAGCTCGCTCTGGGCAGCCAGCGCCAGGGCCGCTTGAACGGAGGAGTCGCTTAGGATCGCATCCTTGATCGCCGGCGAGTCCACTATCGACGGCGCATGCAGGTAGTGGACCAGGCTGCCCGGATAGAGGCTGGCCAGGTGGCGGGCAAGCTCGTGGCCCTGGATCCCCGGCACCGGGTCGCTCAAGCCCCCGGCGAGCTGCGTGATGATGAGGTCAGAAACCGCTCCCGGCTCCATGCAGCCGACCGTCGCCGAGAGAGTCGAGCCCCATCCCAGCCCGACTCGCATGCCCTTGCGCAGCAGCGTGCCGACATAGTCCGCGGCCACGTCCGCGAGGCTGTCGAGATCGCCCTCTTCCTCGGACGATGCGACGACGACGCGGGAGAGCGCAAAGTTGTCCGCCAGCTGTCTGCCCAGGTCCACGTTGCGCCGCAGCGGAGGCCGGATTTCGACGCGGACGACGCCCTCATCACGCGCGCGTTTGAGGTAGCGCGAAACCGTCGACGGGTCCAGTCCGAGATCGCGTGCGATCTCTACCTGGGTCTCACCGACGAGGTAGAAGCGTCGCGCCACTTCGACCAGCAAATCCGTGACGCGGCCGCCGGCCGCCGGCGTCGCCCGTGAAGACTGCCCTGTCGCCATGTCTCCCATCCAATCGGGCCCGGTGCTGATCCGCGGCGACCCCTTCAGTCCGCCGCCGGGGCCAGTGGAGCCGGCTTGCGTTTCGACGTTGGAGAGTACCTGATCCGATGACCACGTATCGCGACGTAGACCAGTATGGCATGACCTTGACCGCGGTGGCACAATCTTTCCGATCGAAGTCGAAAAGTCGGGCTCCGACCGGGCAGGCCGCGGTCGTGGGTACGCAGCGCCAGTCCAACGACTCGAATGGACCTTGTGGAGGAGACGATGAAGCCGCCCGAACACCCGTACCGGATCAGCCAGGTCGCCGTCGTCGTCAAGGACATCGATGCGGCGATGAAGACATACCACGAGATGTTCGGGTGGGGTCCGTGGAACGTCTACGAGCACGTGCCGCCGAAGCTGCATCACCAGCACCTTCACGGCGAGCCGTCGGACTACTCGATGATCGGCGCCGAGTGCGAGGTCCAGCCGGGTCTGATCTTCGAGCTAATCCAGCCGCTCGAAGGCGACTCGATCTACAAGGAACACCTCGCCAAGCACGGTGAAGGCGTCCAGCACATCGCCCTAATGAGCCACAGCCAGGAGGAGTCCGACGCTTTCAAGAAGCGCTTCGGCGATGCCGGCTACGAGATGTCGATGGGCGGGCGGATCGGCGACACGATCGAGTTCTTCTACCTTGACACGGAAAAGGACGCCCATTTCGTGGCCGAGTCCGGCAGCGGCCACGCGATCGAGCTGACCCCGGTGCGCCAGTATCCGCCGGCCGAGAAGTAACCGGGAGGTGGCGCCGCGACCGGGGCACTTCGTTCCGGTACGCGCGGCCAGTTGAACAGGGAGGGCGAACTGGATGGCGGAAGGACGTCTGGCCGGCAAAGTGGCCATCGTCACCGGAGCGTCTCGCGGCATAGGCCGCGCGGTAGCCGAGAGGTTCGCCGCCGAAGGCTCATCGGTGGTCGTCAACTACACCCAGGGCGCCGCTAATGCAAATGCCGTCGTCGCCGGGATACAGGCCGCCGGCGGCACGGCAATCGCCGTTCAGGCGGACGTCTCGCGGAGCACGGATGTTGTCCGGCTGGTCGAGCAAACACTCGATCGGTTCGGCCGCATCGACGTTCTCGTGAACAACGCCGGCGTCATGGTCGCAAAGGGCGTCCTGGAAACCAGCGAGGACGACTGGGACGTGACGATCGACGTCAACCTCAAGGGCGCCTACCTGTGCTCCAAGGCAGTCGCGCCGGTAATGATCCGTCAGGGCTCCGGCTCGATCGTCAACATGTCGTCCAACTCCGGCCTGTACCACCCGTCGGCCATGCGCTTCACGGAGTACGTGGTATCCAAGGCGGGGATGAACGGCCTGACCAAGGCGATGGCCCTGGCGCTGGGGCCGCAGGTTCGGATCAACGCCATCTGCCCGGGCTGGATCCGGACGGATATGGTCGAAGAGATAGACCCGGCGATCCAGCAGCGCATCCTCGAGGAAACCGCCCTCAAGCGCTGGGGCACGCCCGACGACGTCGCGTCCTCGGCCGTTTTCCTGGCCTCGGACGAAGCGAGCTTCATCACGGGCGAATTGCTCATCGTCGCGGGCGGCCGC
>PMJT01000100.1 GCA_003158495.1 Chloroflexota bacterium | reverse complement strand
TCCTGGGCGCGCTCGATCGCCATCCCGGTGTTCGGCTCGCTCTCCACTACACCGGGCCGCTGCTCCAATGGCTGGCGGCCAGCCACCCGGAGGCACTCGACCAGATCCGGGCGCTCGTGGAACGCGGCCAGATCGAGATCGTTGGTGGGGCCTACTACGAGCCCATCCTCGCCACCCTTCCCGATCGCGACCGGAACGGACAGCTGGTCAGAATGGCGGACGAACTTGAGCGTCTCTTCGGTCGCCGACCGCAGGGCGCCTGGCTGGCCGAACGAGTCTGGGAGCCTTCGCTGGCGCACGACCTGGCCTCGGCGGGCTACAGCTGGACCGTCCTTGATGACAGCCATCTGCGAGCGGCGTCGATCAAAGAGGACGCGATGTGGACCGCGTTCACGACGGACGACCGCGGTTTGCGGCTTACGGTCTTCGGGACCGAGCAAGGGCTGAGGTATCGAATTCCGTTCAAGCCCGTCGAGGATGTGATGTCCTACCTCGCCGCGCGCCGAACCCCGGACGGGCGTTTCGTGGGGGTCATGGGCGACGACGGCGAGAAGCTGGGTGCCTGGCCGGGCACCTATGCCTACTGCTGGAGCAACGAACGGTGGGTCGAGCGGTTCTTCGAGGCAATCGAAGCAAGCGCCGATTGGCTCAGCATGGTCACGCCCTCGACCTGGCTCCAGGCCCACCCCCCGACCGTCCGAGCCTACTTTCCCACGGCTTCCTATCTCGAAATGTCCGAGTGGGTTCTTCCGCCCGATGAGACGCCCGTGTTTTCACGGCTGCTCGAGTCGGCTCGCCAGAATGGTTCGCCGGAGGCCCGGTATCTGCGGGGCGGGTTCTGGCGCAACTATGCCGCCAGATATCGAGAGATCAACGAACTGCACAAGCAGATGCTCCGGGCATCCGCCAGCGTGGATGCCATGGCGGTCGGTCCGTCGCGTGCCCGCGCGCTCGATCATCTTTACAAAGGCCAATCGAACGACTGCTACTGGNNCGGCCTCTTCGGGGGCATCTACATCAACCACATGCGGATGGCCACGCTCGCGCACCTGATCGCGGCAGAGGACCTCGCGAACGTCGCGGCCGCTGCCGCTCAGGATTCCGATCCCGGCCCGTACGGAGCGCGGCTCGTCGACACGGACCTGGATGCCGTCGACGAGGTCTTCGTGGCGATGCCCGGCCAGACCGTCATCGTCGACCCCGAGCACGGGGCGGGAATCTCGAGCTGGGACCTGCGAGCCAGTCGCATGGCCCTCGCGTCGGTCTTGCGCCGCCGGCCGGAGGCCTACCATGCGGACCTGATCGCCTTCGAACTGGCCGCGCGGGACGGAGACAAGGACGGCGCGGCCTCCGACGCTCCGAAGACTATCCATGAGATGGTCATGGTCACGGAATCGGGCCTGGCGTCCCGCCTCCACTATGACCGTCACGAACGCCGCAGCGGGCTGATACACCTCTTGCCCGCCGACGGAACGACCGACCTCGACCGGATGGTTTCCGCGACGTACGAGGAACTCGGCGACTTCGTCGAAGGCAAATTCGAGGTGACCGAGATCCATGACCATCGGCTGTCGACTCGGCGCGCAGGCTTTGTTGCGCAGCTGGGCGAGCCCAGGCAACTCGTGGTCGAGAAGGAATTCACCTTTGCCGGGGGCCGTAGCAAACCCAGCCTTGGGCTGGCTACCACCGTCATCAACCCGACAGACGTCGAGTTGGCCTTCGAACTGGCCGTCGAGTGGAACATCAACATGCTCGGCGGGGGTCACAACCCGGACGCGTGGTACGAGACCAACCCGGGCGACCCGGCATCCCGCCTGCCGCATGACGCCGCCGGTGAGCTCGCGGTCGTTTCCGCGCTCCGCTTCGGGAATGACTACGAAGGCGTCCGGATCGAAGTCTCGCCAGATCCTCCGACCTCGGCGGCCTGGTACCCGGTCGAGACGGTCTCGAACTCGGACATCGGTTTCGAGCGGGTATACCAGGGCAGTTCGATCATCTTTCGCTGGCCGGTCAGGCTCGGGCCCGGTGAAAGACGGACGTTCAAGGTACGGTTCGAGGCAGAGCAATCGCGCGATCAGGCCGCGGAAGAGGCTGGGCTTGACCTCGCCGCAGCCGACGTTTCGGGCGCGGCGGACACCGTGGGCACACTCGGGCTGTCGCGTTGATGGGGTTTGGGTTATCCCCGGCGTCTGAGGCGTCCGGTCCGGCGTGGGTCCGCGACGCGGTGTTCTACCAGATATTCCCGGATCAGTTCGCCTCGAGTGTTCGAGTACCGGACACGGCGAGGCCGCACGCGCCGGCGTCCGAAATCCTAAGTGGTTGCCTATGCAATTATCTGGTATGATGCAGTGGTACGAAACAAGCAGCAACGAAACGAGCTCCTCGATGTCAAAGCCAACCCTCACCATCGTCATCGGCAGCACCCGCCCGGGTCGCGTCGGGCCCAAGTTCGCGGCATGGTTCCGGTCCCGCGCAATCTCCCACGACGCCTTCGACGTCGAGCTGGTCGATCTAGCCACGCTCAACCTGCCATTCCTGGATGAGCCGAGCCATCCGCGATTGCGCCAGTACGTACACGAACACACGATCAACTGGAGCCGCATCGTCGAGCGCTCTGACGCCTTCGTTTTCGTAACGCCCGAGTACAACTTCGGCTATAGCGCGGCTCTCAAGAATGCAATCGACTA
The DNA here is from genome assembly GCA_003158495.1 of Chloroflexota bacterium. Lineage (GTDB taxonomy): Bacteria > Chloroflexota > Limnocylindria > Limnocylindrales > CSP1-4 > Fen-1039. Next base: position 1,879 of record PMJT01000100.1, on the reverse strand, counting down.
CCTCTCCGGGGAATGGGCCGACAAAGCCGTTGGATTCGTGAGCTACGGCGGCGTGGCCGGGGGAACGCGGGCGGTTCAGCAGCTCAAGCAGGTCGTCACTGCCCTCAAGATGATCCCGGTCGCCGAGTCGGTGAACCTGCCGTTCTTCTCGCAGTTCATCGACGACTCCGGCACAGTGCGGCCCAACGACGTGATGACGCGCTCGGCCGACGCAATGCTCGACGAGCTCGCCCGGGTCACGGCCCTGATTCGGCCGAAGACTCCTGTGGCGACCGAACCTGGAGTTCTGGTCGGCTGACCGGACCCGACCCGGGAGCCGTCCAGCAGCGACCCCTGGCTCGCAGCAGATCGGCGCTCCCCGCCGCGAGGTCAGGCTCTCGCCGATTGTCGAGTAATATATAAGTGCCGTGCTGCGGCGACGGTCGCAGCGGTATTCGAAACTCCCGCCCGGGCTATCGCGGCTCTCCCGTAGCGCCGCCCGGCTTACGCCGGCATTACTCAGGCCCGGATGAGGTTGAACACGCCCTTTGCAGGATGTTTTCAGCCACTCGCCGTAACATCGGCGGCTCGCCGACCTCCCGCCTGTCCCGCGGCCGGCTGATCTCGAGATCCTGAAGGTGTATGTGCGGATGCACGAGTTGCGCAACCGGCTCTGGCGGTCGGCAAAGGTGCTCCTCGCCGCCGGTGTCACGCTGGCGGTGGTGGCCCAGGCCGCCGCTCATGAGCCCGGTCCCACGTCGAGGCCAACCTCGGAGCCGACCCAGATCACTGTCTTTGACGCCAGGCCGGCGGCCGGTATCGCGGCGGCGCCCTCGGCGCTTATGGCATCGCCCTACGCAACCCAGGGAATTGCCATGGACCCCGCCCCTGGGAGTGCGCTGGCAACCTCGGGCAGCGAGTCCGTCCACGTCATATCGAACATCTACTACACCCAGCCCGTGAACTGCGGCGCCAGCACTTGCCAGGTCGCGCTCGACATATATGTGCCCGCCGGTCCGGGCCCCTATCCGACAGTCGTGCTGATCCGGGGCGGCCCGAGTGGGATCGGCGGCCGCGTCGGCCTGGGCGGCTTCGCGACCCAGCTCGCGAGCAACGGATTGATCGTCTACAACGCCGACTATCGCGACCTTGCAAGCAGTGGAGGCGGCTATCCGGAAGCCTTCCAGGACGTAGCCTGCGCAATCCGCTACGCCCGGGCGACTGCTCCGAATTTCGGTGGCAACGGGGTCGTGACCCTGGTCGGCCACTCGTTCGGCGGATTCGTGGGCTCCGTCGTCGCCCTCGACCCGACGGAGTTCACCGGTGGCTGTCTCGAGCCGGGCAGCGGTCGGCCCGATGCATTCGTCGGGTTGGCCGGTAACTACGACCTGAGCTACAACGAATCCGATCTCGCGAAGTTCTTCGGCGCCGGCCCATCTCAAACGTCGACGGCTCGGGCTTCGAGCGACCCGTTCAAATACGCGACCGGGTTGCCGATCCCGGTCCGCCTGATCGCGGGTACCTCCGACGAGTCGGTCGACCCGGAGGACTCCGTCGAATTGAACGCGTTCCTGGCCGCCAAAGGCTGGGACGTGAGCCTGAACATGGTCTCCCACGGGACCCACATGTCCATCCTCGACGGCTCGGCCGGNNCCCCGGTTCTATCGGCCGCCCGTCCGTTGCTCAAGCGCACCCTGTGGGCCGCCCAGTGAACCCGTACGTAGAAGGCACAGTCAGGCACGTATTCTCCTGAGCGGCGAGCGGGCCGCGTTTTCGGCAGCCGCCCCCTCGTAGGAGATTCCATGGCGGCCGAGTACAACGCGACCTTGGTTGGCCGGGCCGAGGTCGTCCCCGGATCGGTCATCCTGCGCATCGAACCCGACAAGCGCCCGTTCGAGTT
>PMJT01000210.1:23178-35314 GCA_003158495.1 Chloroflexota bacterium | reverse complement strand
GAAGGCGCGGGCGGGGCTCAGATCGATGATCGCCAGGATCAGCAGCACCGCCACGCCGAGCAGGAGTTCCACCCCGTTCAGCAGCCCCCAGCCGATGGAGCCGAATACGGCCTCGCCCAGGAATAGCAGCAACCCGACGACCAACAGCATCCCCGTAAGGAAGAGCAGAAGGAGGGCGATGCCGCCCAGGGCGGCGGCTCGTTTGATCTCGTCGGCGATTTCCGAGAATTCGGCCTTGGCCAGGTTGATATGCGACCTGATCAGACCGATTAGCGCCCCGCGCGTTCGACCGAATTGCTCGCCCAGGCCAGGCGGTGGACCCTCGGTCGCGCGGTCGGCACCGGCAGCGCCGGCGGCGCCCCCGGCCGAAGTACCGGATGGCGGAAGGTTCGAGGAGGACCGGTCAGCCAAAGGACCTCCTTCGGGTAGGTGTCAAAGCACGGCGATCATAACAGCGCCGAGGCCCAGCACGGCAAGCCGATCTCAAACCGGAATCCGCTCCTTTGCTCGACTGAACGTAAACTCGCGCCATGGATGCCCCCACACCGCCCGCCAGACCCATCCTCACCGCCGTCCTGCTCGCCGTCGGGAGCGAGCTGACCACCGGCGAGACACGCGACACAAACAGCGGCGAGATCGCCCACACGCTCAGCGAAGCCGGCGTCGAAGTGGCGTGGATCTCGGCCCTGCCGGACAGGCTCGGCACCGTTGTGGCGGCCCTGCGTGGCGCTCTCGACGCGGCGGACCTGGTCGTCACGACAGGCGGTCTCGGCCCGACGCCCGATGATCTGACTCGCGAATCGATCGCGGCCGTCTGCGGCGAGGAGCCCGCCGTCGACCCGGAGCTGGCGCGCTGGCTGCGCCATCTGTTCGATCGGCGCAGCGTCGCATTCGCAGAAGCGAACCTCAAGCAGGCCTGGCTGATCCCTTCGGCCACGGCGATCCCAAACGATCGCGGCACGGCCCCGGGTTGGTGGGTGGATCGGCCGGACGGACGCGTGGTCGTCGCCCTGCCCGGGCCCCCGAGCGAGATGCGAGCGATGTGGCAGGGCCCGGTCCTGGCGAGGCTTCGCGAGCGTGTCCTCGGCCGGGAGCGAGTTACCCGCACGTACCGGCTGACCGGGATCGGCGAGTCGACCGTGGCCGCGCTACTCGGCGAGCCGCTTCTCCGCGCCGAGAACCCGGTCGTCGCCACGTATGCGCGGGCCGACGCGGTGGACGTGCGCATCTCCGCGATCGCCGGGGACGGCAAGTCGGCCACGCTGTGCGCGGACGAAGCCACCACCGCCGTCCTGCAAGCCGTGGGTGTCTACGTGTGGGGCCACGGCGACGACACGTGGCCGTCCGTCCTGGGCCGAGGGCTCGAGCGCAACGGCTGGGACGCCGCTCTCGTGGAGGTAGGCACGGGCGGATCCGGGGCGAGGCTGCTGGGCGAAGCGACGTGGCTCAGGACCACGCAGTCGATCGCGGCCGGCGACCCACGGGCGGCTGCGGTCCTGGTCGATCTCGCCGACGAGGTTCGTCGCGGCGCCGGGGCTTCGATAGGCCTGGCCGTGCGAGCGATCGAGAAGGGCGAGGACACTCGTGTCGAGCTGGCGGCTGTGGGGCCATGGGGAGTCACCGAATCGAGCCAGACCGCGTTCCTGGGCGGGTCCGAGGGCCGGCGACGGGCCGGCATCGCGGCGGCGGCTTTCCTGGACCGCATCCTCCGCGAACCGTCGACGCGCGGTCAGGATTAGCGGTCGGCAGGCGGCGTAGAACAGGCGGACAATAGGTTCCGTGAATCCGACGAACGGCGGCGCGTGAGCGGGAGCGGGAGCGAATCGATGGGCAAGACGGAAATGGTCGAAGCGGCCGAGTTGGCGCGTCTGCCCCTATTCGAAGGGGTCGATCCGAGCGACCTCGCGGCGCTGGCGAAGACTTCCGTACGCCGCCACCTCGGCGACGGCGAGACGCTCGTCGACGCGGGTTCTCCGATCTCCGAGGTGCACTGGCTGGAGAAAGGGCAACTGGCCCTGCGGGTCATCTACGAATACCGCTGGGTGCTTGTCTCCACACTCCACGCCGGCGACATGCTCGGCTGGTCGGCCCTCCGCGAGGACCCGACCGCGCTCTCAACGGCGCGTGCTATCGGACCGGCGACGCTTGTTTCGATGCCAGCCTCCGGATTGCTGGAGCTGCTGGCCGGCGGATCGCCACAGTCGCGGCTGCTGCTGAAGCGGTTGTTCGGCATCGCCACGCACCACCTCGACGAAAGTCGCGTCCAGCTCCTGCAGCTCGGCCGCGAGGGCGTGATCTCGGCCGGGTAAACCCGCTCCGGACCCGCCACGCCGCTGGCGCCGGATGCTCCGCCCCGCGGCGCCACGTATCAGCGGCGCGCCGCCATTGCCAGACGCTCCAGGTTCGGCACGACGATGCTGTCCCGTTCCAACCGGAGCAGGCCGTCCGCCTCGAACTCGCCGAGCAGCTTGTTCACGCTCTGGCGCGTGGCGCCGATCATCGCGGCTAGATCGCTCTGTGTCAGCGGCGCATCCAAACGGACTCCCCCGCCGGGGAGTGTCTGCCCGTGTTCCTCGGCCAGCCGCGCCAGCCGGGCCGCGAGTCGACCGGTCAGGTCCAGGAAGTGGAGCTCGGCCACATGCGTGGTGAGCCGCCGCAACTCACCGGCGAGGGATGCCAGGAGCGCGTCGCGAATCGCTGGCTCGGTGGCTACAAGGGCCAGGAACTGGTCGCGTGGCAAGGCCAGCGTTTCCGTCGCTTCCAGGGCGACGGCGCTGGCCGAGCGCGGCGCACCGTCGAGCAATGCCAGTTCGCCCAGGAAGTCGCCACGGCGCAGAGTAGCGAGGATCGCCTCTTCGCCATCTTCCGAGGGAACCGCGACCTTGACCGCGCCCGACGCCACCACGAACAGGGCGTCGCCCGGGTCACCCTCATGGAAGAGGACCTCGCCACGCCGAAATCGCCGCGCTCGCAGAGTGCGGGCCATGGCCAGTACGGCATCGGGGCCCATGCCCGCGAAAAGGCGGCAACGACCCAGGGCGTCGACGGCGAAATCGGTCTGAAGCATGCCCTCATCGTAGCGGTGCGCGCTGCGCCCGGAACCCTCGATCCGATTCGGAGCAGCGGCCTCAAACGGCCGGCCGCGGGCCGCTACCGAGGCCCGCCGCTGCCGTTAGGATTTGGCGGTGAACCCAGATCTCACCGGCGGCTCCGGACCGCCCCCCAAAGGACCCCGCCAGAAAGCCGGCTCCAGGCGGCGCCTCCGGTCGCGCCCCGCCCTATTCGGCGGCGTCGCAGTGGTGGTGCTGCTCGCCACCGCCATCGGCCTGGCCGGAAGTGGCGTGTTCGCTTCCGCGGCCGTGTCCCCCGTTCCGTCGCCGACATCCGCGCTGATCGCGGCCATCTCACCCGTCCCCACTCTCGTCCCCACGCCGCCCACCACCCCAACGCCCACGTCGACACCTGCACCAACGCCGACGCAAACGCCCAGTCCGACCCCGGCACCCCCGCCGCTTCCGGCGCTCCTCGGCGCCATCGGCGACTCGTACACCACGGCCTTCAGCGTGTCACCTCAGCTCCTGTACGACCACCGCCAGTATTCCTGGGCAGTGGGCACGGCGAAGAACGACGGCGTCTTCAGCCTGCTCGAGCGATTCCGGGCGCTCGGAGACTCGCCGGTCGTCGCCGACGCCGCCACCATGGGTCGCCGGATGACCGACGCGCCGCGCCAGGCGGCCATCATCGTGGCGGCAGCAAAGAGGCTGGCCGCCGGCAAGACGGCCTACGTGACCTTCGCCCTCGGGACAAACGACTTGTGCGGCGATCCCATGACGGACCCGGTGACGTTCGCGAACAGCCTGCAGACGGCGCTCGTCACGCTCAAGACTGGCCTGCCGGCCGGCAGCCAGGTGCTGATGCTCGCGGTGCCGGACTTCCCGCATTTCTACGATATGACCCAGGCCGACCCGAAGACGAAGGCCGCGCTGCAGTTATGGGTCAATTCGAACCGCTGCCCGCCATACCTGGGCAACTACGGCGCGCCGACTTTCGAGCTCGCCAACTACTACCTGACCAAGTACGACAACATGCTGCAGGCCGGCTGCGCGGGGATGAACACCGGGGCCGGAACACCACGCGTGACCTGCACATATGACCCCAAGCTGCTGTCCGAGTCGGACTTCGTGGCCAAGGACCTGAGCACCGCCGACTACTTCCACCCTTCGTTCACGGGGCAGGCGAAAATGGCCGAAAGCGCATGGCAAGCCGGCCCCTGGGCGTCGGTGCCGCTGCCCTGAGCCGTCGCGGGCACCCCACCTGAAGTGGCCGCGCACACTCGGCGCACCTGGCCAGCCGAACCGGCTAGCGAACCGCCGCGGCCGCAGCTGCCTTGATTTCGGCTGCGGCTCTGGCGAAGGCCTCGGCCTCCGGCATGGCCCCGACTGCAGCCGCTTCGCGGGCGGCCTGCTCCAGCAGAGGAAGAGCCTTTTCGCCGTCACCGGCGGCGACTCGATGGCGGGCCAGCTCGGCCACGTCGGGCTTCGGCTCCATTCCGTCGAGGATATCGGCGAGGGTTCGATGGAGCATCTGCCGGCGATCGATCAACAGCCGTCCGTAGGCCGCGTCGAGGTAGAGCTGGTGGCGGAAGTGCCACTGGGCCGGCGCGGCGCTCGGGTCGTCGGCACCGACAACCATCCCGGCCTCGGCCAGCTCGCGCAGGTCCACCCCTTCGGCGGCATCGCCGCACAGGGCCAGCAGGAGCGACTCGGAGAAGCTCATGCCAATGACGGCCGCGGCCTCCAGAGCCCCTCTCTGGGCCGGCGGCAGGGCGTCGATGCGAGCCCCGAGGAGGGCTCGCAGGCTGAGCGGAACCCCTCGTCGCGCGGCCCCGCGATCGATCCGGACCCCCTCACCGACCTGTTCGAGCCCGCCGGTCTGACGCAGCGTGCGCATGATCTCGCCCACGAAAAGGGCGTTTCCGGCCGTTCGGTGGTACAGCCAGCGAGCCGACTCGGAATCGAGGGTTGCCCCGGCAACCGCTGTTCCGAGTTCCTCTGTCGCAGCCTCATCGAGGCCGGCGAGGTCGATGACTTCGACATGAGGCAGGTCTGCCCAATCCGGGACCGCCGGCGGCCGCGAGCCGGCCAGGACCACCAGCGGCAGTTCCCCGGACAGCTGGACCATGAAGTCCATTGCCATGCGGCTCGAAGGATCCATCCAGTGGAAATCGTCGATGACGATGCAACGCGGCTTCTCGGACACGAGCCGCCTGACCCAGAGCTGAGTCGCCATGCGCAGGCCGACCTTGAACTCCTCCGGGTCGACCAGGCCGGCAATACCGGACTCCCAGCCTTCTTCCGGCAGGAGCGACATCTCGGAGTCCCTAGCCAGCGCGACGATCGCGCCCATCATGAGCCGGGCCATGTCCGGGTCCAGGTCCGGCGTGATGTCATCGCCGAAGAGAAGGCGGCGGGCAACGATCCCGGCCTTGACGCCCTGCTCGTCGGCCAGCCAGTCGACCATGGTCCTGACCGCCCGGTATGCCGTGTCCATGCTGTGCGGTGCGTTGTCCAGCCACATCCAGGCGAAACCGGCGGCCCGGGCATCCTCTTCCATCTCGCACAGGAGACGGGACTTGCCGATGCCGGCGTCACCGCGGAGCAGAACCGTGCCACCGCGGCCCGTCTCGGCGGCCCGACGCAGCAACGCCACCATTTGCGCCGTCTCGGCGCCGCGGCCGACGAGCGGAGCGAGCTTGCGGCAAGGATGGCTGATGATCCGGCGCTCCGTCCACAGGCGGTGGACCTGGACGGGGCGGCGCTGGCCTCGAAGCAACCTTTCCCCGAGATGGTCCACGCCGATGCGAGGTTCCGCGGCCGAGACGGTCGCTTCATCGATCAGGATCTCGTTCGGAGCGGCCAGCTGCTGCAGTCGGGCTGCGGTTGTCATCGGATCGCCGGTCAAGGCCACGGACCTGGTTCCGGCCATCTCGCGGACGGCGGCCACCACTTCGCCGGTGGCTATCCCGATTCGAAGCTCCATCGGCTGGTCGGCGCCCGATGCGTACCGGGTCAACGCCGCCTGCATCTCCAGGGCACAGAGGCAGGCCCGCAATGGGTCGTCGTCGTGAGCGACGGGGACGCCGAAGACGGCCAGGACGGCGTCGCCGATGAATTTCTCCAGCGACCCACCGAAGTGGACGACCGCGTCGGCAAGGGCCAGTAGCGCACCTTCGACGCGCGCCCGGACTTCTTCCGGGTCGAGCTCGTCGACCAGCCGCGTATAGCCGACGAGGTCGGCAAAGAGAGCGCTGACGACTCTTCGATCGCCTGCCTTCAGGCCGTCGGCGAGCGTGTCGAGACGCCTGCCGCAGTGGTGGCAGAAGCGTGCGCCTGGGGCGGTGGGCGTAGCGCAGTCGGGACAGGGCATTCGGGATCTCCCTGGAACGCCCGAATGGTACGTCACAGAAGGGCCGCGGAGGAGCCCTCGGCGCTACCTATTTGACTGGCTCCGGCCGAGCATGCTGTTCTCTCGTTATGAGACGGTAAGGACCGGTTGTTCGCGAGCGGCCTGGATGCTGACCTTCCCGGCGATCGCCCGGGCAATGTGCTCGAGCGCGGCCGCGGCCGGACCCGGCTGGCTCTGGGCCACGGCCGGGACGCCGACGTCGGCGCCCTGCCGGACCGTGATGTCGAGCGGCACGCCGCCGAGGAAGTCGACGCCGGCCTCCGCCGCGTAGCGTTCGCCGCCGCCCCGCCCGAAGATATCCGTCACTTCGCCGCAGTGTGCGCAGACGAAGCCGGACATGTTCTCGACCAGGCCGAGGATCGGCACGCTGACGCGCTTGAACATGGCCAGGGCCTTAGCAACATCGGCGAGGGCCACTTCCTGGGGAGTGGTCACCAGGACGGCGCCGGTGATCGGAACGGATTGGGCCAGGGTCAGCTGCGCGTCCGAGGTGCCGGGCGGAAGGTCCACGACCAGGTAGTCCAGATCGCCCCACTCCACGTCGCGGAGGAACTGCTGGATCGCGCCGCCGACAAGCGGCCCGCGCCACACGACCGGCTGGCCTTCCGGCAAGAAGAACTGGATCGAGATGACCTTCACGCCGTTCGCCATGATCGGCGTGATCTTGCCGTTGGCGCTGGCCACCGGCTGTCCCTCGGCGCCGATCATCATCGGGATGTTCGGCCCGGTGATATCCGCGTCCAGCAGGCCCACCGAGGCACCCGCTTTCGCCAGCGCCACCGCCAGGTTGACGCTGATCGTCGTCTTGCCTACGCCGCCCTTGCCCGAGGCCACCGCGATGATGTTCTTCACGCCGGGCAGCATCTGCGGGCTCGTCGGCGTCGCGCGCCGCACTGTGGCGCCCCAGGTGACGTCGATCAACTCGGCCCCGATCGGCCTGAGCGCGGCATCGATCCGCGCCTGGATCTCGTCCTTGAGCGGACAGGCCGGCGTCGTCAATTCGACCATGAAAGCCACGCGAGTGCCATCGATGACGAGATCCTTGACCATGTTCCGGGAGACAAGGTTGCCTCCCAGTTCGGGCTCCTGAACGGTCGACAGGGCCTTCAGGACGGCGGCTTCGTTGAGTATCGGCATTCGGTGAGTTTCCTCGCGTCTGGTTCGGCGGGCGCGCTGACCGGCGGCCGCGTCTTGTCTCGATATCCTACGGCTTTGGTAGGAAATCGGCCTGGCGCGGTGGCCAAGAGGCAACAAGCCGGGCCGCGGCGAGCCGGGGCCGGCTGAAGGGGCGCGGCTCTACTGGACGCAGAACTCGTTGCCTTCGGGGTCGTTCATCCGGACCCAGAACTCGCCGTCCTTGTCCACGGCGCCGCGATGGTCGTCGGCGCCGAGCGTCTTGAGCCTCTCGACCTCGGCGTAGATCGCCTCGCGACGCTCCTCGATCGACACGCCCCGGCCGCCGCTGACATTGAGGTCCAGGTGGACCCGATTCTTCGCGACCTTGCCCTCGGGCACCTTCTGGAAGTAGAGGCGGGGGCCCTCGCCGTCCGGGTCCTCGATGCCGGCGGCGTCGTTCCAATTCTCCTCGGGAATACCTTCCGCTCGCGCCCATTCCTCCCACGACGCGAAGTTTCCGGGCGGGTCGGGCATCCGGTAGTGAAGAGCCTCCGCCCAGAACCTGGCCTGTTGGAGTGGATCCGCGCAGTCGAACGCGACCTGGATGTTCGTAGCCATGGCGAACCTCTGACGGGTTTTGCGCCAGTGTTGCAGCCGCGCCGGGCGAGCGGCGTCAGGATTTCGCCGCGTCCCGGGGGCCGCCCGCTTCGAGTTCCGCCCTGCGCCGCGCTGCCGCCTCGAAGGCGTTGTCCCAGTAGGGTCGCCGGCCACGCAACCACGCCGCTGCCGACGAGCCGAAGTAGGCCGGGAGATACAGCGGCCCAAACCGGCTCCACTGGCGGATGTGCTCGACCTCGTGAGCCAGGATGTCCGGAGCTACCGGACCGCGGGCAAGGATGTAGCGCCCGAGCGTCTGCGCCTGGACGGGCATCAGGTGCGCTCGAAACCAACGCTCGACTCGCGGGTCCTCGACCATGACCGCCGTTACCCCGCCGACCTGGACGATGCGCGTCGGCGCCTCGATGCCGCAGCCGCGCATGACCGCCTTGCCGAGCGCGTCCCCGGGCAAGCCGCGCCACGCGTCATGGATTGCGGCCCGAGCCGCATCACGGTCGTGGAAGGAGCGCGCCAGCCAGTGGACGACCGCCAGCCAGGCGTCGAGGACCAGGGCGGCGTACCGAAAGCTCACGGCCTATGCCCCGCGGCGGTCCGCCACGATCCGGCCGCCCTGCATGACGAAGACGATGCGGGCCGGGTCTCGCCACAGGCTCGGCTCCGACAACGGGTCGCCCGACACCGCGATCAGATCGGCCGACTTGCCGATCTCCAGGGTCCCCACCACGTCGGCCAGCCCGAGAAGGGCAGCAGCTTCGTTCGTCGCGGCCCGGATTGCCCGGAACGGGCCGAGGCCGAACTCGGACAAGTAGGCCAGCTCGGCGGGCGGGTACAGGCCGTTGAAGCTGTCCGTGCCCATGACGACGCGTACGCCCCGCTCCACGGCGTGACGGAAGCCGGCCTGCTGGCGCTTGAAGAGATAACGCATCTTCTCGACCGCCCACGGCGGAACGTCGCCCCGGGCAACACGCTCTTCGTCCATCAGGGCGAAGTTGATGTTGAACGTAGGCACGAGCGGAACGTCGCGTTCGAGCATCAAATCGATGCCCTCGTCGTCGATCAGGTCCCCGTGCTCGATGCTGGTGATCCCAGCCCGGAGGGCGTTCTTGATCCCGGTCGTGCCCTCGGCGTGGGCGAAGGTTCCCCTGATACCGGCAGCTTTCGCCTCTTCTACGATGGCGCGGATCTCGTCGACCGTGAACTGGCTGGCGTCCGGGCTATCGGCCGCCGACAACACTCCGCCGCTCGCCATGACCTTGATCCAGTCGGCGCCGGCGCGAATCTGCAGCCGCGTCGCGCGGCGCACCGCATCGGGGCCGTCGGCAATGCCGGGCGGGAGATCGCCCACGGCCGTCTCCAGTATCGCGCCGGATGGCGTCCAGCCATCGCCATGTCCGCCGGTCTGGGAGAGCGGTGTGCAACTGACCTGGGTCCGCGGACCCGGGAAGGCTCCACCGGCGAAGGCGCGCTTGATCCCGGCCGGCGTGTATCCGGCATCGCGGACCGTGGTGACGCCCGACTCGAGGAAATCGCGGCCCGACTGCAGGGCCCGAACTACGAGATCCGTGGCCGAGCGCTGGACCTGGTCGGCGACTGGCTCGAGCTTCAGGCTCAAGTGGACGTGGCAGTCGATGATGCCGGGCAGGATCGTTAGCCCGGCCGCGTCGACCCGTTCCGCGTCCCTCGGAACGGCGACGCCAGATGCGGGTCCCGCGCCGACGATGCGTCCTTTCTCGTCCGTGACGAGCACCCCGTCCGGGATCGCATCGGGCGACCTTCCGTCGAGCAGTCGCCCACCGACGAAGACTGCGGGACGAACAGGCGCTGGCATGGAACCTCCGACTCTAGGGCTGGCGATCGATCGAGATGGCCCGCCGGTCCTCTGCCGGCCCGGAGCCGCCTGCGCGACTCTATCCGTCCTGGGGACGAGGCTCCGCTTCGCGGCGGCTTTCGGGAACGACCGTCGTCGGCTGGGGTTGCAGGCCGAACCGGATCGCGTAGCGCGCCCAGTCCGCATCTCCTACAGCCCACTGCGCCGTCGCTTCACCCGCGGCATCGAGCTGGGTTATCGACCCGTTTCCGTGGAGGACGAGCTTGACGCCATCGCCAAGCTCGATCTGGCGGCGCCGGAAGCGATTCGCCGTTGCCGGCCGCTTCAGGCGGTCCTTTTTGGTCGCCACTACGCGCTCTTGGTCGGCGGCTTGGCGGCCGGCTTCGGCTTCTTGACCTTCGGCGGGTGTTTCGGTGTCTTGTCGCCCATTGGTTCGCCTCCATTTACGCGGTTCGGTGCACTCACGCTCAGGACCGATTGCGCTCCAGCATCGTAGCCCAGCTACCGATTGACGATCATTCCGCCGCGTTCAAGCGCGAAGGGACAAGCACGGGGCAGGTCGAAGACCGCCGTCCCAGCGACGGATCCGCGTCGTGGGCCCAGTCGAGGTGCAGCTTGCGTACTGCCATCGTCTCGTCCGGCGCGGCCGCCACCGACACAGTCCATTCGAACCTGCCGTTGACGCCGAGCAATGCCGTGCGTGCCATGACCTGGTCTGCCGGGGCCAGGAACCAGCGGACCGTCATATCCACGGCCGGAGCCGTACCCAGGTTCGAGATCGCGAACTGGACCCCATCGGCCGTTGTGATCGCCTCCGCCACGATGCGCGGAATAGCGCGATCCATCACGTGGCCAACGGCAGCCCTGACTGCCGTATAGACGATCAGCCACGAGATGGCCAGCGAAACAATCAGGTAGACGAGGACGGTTCCCGGGTCACCGCTGCCGTTGAGCATCATCGTTTCCCCCAATCGAAGGCCGCGCCTGGCGCGGTTGGACCCGGCCCAGCCGGTGCAGGAGTTCATCGTGTACGGCGCCGTTGGTGGCGACGGCGGAAGCACCCTCTATCGTCCTTTCCCCCGTTGCGGTCGTGAAGCGCCCACCGGCCTCCTCGATGATTACCAGTGGCGCCGCCCAGTCCCACGGATGCGCCCCGGTCTCCATCATCGCCTCGGCCGCACCCTCGGCCACGAGCATGTAGCCCCAGAAATCGCCGAAACCTCGTTCTCGCCACGCTTCGGCGAGCGTGGCGTCCAGGCCCGGCATGTAGCCGGAGGCCGTGTCCACCGTCCGGCTCCCGTACACCAGTTGCGAATCCTCGATCGTGGCCACGCCGCTGACGGAGATCCGCTCCGAGCCGCGCCAAGCTCCCCCGCCCCTCCACGCCATCCAGCGCTCGTGCAAGCCCGGGGCACTGACCATGCCGAGTTGCAGCTCGTCCTCGAAGGAGACAGCCAGCAGCGTGGCGAATACAGGGACGCCGCGAACGTAGTTGTGGGTGCCGTCGATCGGGTCGACGTACCAGCACAACTCCGCACCGACGACCTCGGTGCCTTCCTCCTCGCCGACGATTCCGCAGCCGGGGAACTCCGATCGTAGGCGGGCCCGAGCCATGTGCTCGATTGCCTGGTCGATCTCGGTGACCAGCGATTTGTCCGGCTTGGTCGAGATCTTCACGTCACGCCGAAAGCCTGCCATCGCCATGGCGTCGGCCTCGTCGCAGATGGCGATGGCCACGTCGCGCCACCGGAGCAGGGCGGACTGGGAGGGTTGGATCTCACTCATGCGCGGATCGTAGCCGATGGTCGTGCCGCGGCGCCGGTGTCGCAGGCACCCTGCGCGCGACGACACCCTTTCGTGACATTCGGCGCTTCACTGCGGGCCGTAGCCGGGGCACACTGCGGCCGCCGCGGGAGTGCAGGCCGGCGGCTCGAGGGCAAACACGACACGAGGGAGATCGCGAATGGCCGAGGCCAGACCTTATCTCAATCCCGGCTTCGTCATGAAGTCGATCATCGGACCGCTCGCCATCCGGAGCGGCCGGATCCCCGTCCTGACCGTCGGGGGCCGGACGAGCGGCAAGCCGCGCAGCGTCCCGATAGGCGCGCC
>PMJT01000210.1:0-23165 GCA_003158495.1 Chloroflexota bacterium | reverse complement strand
GGGCGCCGGCAAGATGGTCGAGCCTGCCTTCGCAAAGTTGCCCGATCCGGCCGATCACCCAACCTTCCGCCTGGAGGATATAGCGGTCGTTTCGGGGCCCGGGGGCAAGGGCGACTGAGTTGTCCTCGCGTTCGCTCGCGACGGCGAGCGCTGCCATTCCGGCGGAGTTCATCGATCTTGTCGACTGCCCGCCGGTCGCCGCCCTGACGACCGTGATGCCGGACGGCTCGCTCCAGACGTCGGTGGTCTGGTGCGACTTCGATGGGACGCACGTTCGGGTCAACACGATGCGCGGCTTCCGGAAAGAGAAGAACATGCGCGACAACCCGAAGGTGACGCTGCTTTGCTACGACCCGACGGAGTCGCTGCGCTGCCTGGAAGTGCGCGGCACGGTCGTGGAGATGACAGAGGACGGGGCGATGGAGCACCTCGACCGGGCTATCCATGCGCTACGTCGGGGCCGCGCCCTACTTCGGCCGCTGCATCGATGCCAGGTTCCGCGAGACCGAGACGCCGGTGCTGTGCCGGATCCTGCCGAGCCGGGTGATTGCATTCGACTGCCGAGAGGGCTGCTGACATGGCCGATCCGACCGCGCCAGGGCGAACGCCCGCGATCGGCGACGTCCCGGTCCCCGACTCCCACTTGGACCTGTTCACGCGCCCAGTTCCAGGCGTTCTGACCACGATGATGCCCGACGGCCAGCCGCAATCGAGCCTGGTCTGGGTCGACTACGACGGTGAGTGCGCACTGGTCAACACGAAGCGCGAGCGCCGCAAGAGCCGCAACATCGCCGCCAACCCGAAGGTCAGCCTCCTGGTCGTCGACCCGGCAAACACCGGTCGATTTGTCCAGATTCGCGGCTGCGCCGAGTTGGTCGAGGAAGGGGCCCCGGAGCACCTGGACCGGGTGACGCGCCGATACACTTCTCACCCGTGTTATTGCGGTCATGTGTATCCCATTGCGCAGCAGCTGTTGGAGAATCGCGTGATCTGCCGCATCCACGCTACTCGGATCACGCTCGACGCCATACATGCCTGAACCCGGAATGGACGCGACGGCCGGCAAGGCCACGGGCCGCCCGATGACCGGCAAGGCGCGGCATCGGACGCTCGCCTACCCGCCGGTCCAGCACCAGGGCGTTGACTGGGCTTCGATCATGAAGCGCCAGCACACCATCCACGGCATGATCGAGCTTGACGTCACGGAGACGCGCCGGGCAATCCACCGGCAGCGACACGCTACCGGAGAACCGCTCTCGTTCACGGCCCTGCTCGTTACCTCGTTTGCCCACGTCATCGGCGACGACCCGAGCCTGCAGTCATACCGCAAGGGCAAGTACAAGGTCATCGAATTCGAGGACGTGGATGTCGCCGTGCTCGTCGAGCACATCCTCGAAGGCGAGCGCGTGCCGGTGCCCCACATCGTCCGTGCCGCGAACCGGAAGACTCCGGCCGAGGTAGACCGCGAGATCCGATCGGCTCAGGGCGACGATGACCCCTACGGCCGAGCTCGACGTTTTGCCGGCCTGTGGCTGGCTCTTCCGGCGATCTTCCGGCGATTCGCTCTGACCCGCCTGCTCGCAGACCCGCACCGCCGCAAGAAGTACACGGGCACGGCCGCCGTCACAGCCCTGAGCATGTTTGGCAAGGGCACGGGCTGGGGCATTCCGTTCGTCAGCCATTCCATCTGCCTGACCGTCGGCGGAATGAGCCGCAGGCCGGGACTGGCACCTGACGGCAACGTCGAGCCCCGCGAGATGGTCTGCCTGACGATCAGCGTGGACCACGACGTCGTCAACGGCGCGCCGCTCGCCAGGTTCATCTCACGCTTCCGAAAGAGCGTGGAATCGGCGTCCCTGCTGGACTGACCCACCCGTTTTGCGCGCCCGTCCCCTCTGTATCGTTGTGAGCGATGCAATACCCGCGACGGCGATTCCGATGAGTAGGCTCGAGCCCGTCCAATCGGCAGCCGCAACCTCGGCCGATTTGGCGCGCAGCAAGCAGGCGGTCGACTTCGGCGCCGCGCTCGAAGGACAGACCTCAATCCTGCTTGCGTCGGCCCGAGCCCTGCTTCGTAACGAGGCCGATGCTCGCGACCTGGTCCAGACCACGCTCGAGATTGCTTCTCGGCGGATTGGCGAGTTGCGCGATCCGTTGGCGCTGCGGCCGTGGCTCATGGCCATCCAGGTCCGCGAGGCATTCCGGTTCAGACGCCGCATAGCACGCTTCGTCCGTCTTTCGCCGACGGTGGAGGAGCTCCAGAGNNGCCGCCGTCGTCCTCCACTACCTCGGCGGGCTGTCCGTTGCGGAGGTGGCACGGGCAATGAACATCAGCGAAAACACGACAAAGGGTCACTTGAAAGCGGGCCTGGCACGCCTGCGGGAAGAGTTCCGAGATGATTGACGGCGACGATCGAACCGAGAACAGGATCCGCGCAGCTTTCCTCGAGGAGAAGCGCCGGGCCGAGACGGACCTGCAGCTGGAGCCGCTGGCGGCTCGGGCGCGGCCTCGATCGCGCCTCCTGGCGAGGCTGGCAGCCGCGGCCGTGGTTGTGGTCGTGGCGGTTGCGACAGCCGGAGTCATCGGCTCGTTGCCGGGCCGGGCAGCCGGTAGCCCAAGCAACGCGCCGACTGCGAGTTCGATCCCCACATCAGCCCCCAGCGCCGCGCGGACCATCACCTCGAGCCCGCGGCCGACGCTGGATATGACGGGCCGCTACCCCGACGGCATCCCAACAACGTTCGACGGCCAGCCGGTCATTCGATGGGACGCGGCGCTGGCGATGCGCGACACCGCAACGAACGCGACGCCGTTCCTGACGGGCGCCTGGCTGAACATGCCGGTCGGGGTTGCCTTCTGCCCGGCCGGCCACGCGGACCCAAGCGCCCCATCCACGACCTGGCTCGTCGATGACGGCTGCCGTTTCAACTACGTGAGCGCAGAGGCCGGCGGGACGCCCACGACCCAGTTGGGCGTAACGACCTTCCTCTTCTACAAAGGCCAGCCGACGACGGGCCCGGCGATCATGCGCGTCCACGTTCACGACCCGCGCGCCGGGCAGTGCGGCTACCAGAAGGCAATCTGCGACAGGATGATCGTCGTCGACGACATCGTGTGGAGCGGCGACGCGGTCACGGACCCGCACCCGCTGAGCGTGGCGGACGTGATGGCCGCAACGACCCAGGTGAGCCCGACCAGCGGCCTTCGCGCCCCGGGGCCGAGCGTCTTTGGCTGCGGCGCCGGTGCCACCGACGGCCTGGTCATGTGCCCGGCAATGACGCCCGGAGCGTCGTACACCTCGCCGGTGGCGGGCGCCGTCGTGCTGCCCTCGCCCGAAGCCCTTGCCCGCGCTCTACCGGCATACACGCTGGGCGTAGACGGAGCGCTCGGGCCATCGGCTGTCCTGTGGACGGAGGTCGGATCCTTGGGTAGCTGGGTGTACCGCTGGCTCATCATTGACAACGTCGGGATCATCGTGCGGACCGACGGCGGCGACGCAGCCGCGGACCGGGCCTTCCTCACGAAGTTGTTCGCAGCCCTCAAGGCCCAGGAAACCGGCTCTTAGCCACGCGGCTTCTGGAACAGGTACAGCGCCCAGCCGAGCGTGTCGCGACCCCAGGTCAAGTATTCGTGCCGGTTCTTCGCGACGCGGGTCGTCAGTTCGGCCAGATCCGGGTCGTCCGGGTGCGAGTCTGCATACCTGGCGGTAGCGCGCCACTGCAGCGTTTCGTAACGATCCCATTCGTCGCCGTTGCTGACCAGCGCGAGCAGCGGAACCAGCCCCTCGGCCTCTCCGGCTTCGACGTTCTCGGCGTGGGTCCCGAAGCTCGGCCGCTCCAGGCCGGACCAGGCCAGGTATTCGGCCGCGGGCTCCTGCTTCCAGAACGGCTCGCCAGCGAGAACGGCGCCGCCCGGCCGGGTCGCAGCGGCGAGAGCCCGAAGAGTCTCGCGGCTTCCCCCAAACACCCAGCTTCCGCCGATGCACGCCGCCAGGTCGAACGCGGCCGGCTCGGCTCGATACTCGGCCCCGTCCATCTCCAGGATTTCGAAGTCCGCCTCCGGGACGCGAGCGGCGACTTTCGCCGTCAAGTCGGCCACGCAGAACGGCGAGATGTCCACGGCAACGCAGTGGACTCCGAGCCCACCCGGCCCGCCGAACCGCTCGGCGACCCGAACGATGAACTCGCCCTTGCCGGATGCGACGTCCAGGACCCGCGGCCCCGGGCCGAGATCAAGCGGGCCGATCAATTCATCGAGCTTCTCGATGCTCGTCGGGTTGCAGACGACGTGGTCGCCGTGTGTGATGGCGAAGAACTTCCAACGGTCCACGATTCCCTCCCAGATGTCGCCGCACAGTGGTCTGCCAAATCAGAAGGGCGCCCCTTTCGGGGCGCCCTTCGAGCAGTTGCGGAACGATGAAGCCTAGAGGGCCGCCTTCACTGAAGCCGGCAGCGGCTGGTGGTACTCGACCGGCTTGATGTACTTCTCGACGAGAGCACGGGTGCCGGGCGTGTTGAGTTGCTTGAAGAGGAAGTCCACCTTCTCAGCCTGGGACGCGAGAATCGCGTCCTTGGTCGACAGGTCCCAGAGCTGGCGCTTGAACGGGCCGATCGCCTTCTTGCGGCCGCTGTACACGAACTGCGTGTCTGTCTGCCCGGGCTTGCGCTCGTCCTGGCAGTTGGCGTAGATCCACTCCTCGATCGTCTTGTGGAGTTCGGCCGGGAAGGCGGGGTGGTCGAACAGGGCATTCTGGAAGCCCGTGGCCAGGTGGATCTCGGAGCAGCCCGTCGCCGGGAACTTGTGGAACATGTCGTCGGGCAGGGTGCTGGCCCCGTGCTGCACCGCGCCGGAGAGACCGTACTCACGCGCCACAACCGACATCTCGGCGAGAACGCCGAAGTCCAGGGCGACGTCGGCCACACCACCGCCCGGAAGCGGAGTGCCGCCATGGCTGGTGCCGGTCGCAACGGAGACCTTCGACAGCCCGATGGCGTCCTTCGCCCGGGAGTCCAGCTCGCGGCGGTAGCCGTCCAGGTAGGCCTTGAGCTCGTCCGGAGTCGAGTTCTTCTTGCCGACTTCGCCGATCTCGCCGCCGACGCTGATGGTGACGCCGTCGACCTCGAGCGTACGGATTAGGGCCGTCAACTCGGCGGCGCGGACGTAGTTCTCGTGCTGCTGTTCGTCGAGAATCTCGGGCCCCAGGTCCACAAGAGTGGAGCTATCGATGTCGATGTTCCGGTAGCCCGCCGCGATGGCATCGCGGCAAGCCTTGCGGATCTCCTCGGTCATCTTCTCCGGGTCGGTCGCGTACTTCTTGGCGTTGAACTGGTAGTGGTCGCCCTGGATGAAGACGGGGCCCTTCCAGCCGGCCGCGACGGCGCCCGCCAGGATGCTCGTGGCATATTCGAACACCCGCTGGTAGGTGTAGGTCTGCTCAGACCGAGCCAGCTCGAAGATGACTGCGGCACTATCGTTCTTCTGGGCCGTCTCGAGGATGACGCGCGCCATGTCGAACGTCTGGGCGCGAAGGTTGATGGCCGGGACGGTCATGCCTTCGTACTCGCCGCGAGAGCGGGCCTTGTACAGCTCCTGGATGCTCGCCGAGCGAGCGCCGACGGCCTGGCTGGCTTCCCAGACGATCCAGCGAGCGGCTTCAACCGTGGCTTCGTCTTCGCTGAACGTGGCGGTCCAGGCAAGATCGTAGATGCCGCGCGTCCGAAGTCCGGCTTCGTCGACGACGACGAGGCGGTCACCCTCGATCCGCGCGATGCCGTCGAGGGCGGCGAGGAGCTCCTTGACGGAGCCGGCAACCTTTGGCATGCGTTTCTTCTCCTGAAGAGCCCGACCACGACGCAGGCCTTACGGGCGCGCCGGACAGTCGGGGGCTGATCCATGAATGGCCCGTGAATGGTACACGGCTCGAACGCCCGCCCCACCCTGCCGCTGGTAACTTCCGCCATCGCCGACCGGACGGGTGTTTCGGTGTCGGTCGGACCGGCCCGACATCAGTCGACGGCGACGGTCCGGGCGTCGATGGCTTCACGAACGCGGCGCAAGAGTTGTTCCGGCTCGTAGGGCTTCGCGATGAGACTGAATTCGGGCGGGAGGTCGACCCGGGAGGCAAACGAGTCGGCCGAGTAGCCGGAAGCGAAGAGCACGGCCGATTCGGGGTGCACCGCCCTTGCGACCTGGACCAGCTGCGGCCCGCGCATGTCCGGCAGGATGACGTCTACGAGGAGCAGAGCTATCGGCCCGGTATGGCCGCGCAAGAGACCGATGGCGCTCTCGCCGCCGTCGGCGAGCAGGACGCGATAGCCACTTCGGCTTAGCACCTGGAAGCTGACGCCGGCCACGGCCGGCTCGCCCTCTATCACCAGGATCGTCTCGCTTCCGCCGCGCAGGTCCGGATGCTGACCGTCGATCGCCACGGGCCTGCGGCCCTCAACGACCTCAGGGAGGGCGATCTCGATGGTCGTGCCTCGCCCGGCCTCGGACCGAAGCGCCACCTTGCCGCCGGACTGGACCACAAAGCCCTTCACCATGGCAAGCCCGAGGCCCGTCCCGGAGCCGACGGGCTTCGTCGTGAAGAACGGGTCGAATACCTTCGACTGCAGAGCCGCGGGTATGCCGGCGCCGGTGTCGACGACGGAGATCACCACCTGCGAGCCGCCGCGCCAATCGGCCGTCGCCTCTTCGACGCGCCTGTCCGTCGAGATGGTCAGGCGTCCCCCGCCGGGCATGGCGTCGCGGGCGTTGGCGGCCAGGTTGACGATCACGCGCTCGAGCCCGCTCGGATCCACGCGGACCATCGCCTCGGGCACGCGGGACTCGATGATGACCGAGATGTCCTCGCCAAGGAGGCGAGGCAGCATCGGCCGCACCGAACCGATCAGCGTGTTCACGTCGATGACCTGCGGCATCAGCATCGACTTGCGCGAGTACGCCAGCAGTTCGCGGGTGAGGTCCGCCGCCCGCTTTGATGCCCCCAGGATCGTTTCGGCCGCCTCGCGCGTCTCGGGCTCTTTCGATCCAGTTGCGATGAGCGCCGCGAAGCCACCGATTGCCGTCAGGCTGTTGTTGAAGTCGTGGGCGACTCCGCCGGCCAGCCGGCCGATCGCCTCCATCTTCTGAGCCTCTCGCAGCTGATCCTCCATGGCTACCGCGAGCGTGACATCGACCGCCTGGAGCCCAACAGACATCGGCGCGCCATCTCGATCCAGAAGGACGCCGCCGTACAGGCGGACCCGGACCTTCTGTCCATCTCGACGGCCCAGGTCGGTCAGTTCGTGGTCGAGCGGCTCCCCTTTGCGGGCCCGCGCGAAGGTACGCGCGACCGCCCACCGATCGTTGGCGTACACGCCGGCGGGGATACGCTTGCCGAGAACCTCTTCCCCGGGCCAGCCGAGCAACTCGGCGGCGGCCGGGTTCCATAGCTGGACGACCCGGTCCAGGTCCATGACGACCGTCGGCAGCGGCGAGCTGACGACCAGCTTGGACAGCAGCTCGGCGTCGCGCCGGGCTTCTTTCTCGGCCGCCCTGGCCGCCGTGATGTCCTCGCCGATACTCGCCACGCCGGCCACCTTGCCGTCGGCGTCGTGGCGTGTCACGTGACTCCAGCGGATCAGCCGCACGTCACCGGCCTTCGTGACGATCCTGCTCTCCCTCTCGTCCTCCATTACGATCCGACCGGTAACGATGTCCTTGTACCTGGCGCGGGCGGCGTCGCGACGGTCCGGAGCGGCGAAGGTATCCCACCAATCGCAGCCGATGACCTCGTCCCTCGTCCATCCGGTCAGCCGAAGTGTGAAGTCGTTCACATAGTCCACTCGCGAGTCCCAGCCCACGTTCACCGCGACGAGGTCGACCCCGTTCAGCAGGTCCTGGACGCGCGATTCGGCGGCGGCGGCCGCGTTTACGGCCCGCAGCCTGCCGTTATCCAGCCGCCATAACATGGCCAGGGCCACCGCATCGATGAACATGAAAAGCGGGATGACCGCAATCCCCGACGGTGCCGTCTGATCCAGCGACCGCAATGTGGCGAACGCGACCCCGGCCGAACTGCCCATCCACGCCGCGACGTAGGGGATCTTCAATCTGTTGACGGGAACCCGACGCGCCGCGACCGCTACGCCGATCAACGGCACCGCTACTACGAAGGGCAGGACCATCAACTGGCCGACCCCCAGGAACGCGACCTCGACATCGAGCATCGCGACGGACCAGAGAAGCGCTGCCGGGCGCCCTCCGACGCCGGCGGCTAAGGCCGCGAACATCAGCATCGGCAGCCAGACGTACGTGACCGCCTCGAGAGGGGTCTGGAAGGCACGCTCTTCCGCGTAGTAGCCCCACAGGCCCGCGGCGAAGGCCGGCAGCCATAACGCCACGACCGCGATCGACGCGCGGTAGCGTACGAGATTCGCTATTGGGACCCGGGGCGGGCGCGCCACAAAACCCTCGCCGTAGCTCCCCCGGGACAAAGCAAGTCCGGGCCATGGTAGCAAGGGGCCGACGGCCCTTCATCCCCTAAGTTGCTGAATAGTTACGGAACGTTCAGGCCCCGGGCACGCGCGCCGCGCCCAGATTCAGCCGAACTCCCTGCTTCGATTTGTCGCTTCTTCCGGCCGGGAAGCCGGACCGGCGCGCCTCCCAGGTGGCGCGCCGGTCCAACTAGGACTGTGCGACCGAAGCGGCGGCCTCGAGGCGGAGGCGCTTGAGCCTCTTGACCACCGAGTCGCCGTCACGTCCGAGAAGATCGTGCAGACGGACGTATTCGCGGTAGAGCTCGTCATAGACGTCTCGGTGAGCCGGAATCGGCTCGTACGTCACGTCGCGGAGGTGCGCCATGTGCGCCGCCGCGTCTTTAATCGAGGCATAGCCGCCTGCCTCGGGGCCAGCTGCGAGGGCAGCGAACATGGCCGACCCGAGTGCCGGAGTCTGGGCCGAAGCCGCGACCCGGAAGGCTCTGCCGGTGACGTCCGCGTAGATCTGCATCAGAAGCCGGTTTCGTTCCGGCAACCCACCGCAGGCCACGACGCGGTCGATTCGCACGCCGCCCCGTTCGAAGGCGTCGATGATGACGCGCGTCCCGAAGGCGGTTGCCTCGATCAGGGCCCGGTATATCTCGGGCGCGGTAGTGGCCAGGGTCATGCCCACGAGGACGCCGGACAGATCGGCGTCGACCAGGATGGAGCGATTGCCGTTCCACCAGTCAAGGGCGAGGAGACCGGACTGGCCGGGTCGTAGGAGGGCGGCGTCTTCCTCCAGGATCTCGTGGACTCCGACGCCGCGCTCCCGCGCTCGGTCGTGATATACGGGCGGCACGCAGGTTTCAACGAACCAGGCGAAGATGTCGCCCACGGCCGACTGGCCCGCCTCGTAGCCGAAGAGACCAGGTACGACGCCGTCGGCGACTACGCCGCAGGCGCCCGGGATGACCGGCGCGTCATCAGCCAGGACGATGTGGCACGTGCTCGTGCCCATGATCGCGACGAGCGTGCCCGTCTCGGTGACGGTCGCCGCAGGCGCCGAGACGTGCGCGTCGACGTTTGCGACAGCGACCGCGATCCCGGCCGGCAGGCCCGTCCACTCGGCCGCCCGCGCGCTGAGGCGCCCGGCGCATTCGCCCAGCCGGTCGATCGAGCGCGACATCTTCGCATCGACGACGTCGGCAAACTCGGGATCGAGCGCAGCGAAGAACTCGCGGCGCGGGAAGCCGTCTTCGGCGCACCAGATCGCTTTGTAGCCGGCCGTGCAGTTGTTGCGCGTCTCGATGTCGGTGAGCTGCCAGACGACCCAGTCGGCGGCCTCGATCAGGCGGTCCGCGGCGCGATAGATCTCCGGCGCCTCGCGCAGGATCTGGAGCGCCTTCGGAAAGAACCACTCAGACGAGATCTTGCCTCCGTACCGGGCCAGCCAGGTCTCCCCCATCTCGGCCGCGACGCGGTTGACGTCGTCCGCCTCGGGCTGGGCGGCGTGGTGCTTCCAGAGCTTCACCCACGCGTGCGGCCGGTGCCTGAACTCCTCGAGGAAGCACAGCGGAGTGCCATCGGCCTTCGTCGGCAGCATCGTGCACGCTGTGAAGTCGACGGCAACGCCGATGACCGCGGCGGGGTCTACGCCGGCCCGGGCAACGACCGCCGGCACGGCCCGCTTGAAAGCCTCGATGTAGTCGTTCGGGTCCTGGAGCGCCCAGTCCGGGCCCAGGACCACGTCCCCGTCGGGGGCCGGCAGCCGCTCGTCGATGACGCCGTTGCGGTACTTGTGGACCTCGACGCCGAGCTCGCGCCCGTCGGCCACGTCGACCAGCAATGCCCGCGCTGACTCCGTCCCAAAGTCGACACCGATCGTGTAGCGAGGCTCAGCCACGTCTCCTCCAGGGGGATTCGATCCGCCCGGCCGAGGGGCGGAGCACATATGGGGCGGTCATCGGGGTTCCTGCCCGTAGTAGGCGGTGGCGCCGTGCTTACGAAGGAAGTGACGCCGCAGAAGGTAGTCCGCCATCGGGGGCGCATCCGGGTACAGCGCCAGCGTCCCAGCCGCCATTGCCGCTACCGCCTCCAGCGCCGTGGCGTTCTCGGCGGCCCTTGTGGCATCGCGGCCCCATGTGAAAGGCCCGTGCGAAGCCACGAGTACGGCGGGCATCTCGAGCGCCCCAAGGCCGAGTCGCTCGAGCGTCTCGACGATCACGTTGCCCGTCTCGGCCTCGTACTCGCCCTCGACTTCCGCCTGGGTCATCTGCCGGGTTACCGGCACTGGGCCGAAGAAGTGGTCGGCATGGGTGGTGCCGAACGGCGGTATCGATCGGCCGGCCTGGGCCCATGAGGCGGCTGCGGTCGAGTGGGTATGGACGATGCCGCCGATCTCAGTGAAACGCTGGTAGAGCCGCATGTGGGTCGGCGTGTCCGACGACGGCCGCAGCTCTCCCTCGACTACGCGGCCGTCTTGCAGTGATACGACTACGAGGTGTTCCGGCAGCAGCTCCGCGTACGGCACACCGCTGGGCTTGATGACGAAGACGCCCGCGGCGCGATCAACGCCGCTCGCATTCCCGAATGAGAGCGTGACGAGACCGTCCCTGACCAGGGCCAGGTTGGCTCGCAAGACCTCTTCTCTCAAACCGGGAAGCGTCAGCACCAAGTCGAGTTCCTCCTGTCGGCCGTAGCTACGCAGGGCAGGCCGTTCCGGCTATCGCAGACCACGAGCCAGATGGTAGTAAGCCTCGTTCCAGTGCAGTTCCTTCTTGAAGCCGCCGGCCGTAGTGCCGGCACCGATCAGGAGGAATTCGCAACCGGCCATTTCGGCAAAATCGGCGATCGCCTCGGCGCCGACGGCACGGCTCAGGACGGTGTGGTGCGACCCGCCCGCCATCAGCCAACTCTCCGTCGCCGTGGCGAAATCGGGTCGCGGCTTCCACACCGCACGCCCGACCGGCAGCTTGACCATCGGCGCATCGGGCTTCACGAGATCGATCTCGTCGGCGAGGATCCGGAAACGGTCTCCCATGTCCATCAGCGCAACGACGATCGCTGGGCCGGTGCCAGCGTCGAACACGAGCCGGACCGGATCGCTTCGGCCACCAATCGAGAGCGGATGGATCTCGCAAGAGACGCGGTCGTCCGAGATCGAGGGACAGACTTCGAGCATGTGGGCACCCAGCACCTTCGGCCCGGCCGGGTCGAGGTCGTAGGTGTAGTCCTCCATGAACGACGTTCCGCCCGAAAGGCCGCGGGCCATGACTTTGACGACCCTGACCATGACCGCGGTCTTCCAGTCGCCTTCGGCGCCGAAGCCAAAGCCGTCGGCCATCAGTCGCTGGGCGGCGATACCCGGCAGCTGCTTGAGCCCGTCGAGATTCTCGAACGTGTCCGTGATGGCGCCGAAGCCGCCTTCGATCATGAACTCGCGCAGAGCGACCTCGATCCGGGCCGCCTCGCGGAGGGCTTCGCGGTTGGCGCCGCCGGCGCGCAGAGAGGGCACGATGTCGTAGGCGGCCTCGTATTCGGCCACGAGCTCGTCTACCTTCGCCGCGGCCACGGCCCGGACGGCGTCGCTGAGGTCGCCGATGCTGAAGCCGTTGACCGTGACCCCGAACTGCATCTGTGCCGAAACCTTGTCGCCGTCCGTGACGGCAACGTTGCGCATGTTGTCGCCGAAGCGGGCCAGCTTCAGGTGCCGCGCTTCATGCAGTCCGCAGGCCGCGCGGGACCACGACCCGATCCGATCCTGGACCGCGGCGTCCTGCCAGTAGCCGGAGACGACTTTGCGGCGCAGCCCCAGCCTGGCCTCAATATGGGCAAACTCGCGGTCACCGTGCGCGGCCTGGTTGAGGTTCATGAAGTCCATGTCGATCTCGGCCCACGGGAGATCGCGATTGAACTGGGTGTGGAGATGGAGGAGTGGCTTGCTGAGGGCTTGGAGCCCGGCGATCCACATCTTGGCCGGCGAGAAGGTATGCATCCAGGCGATGACGCCGACGCACTTGTCCGTGGCGCCAGCCTCGATGCACGTCGCCAGAATCGCCTCAGCGTTCTTGACGACGGGCTTCCAGACGACCTGAACCGGGATGGACCCGGCAGCGTCGAGCGCCGCCGCGATCTTTCCAGAGTTCTCCGCTACCTGGTGAAGCGTCTCCTCCCCGTAGAGGTCCTGGCTGCCTGTCACGAACCAGACCTCGAATTCTCCCAGCGCCTTCAACTTGGCTACTCCCAGCTATCTCCTGAGGCATGGCGCGTTCTTGCCGCGTCCCGAGGTGCGAACCTGTGTCTGCCGCCCGATCGACCCGACCGGGACTACTTGTCGGTGATGTCCACCACGTGATCGACGAAGTACTTCTGCTGCCTCGTCTCCAGTGGGAGCAGGATGTAGAAGCCGCTAACGTCCTTGGGGGCAGCGACGGTCGTGGTCCAGATGGAGGTCCCTCCGGCAGCCGGCGTAATCGGAGCGTCGGATAGGTGAGGGCTCTGGTAGAAGCCGTACATGATTCCGTCGGCGCCAATCACAGGCGGACTGCCAATGTGGACGTAAGCCGGATCTGTGCCGGGGTTTGTGCACTTCCAGCCGAACTCGAAACCGGTGTCAGTGCGCTTGACGTCGGTCAGCTCGACGGTGGTCTTGTTGATCGCTGCGATCGCAGTGCCGGACTTGACCGGCTCGTAGCCGACGACCTTTCCGGCAACGGGGTACCTGGTGTCGGTGACAACCTTGTCCAGGTTGAGATTCAACGTGGCGCTGGTCTTGTGCGACGCAAGGTAGTAGTTGAATGGGCCGGTGATGTACGTGTATTGGATTGCGAGCTTCTGGCCGGCCGCCTTGGCCACACCCGCGCACTCGACATAGTTCAGTTGGGTCGTCGGGCTCGCAAATGTTCCGCCGGTGTAGCCCTTCATCACAAATCCGGGCGGCAGAAACCAGCCGCTGTCGTTGACGAAGACCGAGGTGCCAACAAATGCCGTTGCGCAGCTGCTCGTCTTGCCGGACCCATCGGTAACCGAGGCCGAGCTGGTTGCGACGTTCATCGCACTCCAGTCGCCGGTGTCGTTACGGAGCGAGACATCGACATGGAGCGCGCCGTTTGCCTCCGAGACGCCAGTCACGATTGCCCCCCAGCCTTGACCGGAGAGAACTGGAGTTGGCGTGCTGTTGTCGATGGGCGGGACGATGTAGTCGCAACCGGCGACGGCCAGCCCCATCACCAATACCGCGGCCAGTGTCCTGGGCACTCTCATCCTGTGATCGCCTTTCATCACTGGCTCCCGCCGTTCAAGATCGGGCTCAGATACCCGGTCATGATCCAATAGTTGGCGGGCGCGTCTGTACCTCCGTCGACGGCGTCGACCGTCTTGGTCTGGCCCTGGTAGATCACCGTCGTTGAATAGTGATAACAGGCCCCGCAGGGTGTGTGATTGGTGGTGTAGAAGTCAGGCGTGAAGAATCCGAGGTCGCTTATCTGCTTGAGCAGCGTCGAGATCTTGGGCGGCGTGACTTGCGACTTCTTCACATTGTTGTCGCCGAAGTCTGCTGTGATGTGGCCGTCGGCATAGACGGCGTAGAGCTCATCCACGCAGGCAGTCCCGCCGTTCCGCTCGTACACGATCACTGCGCTGGCGTCCACGAGAGCCTGATGCTCTGTTGGCCTCATGTCCTTGAGCGTGCAGGTGACCGATGTTGCCTTGGGGAACACGAACGGGAATACCACGGTGACGCTCACGGCCCCGATGAAGACCAACCCTACTGCAAGGGCCAGGTTGCGGAATGCCTTGCGGCGATACCAGACCACATGCGGCTTCTGTCTTACAACACCGCCAAATCGAGCCCGGCCGATGGCCGCCGCGTTCCACGAGGCGACGATGCCCTGGACAGCGATGAATACGAGCATCAGCGCCCCAATGACGATGTACACCCAGTAGCTGCTGAGCTCTCCGTTGTACTGGATGATGCTCTGGATCAGCGAGGTGATCAGGACACCTACGAGGGCGCCTATGAGGTAACCCTCTCCGCCGGTGAGCGCAATTCCACCGATGACGACGGCCGCGATAGCCGTCAACTCGAATCCGGTCCCGGCGTTACCGCGTCCCGAAGTGACGTAGATGCTGTACAAGATCCCGGCAAGGGCAGAGCAGAAGCCGCTGAAGACGTAGACGAGGACCTTGGTTCGGTTCACGGGGAGGCCCATCAACCTGGACGACTGCTCGTTGGCGCCGTTCCCGCCGCCCATCGCGTAGACGGTGCGGCCGAACCGAGTGAAGTGCGCGAGGAAGAGCCCGATTGCGAGCACAACCATGGCCACGACTACGAGGTAAGTGATGTAGTCGCCGCGCTTGGTGGAAGGGTCGGCCAGCCCCGGGATCAGGATATGCGTCTGGCCCAGCGTGGTGTAGGTTGCGTCATGAATTCGGACTTCGGCGTCGCTGACCACGTAGGACAACCCGCGGGCGAGCCACATGCCTGCGAGCGTTGCGATGAATGGCTGCACTTTCAGGTAAGTGATGAACAAACCCATCACCAATCCGAACAGCATTCCCATCAGCAGGACCACCGGGAAGATCGTCCAAGCGTTCCAGCCCACCTGGAGTAGTGAAGCCGCGACCACGCTTGTCAACGCGAGGATGCCGCTGACCGACAGGTCGATGCCCCCGGAGATGATCACAAAGGACTCACCGACTACGGTGACGATCAGGAATGGAGCGGCGTCGAATAGGTTGAAGAAGGCCTGGCCGTCCCGCATCGCCGGGTAGGACAGAAAGCCCCAGAAGTAGACCAGCACAAAGAGACCGATCGTCGCAGCGAGCGGCAAGAATTTCCTGTTGCGATCGAGAGTTGCGGGCAACGCCGTGTTCACTGTGCTGTCTCCCTGCGCAACGACAAGTTGCCTAGCTTGCGAACGAAGGTCTTCACCTGCTCGGCGTAGAGGAGTACCACCGCAATCACCACCATCGCCTTGACCGCAATGATCGCGCTCGCGGGAACGCCGAACGACAGCATCGATGTGATCGTCGTCTGCAAAACCAGTGCCCCGATGGCGCTGCCCATGAGCGAGAAGCGGCCGCCGGTCCCCAAGAGGGTCCCACCGATGACAACAGCGAGGATGG
This sequence comes from Chloroflexota bacterium, assembly GCA_003158495.1. Lineage (GTDB taxonomy): Bacteria > Chloroflexota > Limnocylindria > Limnocylindrales > CSP1-4 > Fen-1039. Next base: position 7,577 of record PMJT01000210.1, on the reverse strand, counting down.
CATCAAGTTCCGTATACATGCCGATCGAGTTTGCGTCAGACGTCCGTATGTTTGATGTGACGACCAGACCAGCGATGCCGGCACAGAAACCGCAGAACGAGTAGGCGAATAGCTTGATCCGCTTCTCATTGATACCGCTGTAGAAGCTCGATTGGAAGTTGATGCCGACTGACTCCACGAACAAGCCGATAGATGTCCTTCGGGTCAGAAGCCATGCGACAACGAACAGGGCGACGGCGACGTACAAGGAGAAGGGCAGGAGAATGTAGCCATTCCCGATGAACGCATACGTGTCGTTGAAGATGACGATCTGGATTGCGTTAGTGATGAGCTGGGCGATNNTCCGTCAGGTTCATGCCGACGATAGTCGGGTTCATCATGACGGCGGCGATTGAAGCACTGATGGCCATGATCGCCCCAACGGACAGGTCCACTCCTCCGGTCGCGATGACGAGGGTCATTCCGATCGCCAGGATCATGGTCGGCGACCCGTGCACCAGGATGTCGATCACATTGCCGTAGAGATGCCCATCCCTCAGCTCGATCGCGAAGAAGTTGTGGATCAGGAAGAAGTCGGCGATCAGGATCAGTATCAGGGCCGTCGTCGGCAGGAAGAGCATGCTCTCCGTCAGCTTGCCCCACATCCTGGAATACCTCGCGTTCATGACGCACGTCCTGCAATGGCCTTCATGATTTCGGTCTCGTCTACCTCACCGGAGAATTCCGTGACCTTGGCGCGGTCTCGCATGACCACGATCCGATGGCTGGTGCGGAGCACCTCGTCCAGTTCGGAGGAGATGAAGACACAAGCCTTGCCTTCCTCGGCCAGCGACAACACGAGTTTCTGGATGTCCGCCTTGGTCCCGACGTCGATGCCACGTGTGGGCTCGTCGAGTATCAGAAGCCGTGGGTTCGCGGCCAGCCAGCGGGCCAGGATGACCTTCTGCTGGTTGCCGCCACTGAGGTTCTTGATCTGCTGATCCGCTGTGGGCGTGCTGATGTTGAGGAGCTTGATGTACTTGTCCGCGATCTCGTACTGCTCCTGCGTCCCGATCCGCCGGAACCAGCCGAGGCCGGCCTGCATAGCCAGGACTATGTTCTCCCGGACGCTGAGGTCAGCGATGATGCCCTCGACCTTGCGATCCTCCGGGCAGAGGGCGATGCCCCGCTTGATGGAGCCCGCCGGCGTGAAGTCGGTGACCGGTTTGCCGTCCATAGTCAGCGAGCCGGCATCCGGCCTGTCGACTCCAAAGAGGAGATTCGCGACTTCGGTTCGACCCGAACCGAGAAGGCCCGCGAGACCCACGACTTCGCCGGCGTGGAGCGTTAGCGTGAAAGGGTCGATCGAGTTCGAGAGCCCGAGTTCATCGGCTTGCAGGAGAGCTTCGGTCCTGATGTGCTGGCTGCTCTCGATCTTGTGGGCCTTCATCTCGTCGAGGTCCGTGATGCTGCGACCGAGCATGAGGCGCGTCAGGAGAAAGGCGTCCAGCGTCGACGTTTCGTACGTGCCGACGAGGGCTCCGTTCCTCAGAACAGTAACCCGGTCGGAGACAGCGAAGACCTGGTCGAGGAAGTGTGTGATGAACACGACCGCGATACCGTTGGCGCGCAGCTTCTTCATTACGGCGAAGAGCTGCGCCGTCTCGTTGGCGGTCAGGCTTGAAGTCGGTTCGTCGAGAATCAGTACCTTCGCGTTGGAGACTACGAGCGCCCTGGCGATAGCCGCCATTTGCTGGATCGCTACCGAGTAGGAACCGAGGGGCCTGGTGACGTCGATCTCAACGCCCAGCTCCTTGAGGTATTCGCGGGCCCGGGCGTTCAGCTTCTTCCAGTCGACGCTGATGCCGAAGCGGGACGGCTGCCGGCCGATCAGCAGGTTCTCTGCGACGGTGAGATTCGGGCAGAGGTTCACTTCCTGGTAAACCGTGCTGATCCCGAGCTCCTGAGCGTGCAGCGGGGATCGAACGACGACGGTCTTGCCGTCGAGTTCGATGGTGCCCTTGTCAACACGATCGACGCCCGTCAGAACCTTGATCAGGGTCGACTTCCCGGCCCCGTTCTCACCAACGAGGGCGTGGATCTCCCCCTTCAGCAGGGAGAAGTCGACGTTCTGGAGCGCATGCACGCCGGGGAAGGACTTGTCTATGCCCTTCATTACGATGATGTCTCGGTCGGAGTCTGGCATTGAGTCACCTTCTGGTCGTGCGGCTCAGCAGAAGAACGATGCGCGTGCCTGGGACCGAATTCATTCCGCGCGGCGGCTCGGATGGCTCGCACGGGAGACGGGCCGGGGGCTCAGGGTTGGTACGGACGGGCCCTGCGTCGGCGGTCGTGCGGCCAGCGCCAATCGTGCGCATCGCGGGCCTTTCAAGCAAGGGGAGAAGCAGCGAGGCCGCTTCTCCCCTGCTCGAGTCACACGATACGTCGACTCCGACGGGTCAACGCATCCGGCACAGGGTTAGTACTTGCGGGTGCCGAGGATGGCCTGGAGGGCAGCGGCGCCCTGGGCCGCGAAGAACTGGCCTTCCTGGGAAGGAACCCAGGCGGCCTGGCCGGTTACGCCATTGAGGCCGTCGAGGGCTGCCTTGTAGACCTGCGGGGCCAGGAGCGGGTTGCACTCGATGTCGGCGCCGAGCTGGCCGTTGATGAGGTACTTGAAGCCGTCGGCAGTGGCGTCGAAGCCAACGAACTGAATGTCCTTGCCGGCCGTAAGGCCAGCGGCCTGGGCAGACTGGATGCCGGCGATGGCCAGCTCGTCGTTGTGGCCCATGACNNGGGTACTTCTTGAGGAAGGCGTCCATGATGGCCTTGCCCTGGACCGGGTCCCAACCTGGGGCGTTCTGGTAGTCGAGGACGGTCATCTTGGTCGTGGTGCAGCTAGCGAGGGCCTCGCCAAAACCCTTGTGGCGATCGATCGCGGCCGAAGCAGCCTGGTCGCCACCGATCTCGATGACGTTGGCAGTGGCCTTGCCCTTGAGGAGGTCGCACATGGCCGCTTCGGCCTCGTGGCCTTCCTTGATGAAGTCCGAGCCGATGTACGTGTAGTACAGGCTGGAGTCGGCCTCGATGCGGCGGTCTTCGATAACGACCACCTTGCCGGCAGCCTTGGCTGCCTTGAGAACATCGTCATAGCCGGTTGTGCCGACGGCCGCGAGGACGATCACGTTGACGGTCGGATCCTGGTTGTACTGGGTGAAGGCCGTGATCTGGTTTTCGATCTTATTCTGGGAGTCGTAGAACTTAAGGTTGATGCCGTCCGCGGTTGCCGTCTCCTTGAAGGAAGACGTGTTGGCCGCGCGCCAGCCCGACTCGGACCCGGTCTGGATGAACCCGACCGTCATGTCCTTATAGGTGTAGACCTTCTGGGTCGGCGTGGCGGCAGCACTCGAGCAGGCGCCGACAACCGTCGACACCGCAAGAAGCGCCATGGCAATCCGGAGAGTTCGAGACTTCATCATTTGCTGATCTCCGTGTCTGCTAACGGGCAGTGGTGGAGTTCTCCTGCACTTGTCCGGAAGGGGCAGTCTCACTACTGCCTCGTTGGGCCTTGAGCCTCCGACTCGTGCCAGGTCCTCGCCTCCATGGTCAGGTGGCTTGTGATGCCATCGGCACCTCCTCCAGGAAAGCCGACAGGGCGAAACCGCCTTCACCCGGTCTTGAGCCCGGGTGTTGTGAAGGGAGACATCTACCCTGTTATCACCGCGCTCCCGCAGGAGCTGCGATAGCGACCCGATCGGTCTGTTGCGAGCCTCGCCGCTGCGCCCCAGCGCAGGGCCTCGATCGTGCGACGGGCCTCTCCTCCAGCGGTGGTGCAGCCGTCCGTGCAACTCCGCTCAATGCAGCNNATGGCCTAGACGCGGGTGACTCCGCGGGGTCCTCCTGCGGACCCGGATCTGCTGATTGCCTTGTGTCTGTTCCGATGTTATCGTTCCCGGTAACGGTAACGGGAGCGGTAACAATCTAGCACGGCCGTCGAACGCGAGTCAATAGCCGATGTCATCGGCCGACTCGGGGGCGCAAAGACAGCCGGGCGTAGATACTGAAGGGGCAGCTCTCGACGGGGAGGAGACGTTTCGTGGCCCAACAGAAGCGCTTGACGATCAGGGAAGTCGCCGCGGCGGCCGGCGTGTCCACGCAAACGGTTTCGCGCGTCCTGAATAATCGGCCCGACGTCGCCCCGGAGACCCTCGCACGCGTCCAGCAGGTCATCCGCGAGACCGGCTATGCCCCGAACATGCTGGCCCGGGGTTTGACCCAGGGTCGCAGNNATCATCTGGGCGATCCCGGAGATGGGCGGCAACCGGGCCTGGCTCCGAACCGATGTCACGGAGCTGCTCGTGCCGGTGATCCTCGTCGGCGGCATGGCCGGGCAACCCTACCTGCCCTCCATCGCCATAGACAACGCGGCCATCGGCTGCCTCGCCACCGAGCACTTGCTATCCGGCGGCGCTCGGCACATCGGCATCATCACCGGCCCACGGACCTGGTGGGAAGCGGAGGAGCGGCTGGCCGGCTGGCGCCAGACGCTGGTGGCCCACGGCCGCGAGATCGACGAATCCCTGGTCGTCGAGGGCGACTGGACAGTGTCCAGCGGCGAGCAGGCAATGTACCGGCTGCTCAACATCTGCCCGGAAATCGACGCCGTCTTCGCAAGCAACGACCAGATGGCTCTCGGCGTGATCCACGCTGCCCATCGCCTCGGCAGGCGCGTGCCGGAGGAACTGTCTGTGGTCGGCGTGGACAACATCGCCGAGGCCTCTCACTTCTGGCCGCCGCTGACGACGGTCCACCAGCCGCTGGGCGACGCCGGCGAGCTCGCCGTCAAGGAACTCGACGAGTTGATCGCCCGGTCCCGTCAGGCCCGGCGCGCGGCCGAGGGCATCCCCGAGATGACACTCCTGGAGCCGACACTGATTGCCCGGGAAAGCAGCCGCGCCGTGCCGGTCCATCCGGCCCGAGTCCTGCCGGCGGATCCGAAGGCGGCCGTTGGTGAGGCATCCGCCGGGCGCATCGCCGTCAGTTGACGACGCGGGCTCTCGTCGGGTAGCTACGTCGTTGACAGTACTCCGGGCGGTCGCGTATCCTCCCCCGGTCTGCCAGACAGGCAGCCGCATTACGAGGTGAGTCGTGCGCAATCTCTCCAAGATCCCGGCAAGGACCGCTCCACAGAGCGGCGGCCTCGCCGTGTTCGGGAGATCTGCGCCCACCGAGAGGTAGAGCCGGGCGGTTGAGCCGCCGGTAGAACCTCTGAGCCGTGGGCCAGANNTCCGCGAGCGCCACCCCTGCAGGGAGGTGACATGAGCATCGCGGTTCTACCAACTACCAAATCGCCGGCCCCGAGCCGGCCGGTCCTGCGGCCACTGCCGGTCGAGCCGGCGGCCCTGCTGGTGGAGCACGCTACCAAGCGGTTCAAGGTAGAGCGGCGCAAGCCGCCGGTCCTCGCCGTGGACGACGTATCGATCCGGCTGGAACGAGGCGAGATCTACGGACTGCTGGGAGCCAACGGCAGCGGCAAGTCGACCTTCATCCGGCTCGTGAGCGGGCTGCTCACGCTCGATGAGGGCCGGGTCGAAGTCTTCGGCCACGACCTGGTTCGCGAAGAGATGGCGGTCAAGCGACTGATCAACAGGGTCAGCGTCGACGCCGCCTTCTTCAAGAAGCTCTCGCCGGCCGAGAACCTCTCGTTCGCGGCCCGTCTCTACGGCCTTGACCCGAAGTTCGCGCGACAGGAGGCGGTCCAGATCCTGGCCCGTCTCGGCATCGGCGAGAAGCGGATGAACAGGCCGCTCGAGCAGATGAGCCGGGGAATGCAGCAGAAGGTCGCCATCGCCAGGGCACTCCTGACGAGCCCGACGCTGCTGCTGCTGGACGAGCCGACGACGGGGCTGGACCCCCGCTCGAAGCTCGACGTTCAGACGTTCATCGAGGAGCTCCGGGCCGATCACGACGCCACGATCGTGCTCACGACGCACGACCTGGCCGAGGCAGATCGGCTCTGCGGGCGAATCGGAATCCTGGCCGGAGGCCGACTCACCGCCGAGGGCACACCCGAACGACTCAAGAAGGACATCGCCATCGACACCGGCGCCGTGCCGACGCTCGAAAGCGTGTTCATGAAGTACACCGGCCGGTCCCTCGACGATGACGTCGAGGAGGACGAAGGCGACCCGGCCGAATAGGGCCAAGGCGAAACGATGACTACCAGCGAGTGGCGCCGCCTTAGGGCAGACCGCCGCACCAAATTGCATTTCACGTCCGAAAGGGAGACTCCGTTGTTCATTCATTACGAAGTAGCTCGAGAGATACACAAGGAACGCCAACGCGAAATCGAGAGAAGGCTCCAACTCCGCTTGAACGAGCGGGCGCCGGCGCCACGCAGCTCGATCCGCAGACGAGTCGGTCACGGCTTGATCCAAATCGGATCGAGGATCGCGGCGGACGCGCCCCTCCAACTGGCCGCCCGCCGCTGAGCTCCGGGCCGCCGATCGCAAGGTCGGTGGTTCCGGGCCGGCGCCGGGCGGCGTCGCCAACGACTGGGCCGCGCAGGCGGCTCGTACGGAGACACGACCGTGATTGCATTACACCGCGAAGCGCGTGCCGGATACGCCTTCGTCGAACGCAACTTCAACCTCACCAAGCGCTATCTCGGCTGGGAAGTCGCCTTCCTTGTCTACGCCGTCGCGGGCGCGCTGTCCGTGTCGCTGATCGGCCAGTCGGTCGGCAGCACGCGGCTCCTGATGCTGCTGGTGGTCGGTGCCGTCTTCTGGAACTATCTTTCGGTGGTCTTCCAGTCGATCGGCGACACCATCACCTGGGAACGTTGGGAAGGCACGCTCGAGTACACGATGATGGCGCCGGTTCGCCGCTCCGTTCAGCTGCTCGGATCGGCGCTGTACGCAGTCATCTACGGCCTCATCCACACGACGATCCTGCTCATCATCCTGGCGCTCTTCTTCTCGCTGGATCTGGGTCGGGCGAACGTTCCGGCAGCGGCGATATTCATGGTCGTCGGCTCGGCCAGCTTCATCGGCATCGGTATGCTGGCAGCGATCCTGCCGATGATGTCCGTGGAGCGAGGTTCGCAGATGGTCTTCGTCCTGCAGTCGTGCCTGTTGCTGGTCAGCGGGGTCTACTACCCGACCACGATCCTGCCAGGCTGGATGCAGCTGATTTCGCGCATTTCACCGGCGACCTACGTCCTCGACGCGGTCCGGCGTGCGCTCATAGACGGCGCACCTGCCGGCCAGCTCCTGCCCGACCTGTGGCCGCTCGTGGTAATGGCCTTCGTCTTCATTCCGCTGGGCCTGTGGGGCTTCGGCCGCGCCGAGCGCTACGCCAAGCGGACCGGAAAACTCAAGAGGGTTGGCTAGATGGATTCGACTGCTTCGGGGAGCAGCGAGGCGGCCGCCGCCGCGCCGCTCCCCCACTCTCTCGAAGCCTGGGGCTGGGACGACCGCTGGGCGACGGCGTTCGCTCCGTTCGCCGAAGCTGGCATGTGGCCGGCCCGGGTAACAGCCCAGCATCGCGGCATCTGGGTCGTCATCGGGGAGAAGGGCGAGACCACGGCGTCTCCCACG
>PMJT01000089.1 GCA_003158495.1 Chloroflexota bacterium | reverse complement strand
CATCCGCTCCTTCTTGGGGAGCGGTTCGAGGTGCGCAGCGAGACGGTCGGCGAGCGTCAGGTCGTCCATCAGTGGGCCTCGGCGTGAGACGTTTGCCACCGTTCGAGGGCAGCCTGTTCGAAATCCCGGTAGGTGTTCAGTCGATCGGCCAGCTGTCGGAAGTCGACCTGGTGGCCGTCGAACTCGGGGCCGTCGCAGCAGGCGTATTCGCTCTTGCCGCCGATGGAGACGCGGCAGCCGCCGCACATNNGCCGTCGATCATGATCGAGTTCAGTGATACGGTCGTCTTGATCGCGTACGGACGGGTGAGCTCGGAGCAGGCTCGCATCATTGGGACCGGCCCGACCGCGAAGACTTCGTCGATGCCGCCCGCTTCGCAGAGGTCCTTGAGCGCCTCGGTCACGAAGCCGTGGCGGCCGTAGCTGCCGTCGTCCGTGCAGACGATCACGTCGCCGGCGGCCCGCANNTCTTCCTCGCAGATGACCCATTCCTTCGAGCGCCCGCCGATGATGCTCGTCACCTTCACGCCGCGCTTCGCCAGCGCCTGGGCGATGGGGTAGACGACCGCCGTGCCGACGCCGCCGCCGACGCACACCGCGTGGCCGCTGTCGAGCAACTCCGTTGGCTTGCCCAGCGGCCCGGCGATGTCCGTTATCGCGTCGCCGGCCTGGAGGGAAGTCAACTCGTGGGTCGTCTTGCCGATCGCCTGGATGACCAGCGTGATGGTGCCGGCGGCCTTGTCCACGTCGGCGATCGTGAGCGGAATCCGCTCGGCGCCGGGTCCACGGCGGACGATCACGAACTGACCAGGCTGACGGATCTCGGCGATCCGAGGTGCCACCACGACGAGGCGGGTGACGTTGGGCGACAGTTGCGTCCTGCTGACGATTGCGTGCATCTTGCTCCGGGTTGGGCTGGGCAGCGAAATGTGTCCTGAGCCAGTACGTGTTCGTTAGTATGGTCGCAGCCGGCGGTTCCGACAGCACGCCCGGTCTGTCCCTGAGGACGGTGCCGAAGGTCACATCGTCGGCCTGTCGGAACGGGTGGGCTTTCCGAGGCCATTACCAGCCTAGCAGCGACGCCGAAGTTCTGCGGACCTGGCCGAGCACGCCGTTGCCGCCGGCCGAAGGGTCGAGCAGATTCGGCTGGCCGTCGATGATGAAGATGGGGTGGAGGTCGACCTGGACGAGGCTGCGGCCGACGAACGTCAGGTCGGCGACGGCGCTCTCCTGCGTCCGCTCGTCGTGGGTCCAGTCGAAGACGAGGTCGCCGAGCGAGTAGAAGACCAGGTGATCGGGGCCGATCTGGGCCATCGGCCCGAACCAGTGCGAATGGCTGCCCAGGACCAGGTCTGCCCCCGCGTCGATCATCCGGCGGGCGTCGANNCCGGCCTTGCGGGCGGCGGCGATGTCGGCCAGGACGGCGCCGATCGAATAGCCCGACGAGCCGGGCGTGGTGGTGGTTGCGACGTACCCGCTGGGATCCACCCAGCAGTAGGCGAGGACCGCGACCTGGAGTCCCCCGGCCGCCAACCAGGCTGGCTTGCGTGCGGCGGCCATGGTCGCCCCGGCTCCCGCATGGGCGATGCCCAGCTCGTCGAGGTAGCCGATCGTGTCGGTGATGCCCCGGGTGCCGCCATTGCCGACGTGATTGTTGGCCAGCGACACCAGGTCTATGCCGGCGTCCTTGAGTCCGGCCAGCAGGGCGGGGTCGCCGGTGAACGTGAACCCGGAGGAGTGGTAGGTGAAGGCTTTGGGCTCGGGCGACTCGAGATTGACCAGGCCCAGGTCGGCTTCCTCGAAGAGCTGTCGGACGGAGCCGGCGCCGCCGGTCCTGTGGCCCGCGGCCAGGTTCCGGCCGCCCCAGCCGCAGCAGTAGCGGTAGTCGATGGCCGCCGTCCCACCGTTCCAGGCGTAATCCACGCCCAGCCCCGCCCCGACGGACTGCGCGTACACGGCCTTGTCCAGCATTACGTCACCGCCGGCGGCGATGGTCCACTCCGCGGCCGTGACGAAGGGCGAGGTGACGCCGGGTTCCGAGGCATTGAGCGGCCACGCGGCGAGGTCGCGGGTCCTGAGTGCGCCGAAGAGCTGGACGCCGTCCACGCCGATCGCCCGGACGCCCAGCGCCACGCCATCGGCCCGGACGATGCCGATGGCGTTTGGAGTGGCCTTGACGAAGGCGATGACCCCGGCCGGCGGCATGCTCCGGGCCCCGAAAGCGGCCACGTGGAGCAGCGCCGCGAGTGCGCCGAGGTCCGGCGCGCTGACCATGACAGCCACCGGGTTCTGCGACGGCCCCGGGCTCTCGCCGCTCAGCAGCGTGGCGAGATCCGCGCGCGAGATGGTCCGCCGCTCCGACCAGAAGCTCACGATCGGCACGAGCGGGACCGGGGAGGGGTTCGTGGCGGGGCTCGGCGGCGCCGTCGGAGTAGCCGTTGGGGAGGGGAGTGGCGCGTCCGAGGGGGCGACCGGGGCCGTGGCCGACGGTGCGGCCGAGAGCACGGTTGTCGCGGACGGAGTGGCCGCGGCGGAAACATCCGCCACCGTCGTGGCGCCGGGCGTCCCCCTGTTGCCGCCGACCGCGGGGCCCAGCGCCGCCGCCGCAACTACGATGACCAGAGCGGTCAGAGCGGAGGCGGTCAGTAAAGCGGTGCGGCGGGACATCGAGAGGCGACGCAACATGATCGAAGCCTAGCGCACGCGAATCTCCGTGGGGGCCGGCGTCGCGCGGCTACTCGCGGGGATGTTGACGCCAAACCGTCCGTGTGGGATCGTCCGGCCACGGGGGGTGGACCATGACATTACGAGAAAACCTGCGGGTCACTGCTCTTCAACGTTCCGTGCTCGGGGCGACGGTCGCCGGGCTGGGGACCTGCGTTCTGACGGCCTATACGTGGTGGAGCGCCCGAGGCGGCGTGCCGACACTTAACGTGAGTGCCGTCATCGTGCTGCTGAACCCTATTGGGGTCGCCGTGGGCCTGATATCGGGTCGCTTTCACGATGCCCCGCTGTCGTGGGCCGCGGCGGTGGTCGGGAGCGTCCTGGCCTACCAGCTGACCAGCGCGATGGACCCGGGACTGCCCGTCCAGCACTCCAGCTTCACCGGCAACGAACTGAACAACGCCGCCTTCCTGGTGCCGTTCGTGGGTGGGGGCCATCTTCTCGGGGCCTGGGCCGGGACCGCGAGCCGGAGAGGTCTGTTCGGCGCGGGGATCGCAGGCCTGGGGACCTTCGCACTGTGCCTCCTGGGATGGTGGCTTTACCGGGTTGACGTATCCGCCGGCGCCGCCGCGGACCTGATCTGGGTCGTCTTCGCCGCGTGGGTCGCCGTCGGAGTAACGGCGGGCCTCGTCTCCGGTCGTGCCGGCGATGCCCCAGTCTCGTGGGCTGTGGCAGTGACCGGCTTCATGCTGGCCTACTTGGCCTTCTACGGAATCGAGCAGGGGTCGTCCGGGCCCGTGGAGATACTCCTGTACGTTCCGGTCTCGCTGCTTCTCTTGATCGCGGCGGGCCACTTCCTCGGCTCTGCCATTGGGGCTGTCGCCCTCCGATCTGTTCGGCGCGCCGCAGCCTGATACTCAGAGCTCTGAATGACATGGCTGCCAGCGAATGTGAATGCCTGATTTGCCGAGCGGCCCAGAATCGGGAGCACAGAAAGGCCTGTGGAGCGAGTGAAAAGACAGAACCTATGGCTCCTGGGAGCCGCGCTGGGGATCGCGACTGTTCTCGCGTCGGCCGTGATGTTCCTCGCGGCGGTCGCCGTCGCGTTGTTGGTCGTTCCGCTCGCTCGGCGGCCTGGCGGTCTGGCCGCTGTTTCTGGCGAGCTGACGGCGTTCGGCGGTCTCTGGTTCGCTCTGATCGCGCGGGAGTCGGCGTCTGGCGGCACGCTCGACAACGCGACGTTCTGGGCGGCGGTCGGTGCTGTCCCGTTGCTGATCGGAGTCGCGCTCCTGATCTGGGTTCTCAAGGCGCCAGCCAGCGGAGCAACAACGCGAGCTGATCAGGTCGAGATACCGCCACTGGCAGCCCGTCCGAGCGAGGAAGAGCATCGCATTGACCCTCTCGCGGCGGGGACACTGCTTGGCCGCCCGCGCCGCCCGTTCGAATCGAACAGGTCCTCGACGAGAACCCACTAACCGTCCGTCGACTCGATCGCGACCGCTATTCCGGGGATGGTGACGGTCGCCATGACAGGTTCTACGGCACGTTCCGGCCAGCCCGATCAGGAGCGTTCAGTCACAGTCACTCAGCCCGCGGTATTGATCTCGGCCGGAGGTGGCGCGGGCTTCGTCCACTCCTCGAGGCCGGGTCGCCGCCCGTCGGGGCCGATCTCAGCCTTGGTATGGATGTGCCGCGAACCCTCGGACATCGTCAGGCTCTTCTTGGCGCAGACGTCGACGCAGACACCGCAGGCGATGCAGACCAGCTGGTCGATCGACCAGTAGCGGTCGTCGCGGGCGACGGTGATCGCTGCGGCCGGGCAGCGGCGGGCGCACAGCATGCAGAAGTTGCACGTCTCCAGGTCGAACTCGATCTCCCCGCGGGCTCCGGCGAAGCGCGGCCGGATCTCCGTGGGATAGAGTCGAGTCGCAGGCTTCGAGGCAAGGTTTCGCAGCGCCCGGGGGACCATCGGCAGGCGGAAGGGATTGGCCATCTCTAGCGCTCCGTGCAGCTGATGCAGGGGTCGATGGTGAGGATGATCTGCGGCACGTCCGCCAGGTCCGAGCCCTTGACCAGCTTGATCATGGCCGGGATGTTGGCGAAGGTCGGCGTCCGGGCCCGGAACCGTTCCAGGTTCTTGGTGCCGTTGGCCTTGACGTAGTACAAGACCTCGCCGCGGGGCTGCTCGAGGCGGGTGAAGACCTCGCCGGTGGGATTGCCCCGGGGCTTGTTTTCCAGCGGCATGCCTTCGCCCTTGGGCATCCTATCGATGGCCTGGCGGATGATGTCAATCGACTGGTCGACCTCGCGCAGTCGGACGAGCACGCGTGCGAGGCAGTCGCCGGCAGTCTCGACAATGGGCTGGAAATCGATGTGGTCGTACATGAAGGTGCCGGAGAGGCGTGTGTCCATGGCGATGCCGGAGGCGCGCGCCATCGGACCGACGGCGTCAACGGCTCGCGCGTCTTCCATCGAGAGCACGCCCACTCCGGAAAGCCGATGGCGGATGGACGGGTCTGTCCCGAAGACGCGGGCGGTTTCCTTGAACTCGGCGCCGAGTTGCTGGAGCCGGGCCAGGATGGCCGCAAGTTCCGTGTCCGAGATGTCGCGCTTCACGCCGCCGATGCGGTTGACCGAATGGATGATCCGGCCGCCGGTCGTCTGCTCGAAGATGTCGAGGATCTCCTCCCGCATCCGCCAGCAATGCATGAACAGGTTCTCGAAGCCGAAGGCGTCGGCGCCGAGACCGAGCCAGAGCAGGTGGCTCTGGACGCGCGAGATCTCGGCCCAGATAAGACGCAGCCAGCGGGCTCGCTCCGGGACCTCGACGTTCATGATGCTCTCGAGCGAGACGCAGTAGCCCATGCCGTGCATGAAGCTGCAGATGCCGCAGATGCGCTCCACGACGAAGCCCATCTCGGTGTACTCGACCCGCTCGACCATCATCTCGAGACCGCGGTGGATGTACCCGATCGTCGGGATGGCGTCGATTACCTTCTCGTCTTCGAGGATCAGGTCGAGGACGATCGGCTCCGGCAGGACCGGATGCTGGGGCCCGAACGGGATCGTGGTCCGCTTCATGAGCGTTTCACCGCTGCCGCCGCCGCGTTCTTGGCGAGGCGGTCCTTGATGGCCGCGTGCGAGAACGGGACCTTCGTGGCCGTCTTGTAGAGCTGGCCGCGCAGATCGACGCCGATCCCTTCGACGTTGATGCCAAAGAGCTCGCGGATCTCGTTCTCGTAGAGGAAAGCGGCGCCGAAGAACTCGGAGACACTCGGCACGGCGTCGCCCGCGACGATCTGCTCGCGGATGGTCTCGAGCGTGCCGTCCTTGACGAAGCCCCAGGCGATCTCGAAGACGTTGGGCGCCTCGGCGGCCCGGGCCGCAGCCGGGGCCGGCGCCGCAGCCGGGGCTGTGTCCGCGGCCGGGGCTGCCGCCGGAAGGGCCGCAGTCGAAAGGGCCGCAGCCGCGCCGTGCGCTGCGTGGGTCGGCGCCGCCGCGGCGACTATCGTCGTCACGTTGATGATGGCCAGCCGCCAGCCGGCTTCGTGGTAGTCCCGCACTCGGGCGAGGAACGCGTCGCCGTCCATCAGGCCGTCTTCTTCCGNNTTCTCTTCGAGGGCGGCGATGCCGCTCACGACACCGTCGATGATGCTTTCCGGCCGCGCCGCGCAGCCGGGCACGTACACGTCCACGGGGATCACCTTGTCGATCCCGCCCTGGATGTTGTAGGCCCGGGCGAA
>PMJT01000097.1 GCA_003158495.1 Chloroflexota bacterium | reverse complement strand
TCGGCGAGGCGCAGGCAAGGCGGCGCCGAGGAGCGGAGCGAGCGGACTGGGGAGTCCGTGAGCGAGCACCGCAATCGCCAACGAAGCATCCGCCCGCCCAAATGGCGGCTTCAGAGTCCGGTCGAGAGCAGCAGCGGGCGGCAGTGGGGCCAGTCGTTCCAGAGATCGGCGAGGTATTCCGCGCGGCGACCGAGCATCCGCACGCACTCGCCGAGCATAAGGGCGGGGGCCCGGGCGGCGATGAAAGTGTCCGCCGAGACGCTGACGACCTGGAACAGGAACCCGGCTTCCTCCGCCGTGGGCCAGTAGCGGATCTTGACCGGCAGCAGCCCGGCCTGACCGACGGCGAGGGCCAGTTCCCGATTCGAAGGGACGCGTCCGTCGACGAATGAACCGAAGCCGTCATACCGGAAGCCCAAAGCAGCGAGCCCGTGTGCGATCTCGCGGCACTCGGCGGCCGAGAACTGGTCCCAGAACGGGTTGCCCCGGGCAAACTCGATGCACGACTCGTCGATCGCGGCCGCTACAACCGAGTCCACGAAGGTAGACAGGTTCAGCTGCCACCGGGCCTTGGCGGTCGCGTCCGAGCCGGCCAGCCTGTCGACAAGCGCGCTCATCGTTGGATCATCGCGACGAACCAGCCGGATGATGACCTGCGGATGAGGCGAATCGAGGTCTATGGCCAGCCAGTTGGTCGATGGCGTTGAGTTGCCCGCGGCGGATGGAGCCGCCCCGGCCCCGGCAGCCTCGGCGGCGAGGAGAACGGCCGCGGGCAATGCGGTATTCGCTGTCGTCGCCTCATCGCCGCCCGCCTGACGCCGAGCCGCGGCCTCGCCGAGCTCCGGTACTTCAGGCGTCCATGCCCCGTCCATTGGGGCCGCGGCCGCTGGGTTCTCATGAGCCGCATTCGCGGCATCGAGTTTCGCCTGCGCTGCCCGGCACGCCTCCGCCGCCGCGACAGCCATCAGGGCCGTGGACTCGGCCGAGTCCGACAGCCGCGCGAGACGGTCCTGGAGCACGCCGGCTTCGATGGTGGCAGACGCGATGCGGGCGAGCGCCGTCCGGCCTCTCCCGTTGATACGGTTGATTTCGGCCAGCCATGCGACGGCGGCCGACTCGACCTGACCGCGGGAGCGGGCCGCGGCAACAGCCGATCGGAAGGCGGCGTGGGCCTTCTCCTTGGCCGCGCGCGTGACGCCCGGATCCACGTCGGACTGGGCCGCGGCCAGAACCGAGGCCTGTTCGTCGCACAGCCGTCTGACCTCGGCAACGCGCGCGGCGGCAGCGTCGGCTTCCCGCTGCGCCTGCTCGGCGAAGCCGCATCGAATCTCGACCTGCCGCGCCGGGCCGTCGACCGGCCCGTCTCTCTGGGGCATCGGGTTAAGCGCCCCGGATTCCTCGTTCATCTCCACGTCTAGCAGCCGTCATGTTATTGGGCAGGTGAAGACAATGTGGGTATCGGAAGCGTCAAAATGGTTCGAGGCTTCGGCGAGGACGCGCCGTATTCGGGTGGCTGCGCCGCCCTGCCCAGGGTGACTTTGGCCTCCGATCGGCGATCGTCCCCGGGAGATCAGGCGCCGGCGCCACCGCTGCCTTGCCGCCGTCCCCGGTTCGTGCGCCGCTCAGGTGTGAGCAGACCAACCAGAAAACCCTCGCCGTGCTTGCGAACGGCGATCTCGACGTGCGCTTCCGCGGCCACGCGCAGCAGCCGCTGCCGGATCGTGATCGGCTTCTCGGCGGGATCGAGTCTGACCTCGAATACCTGCTCGGGTCCTTTGAGCTGGCCTATGAGCCTCTTGAACTGGCGCTGCTGCTGTTCGCGCTCCCTGGCCGCGGGACTCAATTCGCGTGGCCTCTGGGTTCCTTTGTCCATAAGCGCCGGGTCGGCCTTCCGAACTGTGACCATCTTGTTCTTCTCCCAGCTTCAGGACCGGCAACGTCATCGATCGCCCGATCTGGCGCAGGCGCAGCGGGCGGTATCACATCGACTATACGCCCCCGGCGTCATATGGCCACATGTCTTGTTATTGAATCACGTTCACGAGGCCGCCGAAGTATGGGAATGATCTCTTCGGGTTTCGCGTCGGTGACTGGCGGCCCTGTTTTCGCGCCTCGAATCACTTCTCGTGGCGACCGACGACGCCCGGCCGGCACGCCCGTCGCTCGAATCGAGCCCGCTGTGGGTTGCTCGCAGTAGCCGTGCGGAGGCGCCGAGTTGCGTGCTGCGAACCACGACCCTTCCGGGTGGGTCGGCTGTGCGCTCGCGAGCCTTCGCGCGCGACATCCCCCGCCCTGCCCGGCTAGACTGCGCAAGCGTCCTTACTTAGCGGGCGCCTGGCGTCGTAGCGATGCCCGGCGTAGCTGGACGCTCTCGCCCCCATCGGGCCGATCCATCGATGCGTACAGCAGGTGATATCGCAATGAGAGTTGGCGTCGCCAAGGAGACCGCACCGGGAGAGCGCCGCGTCGCGCTGGTACCCGAAGCGGTCGAGAAGCTGCGAGCCGCCGACATAAGCGTGCTCGTCGAGCGCGGCGCCGGTGCTGAGGCCTGGTTTCCGGATGTCGACTACGCCGGGGTCGGGGCGGAGATCGTGTCGGCCTCGGACCTGTACTCGCAGTCAGACGTAATCGTCCGGATCCACCGACCCACGCCTGCCGAAATGAAGAAGCTGCGACCGAACCAGGTTGTCATCGGCATGCTGGCGCCACTCCTGGACCCGGCGGCCATGGCCGAATTGGCCCGAATGGAAGTTATCGCGATCAGCCTGGACGCCATACCGCGGACCCTCACCCGCTCCCAGGGAATGGACGCGCTTTCCTCGCAGGCAAACGTCGCCGGATACAAGGCCGTCCTCGTCGCTGCCGAAGCATTCGGGCGCTATTTCCCGCTGCTGACGACGCCGGCAGGTACAGCGCGGCCGGCCAACGTCCTCGTTCTGGGAATCGGCGTGGCCGGCCTGCAGGCCATCGCAACGGCCCGACGGCTCGGCGCCCAGNNCCGAGGAGCAGGCCGCCCAGCAGGACGAGTTGAACGACGTGATCGCATCGCACGACATCGTCATCACAACGGCCCAGGTGCCAGGACGCCGGCCGCCGGTGCTCGTCACCGCGGCGGCCGTGGAATGTATGCGCGCCGGGTCGATCATCGTGGACATGGCCGCGAGCGATCTCGGCGGCAACTGCGAGCTGTCGCGCCCAGGCGAAGTAGTCGTCACGCCGAACGGCGTCGCCATCCACGCCCCGCTCAACCTGCCGGCCTCGATGCCCACGGGCGCGAGCGCCTTCTACTCGCGCAACATGCTCAACCTGCTGCTCAACTTCGCAAAGGACGGACAGATCGTGTTGGACTTCTCGGATGAAGTTACAACCGCCACCGTCATCACCCACGGAGGCCAGGTGGTCCAGGAGGCCACCCGCAAGCTCCTGCAGCCCGCACCGCGTGGAGGCGCCAAGGCATGAACGTCGGAACTCTACTCGACTACCTGACGGTCTTCGTCCTGGCAATCCTGCTGGGTTTCGAGGTCATCAGCAGAGTTCCGGCCACGCTGCACACGCCGCTCATGTCCGGCACCAACTCCATCCACGGCATCGTCCTGGTGGGTGCAATCTACCTGGCCGCGACCGCGGACACTCCGCTGGCTGCCGGGCTGGCCTTCGTCGCCATGGCCTTCGCCGGTGCAAACGTCGTAGGCGGCTACGTGGTCACGGACCGGATGCTCCAGATGTTCAAACGGCGTCCGGCCGCGCCCACCGACAAGGCCGCCAGGTGACGAGGGGAACGCTATGAACGCCACCAACATCGGCTACCTGGTACAGCTCGCGTTCATTGCCGGCGCGGCCCTATTCGTCGTCGGTCTCCACCTGATGAACTCGCCGGCGACGGCCCGGACGGGCAACCGCGTCTCCGCGACGGGCATGGTCATTGCCGTTCTTGCCGAAGTGGTCTTGGTGGCGCAGGGCTCAGTCGGTATCTGGAACTGGGTCATCATCGCCGGAGGCCTGGCCGTGGGAGGTGGCCTGGGCCTGCGCATGGCGCGCACCGTGGCCATGACCTCCATGCCCCAGCTCGTGTCGCTGTTCAACGCCGTCGGCGGCGGTGCGGCCGCGATGCTGGCTATGAGCGACTTTCTGACCCTCGACGGTCACCGCGTCCTGGCCGGCGGCGCACCCGGCCTGGATGGTTGGCGAACCTTCTTCATCCTGGCCGACGTTCTGGTCGGCTGCGTCACCTTCACCGGGTCACTCATCGCTTCGGCCAAACTGATGGGGCTCATCCGCGGCCAGCCGATCATGATCCCCGGCGGCCGGATCCTCTCGTGGCTCACGGTCGTCGCCGGGCTGAGCGTCTCGATCGTGCTCATCCTGGCCGGGACCGGCGCCGTCACCTACGAGCCGAACGTTCTATACATCCTGCTGGGCGTGGGCCTGGTCTGCGCCCTGGTCTTCGGCCTGTTGATGGTGCTGCCCATCGGCGGGGCGGACATGCCGGTCGTAATCTCGCTCCTCAACGCCTTCACCGGGACGGCCGTATCGATGGCCGGCTTCGTCGTCGGCAACGTGATGCTGGTCGTGGCCGGAGCCCTCGTCGGGGCCTCGGGAGCGATCCTGACCAGGCTCATGGCCAGCGCTATGAACCGGTCCATTGCCAACATCATCGTCGGCGGTTTCGGCGGCGAGGAAGGCACGCAGTCCGCGATCAGCACCGCGGGCGGTTCGGTCCGCGAAGTCTCCGTGGACGACGCCGCGATCCAGCTCGCTTACGCGAGCAAGGTCGTCATCGTGCCCGGCTACGGCCTCGCGGTCGCCCAGGCCCAGCACGGCGTTCGTGAACTGGCGGATTTGCTCGAGGCTCGCGGCATCGAAGTCTCGTACGCCATCCACCCGGTGGCCGGCCGAATGCCGGGCCACATGAACGTGCTNNATCAACCCCGAGTTCGAGCGAACCGACGTAGCCCTGGTCGTCGGAGCGAACGACGTCACGAACCCAGCCGCGAGAAGTGACCGCTCCAGCCCCATCTTCGGCATGCCGATCCTCGACGTGGACAAGGCCCGCTCGATCATCGTCATGAAGCGATCGATGGGCCGCGGCTACGCTGGCATCGACAATGCCCTCTACGTCAACCCCAAGACGGGCATGTACTTCGCCGACGCAAAGCGCGGCCTGGCCGAGCTGATCGCCGCGGTCAAGGCGCTCTAGCAAGACCGCGGCGCATATCGCCACCAAACGGCGGCCCTCAAAGGGCCGCCGTTTCTGATTCTGGTGGGGCGGCGGGCCTCATTCGAATAGCGCATGGACTCGGCTTCCGCCGGGTGCGAAGATGTGCCGGCGTCCGGACCGTACGGGAGTTGCGGCACAGGGGTGGGCGCCGTCCTCCCCGTCTGCGTCACGGCCACGGACTGCCTTCGGTTTGCGCTGCTCGCTGGACACGAGAGGGACGAGTTGGGCGTAGCGAAGCCGGAACGGCCGGGATCGGCCGCCGGCAGACAGGAGCCCCTTTCGGCCGTGGTCCTGACGGATCGCGACGGTCTGGTAAACGCGTGGAGCGACGCCGCCGCGGAGATGACCGGGCTGTCGGCCGCCGAGATGATCGGTCAGCCGGCGTGGGAGATCTGCACCCGCATCCTGCCGGCCGGAAGGGATTCGGACGCCGTGCGACGCCGCGTAAGAACCATGGTCGAACTGGCCCTGGCCAGCGGCCGGGCGTCGGAACCAAGCCGATCGGTCAAGCGCCTCCGGCGAGCGGACGGCGTGACGAGGGTGATCGAACACGATCTGTCAGTCGAACCGGACGGGGACGGCTACCGGCTCGTCGTCACGGCCCGAGACGTGACGCCGCCCAGGGCCGCCCCGAAGGCATCCGGCAGGACGGACTACCACCGCCTCTTCATGGAGGATCTGAGTGGCATAGCCCTGCACGAGATGATCTTCGACGAGACGGGGGCGCCGATCGACTACCGATTCCTCGACGTGAACCCGGCGTTCGAGGCAATGACCGGCCTCAAGCGCGCCGACATCGTCGGCAAGACGGCGCTGGAGGTCCTGCCCGGGCTCGAGTCCGAGTGGATCGACCGATACGGGCGAGTCACCCTGACCGGGGAGCCGGAGCAGTTTGAGAGCTACAACGCGAACGTCGGGCGGTACTTCGAGGTCAAGGCTTATCGCCCCGCCGAAGGCCAGTTCGCGGCCGTCTTCCACGACATCACAGACCTGCGCGAGCGCAGTGCCTTTGTCGAGACGATCATCGCCAGCGCCGGCGAGGGGATCATCGTCTACGACTCAGACCTCCGGATCGCCGTCTGGAACCCGTTCATGGAGGAACTGACCGGGCTGGCCGCCCACCAGGTCCTGAGTAAGAAGGCCGGCGAGCAGTTCCCCGAAGTGATGGCCGCCGGCATCGGCGAGGACCTGGAGGCGGCCCTGGCCGGCGCCGAACCGACCTCGCGCGAGTTCGAGTACGTCATCACGCGAACCGGCCGTCGCGGCTGGGTCGTCCAGAACAACCGGCCGCATCGGAACGCCTTCGGCGCAATCATCGGCGTCGTTTCGTCGGTCCGCGACATTACGATCGAACATGAGTCAGAAGCAGCCGAGCGCCGAGCGGGCCTCGAGTTCCAGGCGGTCTTCGACAGCGTCGGCGATGCAGTGACGATCGCCGAGCCGGGCGGCAGGTTCCTGGAGGTCAACCGGGTACTCTGCGAGCGGCTCGGCTACACGCGGGAGGAACTGCTTGGGATGCCGGTCGGCGGGATCAGCACCCCCGAGGCGGCAGCCCTGATCCGGGAGCG
This sequence comes from Chloroflexota bacterium, assembly GCA_003158495.1. GTDB lineage: Bacteria > Chloroflexota > Limnocylindria > Limnocylindrales > CSP1-4 > Fen-1039. The sequence goes on along the minus strand of PMJT01000097.1, from coordinate 7,460 downwards.
GATCGCCCAGATAATGTCCCGAGGTAGTCTCGTTTTCGAGACCGAACACGTCAGGCGGGACGGAACCCGGATCCCGATCGAGGGAGTCTCCAGGCTCATCGAGTTCCGTGGCCAGCCGGCTGTCCTGACCGTGCAGCGCGACCTGACCGATCGGATGAAGTCCGAAGAGGCGCTCCGGGAACAGGCCCGCTTCATCCAGCAGATGCTCGACGTGATCCCCATTCCGATCATCGCCAAGGACCGCGAGGGTCGGATCCAGCTCTGCAACATCGAATTCGCTTCCACTCGAGGAATGCGGAACGAGGAAGTCGTCGGCAGGACTGTCGCCGAACTCGGCATGTTCGAGCCCGAGTTGCATAAGGAGCACGATCGAATCCTGCTGGCCGACGGCATTCCGCAGGTCTACGAGGCGCTGATGCCGGCCCGGGGCGGCCGGCCGCGCCTCCACGTCATCACCAAGGCCCCGCTGCGCACCGAAGACGGGGAGATGACCGGCATCGTGACCGCGGCCGTGGACATCCACGACCGCTACGAATCCGAACAGGAACTGAAGCGGTCCGAAGAGCGTTTCCGGACGCTGTTCGAATCCGCCGGCGACGCAATGTTCATCAGCGACCTGGACGGCCGATTCATCGAGGCAAACCAGACCGCCTGCGAACGCCTGGGCTACACCAGGGCGGAGATCCTCGGTCTGTCGGTGGCCGAGATCAGCCAGCCGGGCACGGCGCCGGCGATCAATTCGCTCATCAGGACCATCCAGGAGAACGGCCGTCTCGCCTTCGAAACGGTCCACTTGAAGCGCGACGGCACCCCCGTTCCAGTCGAGATGATCTCCACGATCATCGATCTGGGCGGCGAACCGGCCATCCTCGGTATCGCCCGCGACGCGACCGATCGCAAGAGAGCCGAATCGGAGCGTGCCGCCCTCGAAGCCCAGCTGCGCGAAGCCCAGAAGATGGAGGGGATCGCCAGGCTCGCCGGCGGCGTTGCCCACGACTTCAACAACCTTCTGACCGTGATCCGCGGCAATGCGAGCCTCGCCCTGGGAGAGATTCGAGACAACCACGCCGCGCGCGAGGACCTCGAGCAGATCGAAATCGCCGCCGACCGTGCCGCCGAGCTGACGCGCCAGCTCCTGGCCTTCGCCCGGCGAACCGTCCTCAAGCCGCTGGTGGTCGACCCCGCCGAAACGGTTCGACACCTGGAGCCGATGCTCCGCCGCCTCATCGGCGAGGACGTGGAACTCGAGACAATTGCACCGGAGGGCGTCGGCCGCGTTCGCGTGGATCCGGGCCAACTGGAGCAGGTGATCGTCAACCTCGTCCTCAACTCCAGGGACGCGATGCCGGATGGCGGCAAGGTGACGATCGAGGTGTCCGACGTGGGAACCGCCCAAAGCGTGGTCGCGGACGGGCCCACTCCACCCGGACCGATGGTGGCACTATCGGTCACGGATACCGGCATCGGCATGGACTCGGCCACCCTGGAACGGATCTTCGAGCCCTTCTTCACTACGAAGGACCCGAGCCAGGGCACGGGCCTTGGGCTGGCCACCGTGTACGGCATCGTGCGGATGTCCGGCGGCAAGGTCACGGCCAGGAGCGAGCCGGACCGGGGCGCAACGCTGACCGTGTACCTGCCACGAGTCGATGACGCGGCCGCGGCGGCCTTCGCACCGTCGGCCATGACGACGGCACCGAAGCGATCCGAGACGATCCTCGTGGTAGAGGACGACGCCGGGGTAAGGCGCTTCGCGAGCCGCGTCCTCGAGTCCGCGGGCTACACGATCCTGGCGGCCGCGAACGGTGAGGAGGCCCTGACTGTGCCGCATGACGCCGACGTGAAGCTGCTGCTGACCGACGTCGTCATGCCGGGGATGAGCGGTCGCGAGGTCGCTTCGAAACTCGCCGCGGCACGGCCGGGCATCCGGATCCTGTACATGTCCGGCCACACCGAGAAGGGCATCGTCCGTGACGGCGTCCTGGAGCCCGGCATCGAGTTCCTTGCCAAGCCGTTCACGCGCGAGGCCCTCCTTGCGGCTGTCGACGCGGCAATGACGAAGGCGCCTGCCTGAGCCTCGAACCCGTTCGCCCCGATCCGGGTTTGCGGCCGGAACCGGCCGCACCAAAGGGCGCTTAGGGGTCAGGCTTCCTCCGCCGCGTTTACCGTTCGGATCTCCACGCCGGGAAGCGCTTCCAGGTCTGCAAGCACGGAGTGGGTCGCGCTCGCGTTGGGCAGTCGCAGCTCGAGTTCCATTCGGTGGCCGACCTTCGCCTTCTCGCTCGCGACCGTCACCGTCTCGACGTGGTGACTTAGCAGAACCCTCGACACACCCGCGAAGGCGTCCAGCTTCTTGAGCTCGAGCTCGAGCCGAATGAGCTGGCCGCCCTGCAGATTCAACCTGCCGACCAGGATGTGGAGCGGCCACAGGGCCAGCAGGGCGATCAGAGTGCCGGTCGCCGCAAGAAAGTACGCCCCCGCGCCGGCAGCGACGCCCAGTGACGCGACGACCCACAGGCTCGCGGCGGTGGTCAGGCCACGGATATTGGTACCGTACTTGATGATCGCGCCCGCGCCGAGAAAGCCGATGCCGGTGACGATCTGGGCCGAGATTCTGGTGGGGTCCGGGGCGGCCATTCCCGGTGTCGCCGAGAAGCCGTAGATCGACAGGACTGTGAATATGGCCGAGCCCAGGGCGACGAGCATATGAGTTCTCATGCCGGCCTGGTGCCCGTGGAGCTCGCGCTCGAGCCCCAGGCCAGCTCCCACGAGGGCGGCGGCGACCAGCCGGACGAGGATGTCGAACTGGAACGAGATTTCAGTCGACACGCCAATTCACCTCGAAGTGTCCGGGACGTGAGTGCGACAAGTCCGATCCGGATCGTCGCAGTGTATTAGCCAGGGGCAAGCAGCCGGCGGGCGACCTAAATAACGGCGGAATAAGCGCCGGACCGCATAGTCCCTTTGCCGCCCTAGAAGCGGTACCCCCCGCTCGTAGCCCCAGGACCCGGTACGTAATGGCGATTGTGTCGCCGAAAGACAGGGGTCTACCGTGTGGGAGCCGCGTCGGGGAGTTTGCGGCCAACAAAAGTCAAGGAGTCGGCTGTGCATATCCTTCAACTGGCTCCGATCGGCCTGGCGCTTGTCCTCACCATTCTCGGCAAGCGTTGGTGGTAGGTCGGATCACAAGCAAGAAACCCGGATCGGATGTCCGGGTTTCTTAGTTTCTGGGCCGAATATGGGCGGCTACCGGCGCGACGGCCGCGCTCAGTCGCCCTCGGTCAGACCCAACCGGATCGCCGCCGCGGCCGCCTCTACTCGGCCGGAGACGCCGAGCTTGGTCAGTATGTTGCTGACGTGAACGGCCACGGTCTTGCGGGTTATGAAGAGGCGACGGCCGATCTCCGGATTGCTGCGGCCCTCGGCTATGAGCGCCAGGACCTCGATCTCGCGCTTGCTCAGGCCAAAGTCGTGCTGGGGCGGCTGCTTCGACGGTGCCGCGAAGTCGGCCATGAGACCCGGCTCGTGACGCGGGCCTGAACCGGCGGCCGGGCGGCCTTCGCGCGGCGCCGGCACGATCGAATACGGCCTCGGCCTCATGCCCGTTCGGGCCGCGGGCCTGGCGGCCGCCGTACCGGTGCGTCCCGGAAGGGCGGCCGGCTCGGTACTGCTGCCGAGCGTCACTTCGATCTGTTTCGGCAGCGGGATCATGGCCCGGCGCGCGAGTTCGGCGACGGCCCGCAGCAGCGGCATCGCGCCGAGTTTGAAGGCGGCCTCGGCGGCGGCGATCAGCGGGTCCCGGGCCACGGTCCGGGTGGACCGGCCGCGCGACTGATCGAGGAGAGCCTCGGCCTCGCGCCAGCTGGCTCGGGCAGATTCATACGGGTCGCCGAGCTCGGCCCAGTCCAGGGATAGCTGATGCCAGGTCTCCGGCTCGTCGTGACCCTCGATCCGGGTGCGGAAGGCGCGGGCCGTCCTGATCGCCAGGTCGGCCTGACGCCGAGAGCCGGTCTTCTGAGATACGCCGCAGGCCCGGACCACGGCCTCGGCCCGGAGCAGGACGGGCAGGCTCCGCTCGCGCGCGGCGGCCAGGGAGGCCAGGTCGCGGCGGCGATGAGCATCGGCCGAGACTTCGGCATCGACCTCAAGACAGGTCGCGGCCATGCGGGCCATGAGAAGCCAGTCCTCCGTGTCGCTCACACGGAGCCAGCCCCCTTCTGCCGACCGATGAGCGTCGACGAGGTCCTCCTGCCAGAGCGCGTAGGCCACGGCGGCCTGGTGGGCCGGCACGGAGAACTGCGGGTCCTGGACGGTCTCGATGGCGAGCAGGACCTGGCCGAGCAATCGACCGGCCGACTCGCCGGCACTCGTGGCGACTTCGACCGTGGCCAGTGTCAGCAGCGGCGAGAGGAACCAGATCCCCACCGGGTTCCAGCTCAGGGCATCCAGGCAGAGACGGCGGCATTCTGCCCAGCGGCCCAGGAAGAACAGCGAGTCCGCGGCGTTGGCGCGCAGGAAGTTGCCGTAGACGGTGGCCTGACCGGCCCGCTCGGCCTCGGCGATGCCTTCGAACGCGATGGCGATGGCCTCTTCACGCCGGCCCAGCAGATCCAGGACCGTGGTGAGATTGGCGTACACGCGGAACAGGTCGTCGAGGTGGCCCAGTTCGGCAGCTTCGTCGCGGGTCTGACGCAGCTTCCAGACGGCCGGCTCCGGGTCCTCACCCCAGGAATCGGCCACGGCGAGGGTGCACGTGGCGTGGAGGAACTCCTGCCGGGCCTCGTCGCCGACGGCGGTCGCGACATCGACGGCCTCCTGGGCATACCGCTTCGCCTCCGAGAAGACGCCTTCGAGCATCCGGAAGTGAGCCAGCGAAGCCAGCACCCTGGCCCTGGCCGCCGTCGGCTCCGNNGGATCGTCGAGGCCGGCCGCCGCGGCCTCGGCGTACGAGGCGGCGCGAACCGGATCGCCAGCGGCGAACGCGGCCTCGGCAGCCCGGACGTAAAGGTCCGAGAGACGGGCGACGGGTTCCTCGGAGCGGACGATCTCGTACAAGCCGAGAGCACATTCGTAGTGGGCCAGTGCATCGGCCCCGGCGTCGATGGCTTCGGCCTCCGCGGCCGCGGCGAGGGCCGCCGACTCGGCATCGGCCAGCTCGTGAGCGGCCAGGTGGTGGGTAAGGGCCGCGGCCGGTTTCGGGCCCTGTCCACGCCCGAGGGCCGCGGCCAGGCCGGAGTGGTAACGGCGCCGGGTGGCCGGCAGCAGGTCCGCGGCGATGGCCTCGGCGATCAGCTCGTGGCGGAAGCCGACGCGACGCTGCGACGCGGCGTCGCCCTCTACGTCCATGTCCGCGGCGGCGCGCCGCCGCTCGGCCGCAGTGACGGCGCGCTCGCCGATTGCCGGACGCCCCAACCCGGGGCGGCCTGGTTCGCGGCGGGAACCGGTCCTCTCGATTCGACTCGGTTGGCGTGCGTCATCGCCGACGGCGGCGAAAAGTGTCCCGGGGCCACCGCCGCTGCCGCGGCTCCGGTTCGCGCCGGTCGGGCGGCCGCCAACCGGGCCGCCGTCGACGACCCCGGCGACGCCGTCGACGGCCTCGATCAGGAAACCGTGCTCGAGGGCCTCCGCCACGCCGGCCGTGATATCCGACTCGAGCACGTCTCCGTACTTTGCGGCAGAGGCGGAGCGCGGCGGCCGAGTCGGAGACCTGGACTCGAACTGCTCGGCCATGGACATGAGCATCGGCATCGTGACCATCGAGCCCGCGAGCGACAGGAGTCGGAGAGCGCGTCGGCATTCCGGCGATCGCAGCCCAGCCCGGGCGGTGACCAGCCGGTCCAGGGTCCCCGCAAGCGAGACGCCCTGTAGTTCGCGTCGCGCGGCGAGCAACTCTTCGGCGACGAGCGGATTGCCCCTCGCTCGCTCGGCGACCAGCAGAAGGGTCGTCGACGAAGGACGCTCGCCCTCGATGGCTTCGATCAACTGGCTCAACTCGGTTCGGTCAAGGGGCGCCAGCTCGGCCGACGTGACCGACGGGGTATTGACCATGGTCGAGAGCGTGGCCCGCAACGGATCCGCGCGGAGAAGCCTGTCCGGCTGGTAGGTGACGATGACCATCATCCGCTGGCCGCGCGTCACCCGGGCCAGGAACGAGGCCAGCCCGCGCGTGGCGGCATCGGCATGGTGGAGATCCTCCAGCAGCAGGGCCACAGGCTGGCGCTCGCCGAGCCGCTCGAGGAGACCGAGCACGGCCTCGAACATGCGCGCTTCGCGCCACTCGGTGGCCGCGATGCGCGGGCGCGACGGCAGGAGCTCCAGCTCATCGAGACGGTCGCGCAGCCCAGGCACGAGCCGGGCGATCGCGTCGCCCGTCGGGCCCACGAGCCGGGTGAGCTCGTCGTCCGGCAGGGGATCGAGAAGATGCTCCAGCGCGGCAGTGACGGGCGCGTAAGGGACACCTGATGTCGCGGGGATTGCGACGCCGTGTACGGCCGCGAACGGATCGGCCAGCGCTTCGATGCGACGACGCGTCTCGGCCAGGAGCCGGCTCAGACCCAGACCGGCCGTGCCGGACATGACGAGCGTAGTCGGCTGGCCGTCGGTCGCTTTCTGCAGGCCGACGGCAATCCGCTCCAGCTGCCTGTCACGGCCGACGAATCGGTCGCTCCAAAGCCGCCGGTGCTGGGAGCGTCCGTCGACGCCGCGGCCTCCGCCGCCACGTTCGTGGCCTGTGTTCATCATTTATGTCGAGGTCCCAGAGCCTGCGCCACTCTGTGCAGCGCCTGTCTTCCCCCGCAGCCGGACTTAGGGTAACCCGATGTCGCCCAATCGCGGGCAACCATTTCGTACCGGTGGCTCAGCCGTCCGGGATATGAGCGCCGAGGCCTCGATGTCGGCTAAGCTCGACGGGTGAGTCCCAGACACCCCGACAACACCCTGAATGAGCTCTCGGGCGAGGAGTGGCTCTACTTCACCAAGTCAGTCTGGGGCACCGCCTACCCGTCCGAACTCGGCCACGGCCTGCGCAAGCAACACGGCGCGAACAAACCGCCACGGCTGATGGCACGCTTGATCGAGTTCTTCACGGTCACCGGCGAACTCGTCCTCGATCCGTTCGCGGGCGTCGGCGGTACGCTGCTCGGCGCGGCCATCGCCCGCGGCCCGCGGCGCGCCCTGGGCCTGGAGATCGAGCCGCGCTGGGTGAGCGTGTACGAATCGCTGGTCCACGATCTGCCGGCGGAACGTGACGGCCGCGGCCCGGTCGTCGCGGACATCGGAAACTCTGATCCGGGCGGCGAGAGGGGCTTCGATCCGTCGGGCCTGGAGATGCGGCTGGGCGACTCCCTGGCTCTCCTGCCCAAAATCGAGTCGGACAGCATCGACTTCATCGCCACGGATCCGCCGTACAACATCCAGCTGCCGGTGACGATGTCCGGCGGCAAGCTCGCCGAGCAACACGC
>PMJT01000028.1:2601-13409 GCA_003158495.1 Chloroflexota bacterium | reverse complement strand
CCAGGGCAACCCGCTCGTCAACGTGATGGCCATCGGCCTGCTGGAGGAGCGGATGCTGATCCTGGCCGAGGCGCCCGGGCCGGGCAACTACGTCGTCCTGTTCGGATCCACGACCGGCCGCGACGGCATCGGCGGGGCCAGCGTGCTCGCTTCGGCGACATTCCAGGACCAGGATCCGAGCAAGCGCCCGGCCGTTCAGGTCGGCGACCCGTTCGCCGAGAAGCTGCTTATCGAAGCCAGCCTCGAGCTGATCGACCGCAGGCTCGTCGTCGGCATCCAGGACCTCGGCGCCGGCGGAATCAGCTGCGCGACCTCCGAGTCGGCCGACAAGGCCGGCACCGGAATCCTGCTCGACCTCGACGCAATCCCGCGTCGCGAGCTCGGCATGGCGCCCTGGGAAGTGATGATCTCCGAATCCCAGGAACGCATGCTGGCCACGTGCCTGCCGGAAAACTACCCGGCCGTGCGCGAGGTTTGCGAGCGCTGGGGCATTCCGATTGCGCTGGTCGGTCGCGTCACCACGGACGGCGATATCGCGATTATCGAAGGCGGCGTCGGGCCGGACGGAGCGCCGAACCCCGGCGCGAAGGAGATCGCGCGCGTCCCCGCGAAAGCGCTCACCAGCGAAGCCATCGTCCACTATCGTCTCGCGACGCCGCCGACCAAGCGTCGTCAGGCGCCCGCGCCCGGGATCCCGCTCACGGCCCAGGACGGCCTGCCGGAGCGCGGCATGGATCCGGCCGCGGTCCTGAACGCCCTGCTCGGCAGCCCGAACCTCTCGAGCCGCCACTGGGTTTACGAGCAGTACGACTCATCGGTCCAGAGCAACACAGTCGAATGGCCCGGCCACGGCGCCTCGGTCCTGCGGGTGAAGGGCACGTCGAAGGCGCTCGTGGCAACGACGGACGGCAATCAGACCGTCAGCGCCATCGACCCACATCTCGGCGCGCAGCTCTCCGTGGCCGAAGCCACGCGCAATGTCTCGATCACCGGGGCGCGGCCTCTTGGCATCACCAACTGTCTGAACTATGGCAACCCGGAACGCCCAGAGGCGTTTTGGCAGCTCCAGGAGGCGGTCCGGGGCATGGGCGAGGCCTGCAGGTCCCTAGGCCTGCCCGTAACCGGCGGCAACGTCTCTCTCTACAACGAGTACCCGGGCGGCGCAATCGCCCCGACCCCGGAGATCGGCGTCGTCGGTCTGATCGAGGACATCTCCCTCCTGGTCCGGCCGCCTTTCGTGGCCTCGGGCGACAGCGTGATACTCGTCGGCCACAGCGTGCCCGGCATGGCCGGGTCCGCGTACGCCGCCCTGGCCGGCGCCTCGTCGGAAGACGCGCCGCCGAGCCTCGACCTCACCCGCGAGGCAGCTCTGCAGTCGTTCATCCGCGAGGCAATCAACCGTGGCCTGGTCGCGTCTGCGCAGGACGTCTCCGGAGGCGGCCTGGCGGTCGCGATCGCCGAGTGCTGCATGTGGAGCGGCCTTGGCGCCACCCTCCGGCTCGGCGTTTCGGGTTCGCCCGCGATCGAACTGTTCGGCGAGAGCCCGTCACGCCTTGTCCTGTCGTGCCGGTACCGCCACGCGCCGGCTCTCGAGTTGCTGGCCCGCCAGTTCGGGCTCCCGACGGAGATCCTCGGAACGGTCGGTGGAGACCGGCTGCGCATCGAACTGACCGGGCAGGGTGCCACCGGCGCGGCCGAGGGTCGTGGCTCTCGCGTGGCCGACGCCCTGGACGTCGCCATGGCGGACCTGCGCCACACGTGGGACCACGGCCTGGCCCGCGCCCTCGGCGTGGAGGTAAGCTCGGGGCACGGATCGGGCCGCGCACCCGAGGCCGCCGCACACCGCGGCGTGGTTTCCTAGCCGTGTGCGGCATCTTTGGCGCGGTGACGCCCGGCGCGGATGCCGCGGGTATCGCCGCGCTCGGCGTCTTCTCGCTCCAGCACCGCGGCCAGGAATCGGCCGGCATCGCCGTCAGCGACGGCGAGCAGCTCATGCTCTACAAGGACCTGGGCCTCATCGCTCAGGTCCTCGACGAGCGGCGCCTCCCCAGCCTGCGCGGCCACCTGGCCATTTCGCACTGCCGCTATTCCACCACCGGGTCCACGGTCTGGGAGAACGCCCAGCCGACGTTCCGAATGGGACGCGGCCGGGCGCTGGCGATCGGCCACAACGGGAATCTCGTCAACACCCGCGAGTTGCTGGCGCGACTGGAGGGCGGCAAGTCCCGGCTGGCAGCGACGACGGATACGGAACTGCTGACCGCGCTGCTCGCCGACGACCCATCTTCGGACACGGTCGAAGCGCTCAAGCGCGTCCTGCCGACCGTCCAGGGAGCGTACTCACTCGCGATCCTCGACGAGAAACGCGTGTACGGCGTGCGTGATCCTCACGGCTTCCGGCCCCTGGTACTCGGCCGGATCGAACCGGCAGAGGATGACCCCGAAGGCAAGCACTCCGGCGGCTGGGTGATCAGTTCCGAATCAGCGGCGATCGATGTCGCCGGCGGCACCGTGGTCAGGGACGTGGAGCCGGGCGAGATCGTCATCCTGGAGGAGGGCAAGGACCCGGTATCGGTGCGCTTTGCGGAAGGCCACGAGCAGCTGTGCGTCTTCGAGCTGATCTATTTCGGGCGGCCGGACTCGTACATGCTCGGCCGCAACCTTTACGAGTCGCGCCGCCGGATGGGCATCGCGCTTGCCCAGGAAGCACCCGTCGCGGCGGACATGGTCATGCCGGTTCCGGACACCGGAGCGCCCGCCGCGGCTGGCTTCGCCGAGGGCATCGGGCTCCCGTATCGCGAGGGGATGGTCCGCAACCGCTACTCGGGCCGAACGTTCATCCAGCCGAGCCAGCACATGCGCCAGCGCGGGGTCACGGTCAAGCTGAGCCCGCTGCGCGAGGTCGTGGCGGGACGCCGCCTGATCGTCGTCGATGACTCGATCGTGCGCGGCACCACCACCCGCCAGATAGTTGCCCTTCTCCGCAAGGCCGGCGCGACCGAGGTCCACCTACGGATCAGCTCGCCGCCGATACACCACCCCTGTTTCTACGGCATCGACACTCAGATCGAGACCGAGCTGATCGCGTCGACCCATTCCGTCGACGAGATCCGCGAGTTCGTCGGAGCCGACTCGCTGACCTTCCTCTCGATCAAGGGCGTCCTCCAGGCGCTCGACCTGCCGTACGAGCAATTCTGCTTCGCCTGCTTCGATGGCCGGTACCCCGTGCCGGTCCCGTACGACACGGCCCGTCACAAGTTCGTGCTCGAGGATGCGGACGGCGAGCCCGTATCGCAGGGCGAGGCCGGGGCCATGGGCACCCGTCCGGAGCCGGGGAATTGAGCCCCTCGGCCGGGGTCAAGTCGGGCGGAGCCTGGGATGCCTACCGGAACGCCGGAGTGGATATCGATGCCGGCGAGCGCGCCGTGGAGCTGATGCGCGCTTCAGTCGCCGCGACCCGGCGGCCGGAAGTGATCGGCGGACTGGGCGGATTCGCCTCGGTGATGGCGCTGCCGGCAGGGATGCGCGAACCGGTGCTGGTCAGCTCCACGGACGGCGTCGGCACCAAGACCGCGATCGCAATGGCATTGGGCCGGTACGATACGGTCGGGCAGGATCTCGTGGCAATGTGTGCCGACGACCTCGTCTGCGCGGGCGCGGAGCCGCTCTTCTTCCTCGACTACATCGCGGTGGGGCGCCTGTACCCGGAGCGCGTGGCGACTCTCGTAGGTTCGATCGCCGACGGCTGCGGCATGGCCGGCTGCTCGCTGATCGGCGGCGAGACGGCCGAGCACCCCGGCCTCATGGAGCCGGACGAATTCGACATGGCCGGGTTCTGCGTCGGCGTGGTGGAACGGGATCGGCTGCTCGACGGGACGGCGGCCCGGCCCGGCGACGTGCTGATCGGCATCGCCTCCAGCGGGCTGCATAGCAACGGCTTCTCGCTCGTGCGCCGGATCGTCGACGAGGTCGAGATACCGCTCGACGAGGGCTACGCGGAGCTCGTCGGTCGGATCCTGGGCCCGGCTACGCCGTCCGAGCCGGAGACCGCCGGGCTGCCCCTGGGCGAGGTTCTCCTGACCCCGACCCGGATCTATTCGAAAGCCATTCTGGCGCTGCGGGCTCAGCTTGACGAAGCAGGCGCACCCCTGGCCGGAGTCGCGCACATCACCGGCGGGGGACTGCCGGGCAACTTACCGCGGGTCCTGCCCGAGGGTCTGGGCGCCCGAGTCCATCCGGCGGTGTGGCCGATGCCCTCGGTAATGCGGCTGATTGGCGCCCTCAGCGGCTTGTCCGATGCCGAATTGCGTTCCACCTTCAACGGTGGGCTGGGCATGGTCTGTGTCCTGCCCGAGGCGGGCGTGGCGGCCGCGATTTCGAGCTGCGCCGCCAGTGGGTTCAATGCCTGGCGCGTAGGCGAGGTGGTGGAAATCGGCGCCGGCGGGGCGCGCTACTCGGAGACGTGAATAAAAGCAGGTAGTTCGGCGGCGCCGGGGCGGCGCTCGAAGGTTCGGCAGGAGGAGGAGCGGCGTGGCACACAGGATCGCGATTGGCGTATCGGGCACCGGCAGCAACCTGCGTGCCCTGCACGCGGCCGCCCGGCGTGGCGCACTGGATGCCGAGATAGCCCTCGTCTTCGCCGATCGCGAATGCGCCGCCGTCTCGTGGGCCGTGGAGCAGGGCCTGGACACCCTCGTCGTGCCGATGCCGAAACTCAGCGACGTCCGTGAGCGCGAAGCTGCCGACGAGGTCCTGGCCGAATCCCTCGACGCGGTCGGACCCGAGTTGATTGTCCTCGCCGGCTTCATGCGCGTTCTTGGATCGCGGGCGCTTGGCAACCTGCGCTGCCCGGTTATAAACCTCCACCCGGCGCTGCTGCCGTCGTTCCCCGGCGCGCACGCGGTCAAGGANNCTGCAGGACTCCGTGCCGGTTCTTCAGGGTGACACCGAGGAGGCGCTCTTCGATCGAATCCACGCCGTCGAACACCGGCTGCTTCCGCGGGCCGTCGGCCTGGCCCTGGCCGGAACGCTGGCGATCTCGTCGGACGGCCGAACCGTCCGCATCGACGCCGCCCTGGCGGCCGAGACGATGCCGGTGCCGAAGCGGGCACTGCTGTCGGTATCCGACAAGACCGGCCTGCCCGAGTTCGGGGCCGGACTGGTGCGCCTGGGCTTCGAGCTGGTCTCGACAGGAGGAACCGCCCGGGCCCTTCGCGCCGCCGGACTGCCGGTCACGGACGTGGCCTCAGTCACTGGCTTCCCGGAGATGCTCGACGGCCGCGTCAAGACGCTCCACCCGCGCGTCCACGGCGGCATCCTGGCCGACCGCCGGCTGGCTTCGCACCGAGAGCAGCTGGCCGAGGCGGCGATCGAGCCTTTCGACCTGGTCGTCGTCAATCTCTATCCGTTCGCCGCTGCAGCCGAGAAGCCGGGCCTCTCGTTCGACGATTTGGTCGAGGAGATCGACATCGGCGGGCCGTCGATGGTNNGCGCTCGCCGTCGAGGCCTTCCGCCATACGGGCGCTTACGACGCTCGCATCGCCGCCGAACTGCCCGGCCGGATGGCCGCGGCCGGCGTCGATCTCCCCGACGAGCCGGGCCTCCCCGGATCCGCCGACCCGTACCCGCAGACGCTTGTCGTGGCCCTGGAGAAGGTCGAGACGCTTCGGTACGGCGAGAACCCGCATCAGCAGGCTGCTCGATACCGCCGCCCGGGCGCGACGAAATGGGCCGGGCCGTTTGCGCTCGGCGGCACGATCCTGCAGGGCAAGGCGCTGTCCTACAACAACGTCCTGGACGCCTCAGGCGCCGATGCGATCGCGCGCCAGCTGCGCGGCCCAGCCTGCGTCGTCGTCAAGCACACGAACCCGTGCGGCGCGGCCGAGCGCGCCACTCTCCGAGAGGCCTGGGACGCGGCGCTGGCTGGCGACCCAGACTCCGCTTACGGCGGTGTCGTGGCACTGACCCGCGAAGTGGACGCAGCCACGGCCGAGGGGTTGACTTCGCTCTTCCTGGAAGTGATCGTGGCGCCGGCCTACTCGCCGGAAGCGCGCGCAATCCTGGCTCGCAAGACAAACCTGCGGCTGCTCGAAGACCTTGCGCTGGGCAGCCCGGAAGTGGCGCCCGCGCCGAATCCACTCGGTTCAATCCGCGTGGCCGGCGGCGGAGTACTTGTCACGGCCGCCGACGTCCTTCCGGACGACCCGGCAACGTGGAGGCAGGCTACGACTCGCGCCCCCTCCGCCGGCGAGTTGCGCGACCTGGACCTGGCGTGGCGGCTATGCCGCGGCGTGGTCTCCAACGCCATAGTGCTGGTCAAGGACGGGATGGAGATCGGCCTCGGGTCCGGCCAGACGAGTCGCGTCGACGCCTCTCGCCAGGCCGTCGCGAAGGCACTTGCCTTCCACGGCCTCGAGGCGCTGCGCGGCGCGGCCTGTGGCTCGGACGCGTTCTACCCGTTCCCCGACGCGCTGCAGGTCTGCCTGGATGCCGGCGTCACGGCCTTCGCCCAGCCGGGTGGCTCGATGCGCGACGCGGCGGTCCTGGAGGTCGCGGAGAAGGCCGGCGCCGCGATGCTGATCACGGGCGTTCGCCATTTCCGCCACTAGGCGCCGGGGCGACCGCCGCGGATGCGGCCGGTCAGTGAAACTCGCCGAACGCCCCGATTAGTGGAATGTGGTAGCGCGAGGCGTGGGCGGCGTGAAGCATCTCGTCGTCCTGCTCCGGTTGCCGCCTGGGCATTTCGAGCAGTCGCCAGACGTCGTTGAACAGGCCGGCCGCGAGTTGGCGTTCGCTCTCCCTGTCGAGCGCATGCAGTCTGGTTGGCAGCATCGAGTCTCCTTGCGGATCTGTGTGCCCGGCCCGGACCAAGTCATCCATGCCTCCGAACCGTCAGGCCGGGCTGCGTCTGTCGAGACACGCATGAGGGCTTCCGCCGCGTCTGCTCGCCCGTGCCCGTCCTGGCGGCGTCCCCGGCAGGCCCGCTCACGCATCGCCTGATACCATCGGGCGCCATGAGCCCCGCCGATCGCTACTACATCACCACTGCCATCGCCTACGCCAACAACAAGCCCGGACTCCACACCCTGTACGAGGTGGTGGGTGCGGATGTGATTGCGCGCTGGCACCGGATGAAGGGCGACGACACCCGGTTCCAGACCGGCACGGACGAGCACTCGGTCAACATCGCCCAGAAGGCCGCCGAACTTGGCCGGTCGACTCGCGATTTCGTCGACGAGAACGTGGCGCTGTTCCGGACAGCCGAGGACGCGCTGCTGATCAGCCCGGACCGCTTCATCCGCACGACCGACCCGGACCACGTTCGGGCCACGCAGGAGATGGTCCGCCGGGCCCACGCCAACGGCGACATCTACCTCGGCAGTTATGAAGGCTGGTATTGCCCGGCCGAGGGCTTCAAAGCCAAGTCGGACGTCATCGAGACGCCCGAAGGCACCCGTTGCCCAGACCACCCGACGGTCGAGCTCCAGTGGCTCTCGGAGAAGAACTGGTTCTTCCGCCTGTCCGCCTACCAGGACCGGCTGGAACGCTACTTCGAAGAACACCCCGACTTCGCCCAGCCGGACTACCGGCGCAACGAGATGCTCGGATTCATCCGCAGCGGCCTCGAGGACTTCTCCGTCAGCCGCGCCGGGGCAGACTGGGGCATCCCGTTCCCGATCATGCCCGACGGCTCCTCGTCTCAGCTGCCCGACGGGACCTGGGATCCGGCCGCGGGCACCATCTATGTCTGGTACGACGCCCTGATCAACTACGTCACCGGCGCCGGCTTCCCCGACGACCCGGAATCGGTGAAGCGCTGGTGGCCTGCGGATCTGCACGTCATCGGCAAGGACATCNNTTCCACACCATCTACTGGCCGGCGATGCTCTGGAGCGCGGGTCTCGAGGCGCCGCGCCACGTCTGGATCCACGGTTGGCTCCTGGCCCAGGGCCAGAGGATGAGCAAGAGCCTGGGCAACTTCCTGGATCCGATTGACGTGGTTCGCACCCTCGGCGCCGACGGGGCGCGGTACGCGACGCTGCGCGAAGTCCCCTTCGACCGGGACGCGGACGTGTCATGGGACACCTTCGTCCGCCGCTACAACGCGGACCTCGCTAACAACTTCGGGAACCTGCTCAATAGATCCGTCTCGATGGTGAACCGCTACTTCGACGGCGAGCGGCCGCCGCTCGGTCGCGGCACGTTGAGCCGGAAGTGGGACGAAACCCTCGCTGCCTACGTCGCGAAGATCGAGGCCTGCCAGCTCAGCGAAGCCCTTGCCGGGCTGTGGGAGTTCGTCGACGCGGCCAACCAGTTCGTCGACGCCACCGCGCCATGGACGCTGGCCAAGGCAATGAAAGCCGGCGATGAGTCGGCCGCCACCTCGCTGCGCGCCGCGCTGGCCGAGCTGCTCGAGGCCTGCCGGCTGGTCGGACTGGCCGCGGCACCGTTCATCCCGACGGCATCGCCGCGAGCCCTTGCCCAGCTCGGCTACGGGTACGGATATGCGGCCGACGGCAACGGTGGTCCGGCCCTGCTCGACGAGCTGCGCTGGGGCGCCCGAGCGGGCGAAACCGGCAAGGTCGCTACGCCTGAGCCGCTCTTCCCGCGGATCGAGACCGAAGCCGCGACGCCGGCTGCGGGCTGAACCTGGCCGGCCCGATGAGGCTCGTCGATAGCCACGCCCATCTCCAGGCCGATGCCTTCGGGCTCGATAGAGCGGCCGTGATCGCCGCTGCGCACGAAGCCGGCGTGGAACGCATCCTGGTCCCCGGTTGGGACTCCGGTTCGTCGGCCGCAGCCGTGGCACTGGCCCGCGAGCACGGGCTCGACGCCGCCGTCGGCGTTCATCCCCACGATGCCGCGCTGGTGAACGAGGCCGGATGGGCGGCCATCGTGAAGCTCGCCGCCGATCCGCGCGTGGTCGCGATCGGCGAGACCGGGCTGGACTTCGACCGTATGCACTCGCCGCAAGAAGCGCAGCTCGCCAACCTCCGACGCCACCTGCGCCTCGCCCTGGCCGTGGGCAAGCCGGCGATCCTGCACTGCCGTTCCGCGGCCGGGCGGCGCGACGCCCAGGACGCGCTGATCGCCGAGCTACGCCTCGCGGGCTTTGGCGGAGCGGCTGGCCACGACGTCTTCGGGGATCGCCCGCCTGCCGTGCTCCACTCCTTTTCGGGCCCGGTCGACTACGCCGCGGCCGCGTTGGAGATGGGCATCGCCATCGCCTTCGGTGGGCTCGTGTTTCGGCGCGGGGAGGAGGACTCGGCCCAAGTGGTCCAGGTCGTTCCAGCAGGTCGCCTCCTCGTCGAGACGGACTCGCCATACCTCGCTCCGCCAGGCGTGCCGCGCCACAAGCCCGGGGCGGCCCCGACGGTGCCCGCCCCTCCAGGCCTCGCCGCCGACCCTTCGGCCGTCTTTGCCGGCCGGCGCAACTCGCCGGAATGGGTCCGCATCACCGCCTTGTGGGTCGCGGAGCGGCGCGGCGAAAGCCCGGATAGCATTGGAAAAGGCCTCGTGCAGGCCTACGACGCAACCTTCCAGCGCGAGTCAATGGCCTGAGGACGTCCCTCCGGCTTGCGGCCGCCCGGAACCGCTCGCCGCTGAGGAGACGAGATGACGAACCGAGCATTCCAGAGAGACAACGACGANNCGAGGGTTGGACCGTCGCCTCGGCGCTCGCGCATACCGGCTTCTGGGATCGCTGGCAGGCTGAGCGCTGGGAGGAGATGCTCTCCGGCAAGTGGTCCGTGGACGACGCCTCGCTCATCGCGGCGGAGCACCTCGCCAACGAGGCGCTGCACCCGTATTGGGCCGGCATCGGTTCGAAGGGACTCCCGCAGCTGGCCCTCGACGCGGCTGCGCGGCTGGATGCGTTGATTGCCTCTGCGCCCGACGAACTCGTCGACGCCGTTGAGGGCACGCCGAGCGCCTACCTTCTTCACCGCTACAGCCATCGAACGGACCACCTGGATCACATCGAGCGAAGTCTCTCGGCGGCCGGCGTGCCAGCTCGTACGATTGCCGGCGGCCAGGTCGATCGTTCGTTCAACGCCCGCAATGCGTCCGCGACCGAACGACTCCGGGCGGTCGTCGAGCGCCTCACGCCGGACGACCTCGCGCGTTCCACGGCTCCGTCGGAGGAGGGGAGCTGGACCGTCGGGCAAACCCTCGGCCACCTCGCGTTCTGGGACCGCTTCATGGCCACTCGCTGGCAGGCGGCGCTCGCTGCCGGCGCCGATGGCAAGCCGGGATACTTGCCGGACGACCTCTCCGACCTGCTCAATGCCGCCCTCGAGCCGTCCCTGGCGGCATTCAGCGCAGAGTCCCCCCTGGGACTCCTGACTGAAGCAGTGGCCGCAGCCCAGGCGATTGACCGCCTGATCGCAAGCCTCCCGGCTGCAGTACCAATCGGAAGCATCCTCGATGATCGGCCTCGGTCTCTCGATCGTTCGCTGCATCGTCACAGCCACTTGGATGACATCGAGGGGGTGCTAATGGGTAGTCCAGCTCGGAAATAGTCCGTTTGGCGGTTGCAACGTTGCCAGAAGGCCACACTTGACCGGCGGAAGGGTCGCCGGCAGAGTCGCCGGCTCTACAATGATCAGCGTAGTCCCGCCATTATTCAGGCGGTCCGTCTCCGTGGGGAAAGCAATGATCAACCTGTTCGACGTCTTCACCGATATCTGCCATCGCATCGAGGCGCGCCTGGACCGGCGTGGTCAGGGCCTTGCCGAATACGCCCTGATCCTGGCCCTCATCGCCATCGTCGCGGTCGTCGCGCTCCTGTTCCTCGGCGGCGTCATCAA
>PMJT01000028.1:0-2581 GCA_003158495.1 Chloroflexota bacterium | reverse complement strand
TCGCGGGCACTGCCGGACCTTGACCGGGCCGAATATGTCCGCGGCATGGGCAGTTCCGGTCGGAACTGGTCCATTTGGGGGTTGCGCTGGTGACAAGAAGCGCCGTCCCTTGACCCAAGGCCTAGACAACACGGCATCAGGCCCTACAATCGCACTCGTCATGCCGCACTTATGATTCTGCGGCGAACCATCATCCTCGGGAGGGTCAACAATGCTTACCCGACAGCGCGCTCAGGGTCTCGCGGAATACGCTCTGATCCTCGCCCTCATCGCCATCGTCGCGGTCGTCGCGCTCCTGTTCCTCGGCGGCGTCATCAAGAACGTTCTCAGCACGGTCGGCGTCAGCCTTTAGTCTTTCGGAGCTGCAGAACGGGCGGCGCAAGTCGCCCGTTTCTGATTCCGGGGCCGACTCCCGGTCGCCTGGGCCATTGGCGGTGAGCGATCGCGCCGGGTCGGCGCCGCGCTCCAGCTCAAGCGTGAGCCGCGAACCGAGTTCTAGGATTCGATGTCTATTCGCGGCGCGACCCTGCACGTACCGGCCGTTCCGGCCCGCTACACCTCTGGAGGCGCACCGACTCGACCTGGATCGGGGCCCGGTCTTGATGGCCACCGGTACTGTCGTTCGGTGCGCCAAGGCGCCACCACTGCGGAATCCGGGCTCTGCGCCAGTTGCGGGCGCTAAAGTTGTCTGGTCATGCCGCATTTCTATCTTGCGGCCAACCATCATTCCCGGAGGCTCAACAATGCTCACTCGACAGCGCGCTCAAGGCCTCGCCGAATACGCCCTGATCCTCGCCCTCATCGCCATCGTGGCCATCGTCGCGCTCCTGTTCCTCGGCGGCGTCATCAAGACCATCCTCAGCACGGTCGGCGTCTCGATGTAGTTTCTGAGTGATCTTCGGGAACGGGCGACGCGAGTCGCCCGTTTCTGATTCTCAGTTGGATTCATGCGGCTGGGTCGTCACGCTCGAAACGAGGATCGTCAGGCTCTCTTTCGCGCCTTCCAGACCTCTTCGCTTGGCCACCGGCGAGCCCACTCCTGGGTCACATAGACGTGCCGCGTAGCCCCATCGTCGGGCGCCTGGATCTCCGTCAGTTCCTCGACCTCGAATCCATTCTCGTGCAGGAGCCGGATCATCTCGCCGTGAGGCAGGTGGAATTCAACGGCTTCGTCGCTCGACCACTCGAAGCGGTACTTGCCGAATTGAGGATGTTGCAGGCGGTCGGTCGCTGGCTCGTCGCTATCGGGCGCGCACAGGATCTGGATGTAGCCGTTGATGAAGAACACCAGGCGGCCGCCGGGACGTAGGAGCCTGCTTGCCTCTGGGATCCAGAGATACGGGTCGGCCCAAATCGCGGCGCCGTATTCCGAGATCGCCATGTCGAACGAGCCATCGGGGTACGGGACAGCTTCGGCGATGCCGTGGATCAGCGGGAAGTCGATGCCGTATTCGGCCTGCAGGCGCCGCGCGGTCTCGAGCTGGACGGCTGAGTTGTCGATCCCGACCGGCCGGGCGCCGAGCCGCGCAAGCCACGCCGACACATACGCCGTGCCGCAGCCGAGTTCGATGACATCTTTCCCGGCCGCGCCCTCGAGCAGCCGCAGCTGCTCTTCCGGCGTGTCCCAGATCCCCCACGTCGGTACCGGGGCCGCCCAGTTCCGGACGCCCGCGCTGACCCACTGCGGCGCGTAGGCATCCCAGTAGGCTCGGTTTCGGACCGTGTATTCGGGCAGCACGGTTGGTTCGGTCATCAAGCCGGTAGGATACTCACCCTCCAGCCCGCGGGAGAGCCCCCACGCTTGACAGCCCGAACGGGCGTCGTTAGGCTGTTAGCACTCTCGATGGTAGAGTGCTAATTAGACGGAGAGGCGTCGCCGCGGCGTGGTGGAGCAACCCTGACGGGTCCGCCGAGGCGCACCGCGAAACAGCACCCGGGCGTCAGCCTCTGCCGGTCGAAGATCACGGGCAATAGCGTTTGAGCCGGCCAACGCCGGTGGCGAACGGGCTACATCCAGGAGTCGCGACGGCAGACACCCTGCCGCCGCCATCAGGAGGAATTGCGCGTTGGCAGCAGCCACTGCGACCAGCAAGAAGCTGAGCCCCCTCGGGGACCGCGTCGTCGTCAAGCCGACCCCCCGCGAGGAGATGACCAAGAGCGGCATCGTTCTGCCGGATACCGCCAAAGAGAAGCCGATGGAAGGCACGATCATCGCTGCCGGCCCCGGCAAGATCCTCGACGACGGCAAGCGCGAACCCATGGACGTCAAGGTCGGCGATCGGGTTCTGTATGCGAAGTACGCCGGGACCGAGTTCAAGGTTGAGGGCGAGGATCTCCTGATCGTCAGCCAGAAGGACATTCTCGCGATAGTCGAGGACTAGAGGCTGCCGGAATCCGGAGCCGATGACCGACTCGGCCGCGGGCATGACCCGAGGGGCCGGAGCAAAGCGGAGGACAAACAGACTTGGCTAAGCAGCTCGTATTCGACGAGGCCGCTCGTCGATCACTTAAGCGCGGCGTAGACCGCCTGGCCGAGGCCGTAAAGGTCACGATCGGGCCCAAGGGTCGCAACGTCGTCCTG
>PMJT01000197.1 GCA_003158495.1 Chloroflexota bacterium | reverse complement strand
CCTAGTTCAACGCGCGGACTCCTAGCTACTGTACTCCGAGGGCCGGGTAGGTTGTGCCCCGACGCAGCCATTCCACCCTGCCGTGCAGACCGGGATCGCCGCCGGGCGGCGGCTTAGGGCGGAGGCCGACCTCAAAAGCCGACCACCTTTCGGCCGTCCTTGCCACGAGGTGGCGTACGCGTGAACCGCCCGCAGCTGCCCCTATACTCGCGATCGTGACGCCAGCCACATCGCCGGGTCAGCAACTCGCGTATTGGAGACGCCTACCGCGGGGCGACGTTCTGTTCGCACTCGGGGTACTCGTCGCCTATGTCGTCGCCACCATGCTTGCGATTGAGTGGCGGGGCTTCTTCCCCGACCGGATGATGATGGTGGCCGAACGAGCGCTTAGCGGGCACCTCGACTCGAACGCCTTGAAAGGCACGATCGACACCGTGGAGATCGCGGGTCGCTACTACATCGCCCTCGGCCCGCTACAACTCCTCGCTTACATCCCGTTCGCCGCCGTTCCCGATCTGCAGCTGGTCGGCGGATACCTGACCGGGCTCCTATTCGGCATACCGGCGGCTTGGCTGGCCTTGCCGCTGGCCCGCGCCTACGGGGCCAGGGGTGCCGCGGTCTACTGGATCGCTGCCTTCGCCGCGTTCGGATCACTGCTGTTCTGGGCGTCGGTCTTTGGCAACGTCTACAACCTGGCCCACGCCGAGTCCTTTCTGGCTCTGACGCTCTTCCTGATCGAATGGGCCGGCAAGCGACGACCGATGCCGCTGGGCGCATGTCTTGGCGTGTCTTTCCTCGCCCGCCCCACGACGATTCTGGCGGCCATTCCGTTCGGCCTCTACCTGGTCTGGACGCGGCGAAGCGACCTTCGAGCGGCGGCGCGCAGCGCCGCTGCCTTTGGGCTACCCATAGCCGGAGCGGTCGCGCTGTACGGCTGGTTCAACTGGCTTCGCTTTGGCTCGCCGCTGGAGACGGGCTATGCCATATCGGTCCTGCCTCAGAGCCTTCAAGACCGGAGGGCGCAGGGGTTGTTCTCCATCGTGCATATCCCTGAAAACATCAGATTGGCGCTCTTGGCCCTTCCCGATCGTATAAGCCAACCCCCGTTCTTCTCAGCCAGCCCCGACGGGATGTCGATGGCGCTCGTCTCGCCAGCGCTGATAACGTCCCTGTGGGCCGGCTTCAGGGATCGCGCGGCCCGCCTGCTGTGGATCGCCACCGCCCTGGTGGCCGTACCGGTGTTCCTCTACTACGGCGGAGGCTTCGTCCAGTACGGCTTCCGATACTCGCTGGACTTCACGCCGTTTCTCGTCGCCCTCATGGCTGTTGGGTCGCAGCGCTGGATAGGCTGGCCGGAGAGGTTGCTGGTCCTGGTCAGCGTCGCATCGGTCATCGCCGGCATCTGCTGGTACGGCGGGGTGTCGTAGAGCCCGGTGACCCTGCTGCGCCGCTTCCCCGCGTCGCTATTCAGCCAAAGCGTTGCAACCGCCGCCGATCTGGTCGCGACTTTGAGCGTCACCCTCCAAGCTGAATGTCGCGGGTTCGAGACCCGTCTCCCGCTCCAACTCCCACTTCGTGCTTGGCACGACACCTAGCCTTCTTCGGAATGGGTCGCTTGAAGGCTGTCCCCAGGATGCCACAGCCCGGATCCCTCGGGAACCTACCGAGGGATCGAGCATCTAGCTCGACCGCAGGAGCTGGTCGAACGGAACGGGGTTCGCGAATAGATCCGTGGGGGCGGATGGCTCCCGCGCCGCCATCGACGCTGCGAGTTCGCGCGCTGCCCGATCGATCCGCGCGACGAGGCCGTCGTCCGCCCCGACTCCGCCGCGGCCCCAGTCCTCGGTCGCCGCGTAGACCCCCGTCGCAACGACCGCCGCGTTCAGGTACGCAAACAGGGGACGGAGGGCGTGCTCGAGCGCGAGGGAATGGCGGGCCGTCCCACCCGTGGCCGCGATGAGGACAGGTTTGCCCGCGAAGCCGTCCCGCTCCACTACGTCGAAGAACATCTTGAACAGGCCGCTGTACGACGCGCTGAAGATTGGCGTCACCGCGATCAGGCCGTCGGCGGCGAGGACGAGGTCGATCGCCGCTTTCAGTCGCGGGCTTGGGAAGCCTGTCAGGAGGTGATTCGTCAGGTCTTGGGCATGGTCGCGCAACTCGATGACTTCGAGATGCGGCTCGATGCTCGCCTCTCGGAGGTGCTGATCGACCGCAGCGGACAGACGGTCCGCCAGCAGGCGAGTCGCCGAGGGCTGGCTCAGCCCTGCGCTGACGACGACGAGCGAGCGGGTTCCAGTCGCGCTCATCACGCCATCTCCCGCGCCGATCGCGCGGCTTCAGCCGCCTGGACCCGCGGGTGGAGCGGTGCTTCGGGCACGTTGGGCGCTCGTCTCGCGGCGAACTCCCTGCGCAGGACCGGCACGACCAGCTCGCCGAGCATGTCCAGCTGCTCGAGTACCGTCGCCAGCGGCAGCCCGGCGTGATCGACGAGGAACAGCTGGCGCTGGTAGTCGCCGACGGCCTCCCTGAAGACCAGCGTCCGGTCGATGACTTCCTGCGGGCTGCCGACCGTCAGCGGGGTCTCTGCCATGAACTGCTCCAGCGACGGTCCACCGCCGTAGACGGGTGCGTGGTCGAAGTACGGCCGGAACTCGCGGACGGCATCCTGGCTGTTCGCGCGCATGAAGACCTGACCGCCGAGCCCAACGATGGCCTGGTCGGCCGGTCCGTGTCCGTAATGTTCGAACCGCCGCCGATAGAGCTCGACCATCCGCTGGACATGCTCCTTTGGCCAGAAGATGTTGTTGTGGAAGAAGCCGTCGCCGTAGTGGGCGGCCTGCTCGGCAATCTCGGGGCTGCGGATCGAGCCATGCCAGACGAAGGGCGGCACGCCGTCGAGTGGCCGCGGAGTGGAGGTGAAGCCGGTCAGCGGTGTTCGGAACTTGCCCGTCCAGTCGACGACGTCTTCGCGCCACAGTCGGTGGAGGAGGGCGTAGTTCTCATACGCCAGCGCAATTCCGTTCCGGATGTCCTGNNGGATCGTTGGTCGTGATCAGCGTCGTGGCGGTCGAGAGGATCAGCCGCTCCGTCCGCGCGGCGATGAAGCCGAGCATGGTGGTGGGTGAAGAAGGGACGAACGGTGGGTTGTGGTGCTCGCCTGTGGCGAACACGTCCAGGCCGACCTCCTCTGTCTTGAGGGCGATCGTGACCATTGCCTGGATCCGCTCGGCCTCGCTCGGCGTGCGTCCCGTGGTGGGATCGGTCGTCACGTCACCAACGCTGAAGACTCCGAATTGCATCTCGGACTCCCGATCTTGGTCACCCGGCCCTCGCCGAGCCCCCGGCACACGTTACTCGGTGCCCGCGCTCATCACAATGAGCGCGTCACAAGGCGCGTCGGGTTGAGTGTCGAACAGGTTTGCGTAAACATCGCTGCAGGAGGGTCGATCCTTCCAAGCTGAATGTCGCGGGTTCGAGACCCGTATCCGGCTCCAAACTCACGCCTTCACGAGCACAGCGAGACTCAGCCTCTCGTGGAAACCGGTGCCCTTGGTCCCTTCTATGACTCAGCGAATCGGAGCGCCGACCGTCAGGGACGTGGCCTCAGCCGCTAACCCGCAACGTTGAACAACCGGCCGACGAGAAACCCGATCAGAGCGGCGCCCAGTCCGATCGCCACCATCTTCAGACCGCTCGTCCGCCAATCTCCGACGAGCGTAACCGCGGAATACACGCCGACCCCGAAGAGAACCACGGCGCTGGATACGATCGCCAGAACCAGTGCCTCCGTCCTGGGCAGAACCAGGAACGGCAGCAGCGGGATCATGTGACCGATAAGCGTGGCAATCCCGATGACAACGGCGGCGCGAAGGATGTCGGGCGTCTGGATGGGCTGCAGATGCAGTTCCTCGTCCATCATCGTGTCCACCCAGACGTCGCGGTTGGCCGTGATCGTGTCAACTACGTCCTCGAGCAGCTTCCCCTTGAAGCCTTTGGCGGCGTAGATATCGGCGATCTCCTGACGCTCCACCTCCGGGGTCGCTGCGATCTCCGCTGCCTCCTGCTCCTTCTCTGCCTGATAGAAGTCGCGTTCCGATTTCGATGACGTGTACCCGACCGCGCCCATCGATATCGACTCGGTGATGGCCGCGGCGAAGCCGGCGACGATGAGGACCGTTTCCGAGCCGCCGCCGGCTATGACACCCAGGATGATCCCGAGGATGTTTACCAGACCATCCTGACCACCGAGGATGACGTCGCGGAGCCAGTTGGTCCCGCGGTGGTGCTCAGGCTGTCGTGGGGCGGTCGCTGCCGCGACCCTCGATGTGGCTCGGGCGGCGCGGCCGAGTCGGGTGTGGGGTCGGCGGTCCGATTCGGGGTTCATCGTCACCTCCCATCCATCACCACGCAT
>PMJT01000231.1:16478-17996 GCA_003158495.1 Chloroflexota bacterium | reverse complement strand
TTAATCGGCTGGTCGTGGGTTCGAGCCCCACACGGCCCTCCAATACCCTGTTTCCGCACCCGCGGCGGGCGCGTATAGCAGCACCTGGCAGGCGCCGATCAACAACTCGCCCTGGCGCAGGCCCAACTCCGCGTCTATTTCCTGGGCGCGGCCGGTGGCGTCGAGAAGCCACGTCGGGTTGGCGGGATCCAGCGTGCTGACGAGCCAGCCGGGGCCGCTGCGTTCGATGAGGGCGTGACGGGGGCTGACGCTGTCGTCGGTAACCAGCAGGTCGGCGTCCGGGCCGCGGCCGACGACCACGCGCTGGCCCGGCTGGACGGTGAACGGCGTGGACTGACCCGCTTGCACGATGACCATGGTCCCGGGCGCGAAAGGGCTCGGTCGCTGGGACTTGTCCCGTGTGAGGTGATCCACGCTCGGTCCGGCCTCCATTTGGCGCGCCGATCGGCGCAGCGCCCTGCAACTGTAGGCCCGGGCGGCTCGGACGTACGCGGCCAGTCGGCGTTGAACTCGGCTTTACGAAGAGTTCACATTCGGCGGCATTGAAACGAGGAGTGGGCCGCTGACCCTGCCGTTCGGGACAACCCAGCTGATTGCCGGAAGCGTGCCGGCCTTCGCCGCGTTCAGGAAGTTGTCGACCGTCTGCCGTGATGTCCGGGCCAGACTGGTCGAGCACGGCGATCTTCCTGGTCTGGGACGATTGGGGCGGCTTCTACGACAACGTCGCCCCGCCCACGGACCACGGCAACGGCTACGGCCTGCGCGTCCCTGGCCCGGTCATCCGCTTCGCAGCTGGGCAACCTGGCGGCCGACTTCGACTTCAGCGCGACTCCACGCGCCGGCGTCCTGCTCTCCACCACGCCTCCGACCGACTTGCACTGACCGCCGTTCAGAAGGTCGTCCGCAGCTCCCGGGTGCAGCCGTCGGCAATCGAGTCGTAGGCCGCCAGGATGATCTCCAGGACGTGGCGGGCATGCTCGGCGGTGAGGATCGGGCGCTCCTCGCCGGCGAGGCACGCCAGGAAGTGCTCCACGCCACGGCCGATGAGCGGGAACTGGTCCGGTCGGACCGGCGACGTCAGGCCGTGGTTCCAGCCCTCCACCAGGGGCGCGGCGAGCGGACCGGAGCCGGGGGCCGCAACCTCGGTCGCTGCCACGGCGGCCGGCCGCGCGAAGATGCTCGCCGGGCCGTCGGCCGCGAACGGGTCGCCGGTCATGCTGATCGTCCCGCCGGTCAGGTGAACCTCCAGCCAGGGCGCCTGCGTGGCCGGCATCGCGAACGTGGCCAGCAGCTGGCCCAAGGCGCCGCCGTCGAATTCGAGGCTGATCAGGACGTGATCCGGCGTCGTGACGGCCGTCGTCTCGTCGGCTCGCATGCCGGCCAGGATCGACCGCTCCGGTATCGAGATCGCGCCCATCGCCTGGACCCGGCGAACCGGGCCCAGCAGCGCGGTCATCTCGTGGAGCCGGTAGATGCCGACGTCGAAGACCGGCCCAACGCCGGAGTGATAGAAGACGG
>PMJT01000231.1:0-16415 GCA_003158495.1 Chloroflexota bacterium | reverse complement strand
GCGGTGACCTCGGCATGCGCCGGGCCGGGAGTCAGGTTGAAGACAGCGTCCGGATGTGTGCTTTCGAGCAGTCGGTCGAGGTCATCGAAGGCGACTACGTCCGGCGACCAGCCTCCGACAGCTTCGGCGGCCAGTTCGGCGGACCTCATCGTCCGGGAGGCGCAGCCGACGATCTCCGCCCGATCCACCAGCGCAGCGAGTGGCGGCAGGTAGCTTCGATAAAGGACGTCGCCGCAGCCGACGATGGCGACACGAAGCTTGCTCGTTGGCACTGTCATCTCCGGTTGTGGGCTACGGGGCAGGCGAGGAGTAGAGCTCGCAGACGCCGGTGACCTTTGCCGCGAGCGCGTCCATTGCGCCGCCGACAATGAGCACGCGGCCGTCCCGCAGCGGCTGGACGGCCGATCCCATTGCGCCGACGGCCAGCCGGCCGGTGGCGTGCCAGGTACCGGTCGCGGGATCGTACAACTCGCTCGCGGCCGTCACTTTGTAGGCAGGATCGATCCCACCGGCGGCGAGGACCCGGCCATCGGCCAGGTTCACCATGCCGAATTCCGCCCGAGCCTGGATCATCGACCCGGTGGTCGACCACTTGTTGGCGGCTGGATCGTAGATCTCGACCGTCTCGTGGCTCGGGTCACTGCTGCTCGTGGCATACCAGCCACCGGCAACGAGGACTCGGCCGTCGGGCAGGAGCACGGCCGAATGGACGTAGCGCGGCCTGGCCATATGCCCGGCGCTGCGCCACGTGCCGGTCTTTGCGTTGTAGATCTCCGCAGCCGCCGTAACCGAGCCGGTCTCGCCGTGGAAAGTGGTGGCGCCGCCGACGATCAGCACCTCGCCATCGGCGAGGAGAGTCGCGGTGTGGCGGGCCCGCGCCACCGACATCGGCGCAGTCAGGGTCCAGGAGCTTCGCTTGGGGTCGAAGACCTCCGCCGACGCCGTGGAGTTCCATCCGGGAGTGCCTTCGACGCCACCGCCGGCCGCCAGCACGCGGCCGTCCGGCAGTAGCGTCAACGTGGCCTGCGTTCGAGGCAGGTTGAGCCTGCCCGCGGCCACCCATGTGTCCGTGGCGGGAAAGTAGCGCTCTGCGGTATCGAGCGGCTGGCCACTTCGCGACCCGCCGGCCACGAGGACCGAGCCGTCCGAAAGAAGCACGGCCGTGGCGTAGGCCCGGGCCTGGAGCATCCCGGTCGCTGAGTTCCAGAATCCCGTCGCGGGATCGAAGATCGTGGCCGTCGTCACGGCGTTGATGCTCGAGTTGGCGGTCGTGCCGCCCACGAGAAGAACCCGGCCGTCGCGCAGGACAACGCTCGCGGATGCCCAGCGAGCCTGCGAGAGCGGCGCGGTCGCCGACCAGGTGCCGGTTCCGTAGATGGGCTTCAGAGACGGCAGGCCGGAGGCGGTCGTGGGACCTGGCGTCGGAACCGCGCTCTCGGACGGGCTCGGCTGGACGGGCGAAGCGTCCGCGACGGGCGTGGGAGTGGCAGGCGGAGCTGTCATTGCGGCGGCGATCGGGCCGGGGTTCGATTGACCCAGCCACAGGTACGCGAGCGGCGCGGTGCCGGCGACGAGCAGCAGGGCGAGCAGGTCGATCAGCAGGATCGCCCCGACGCCGCTCTCGAAGCGGCGCCGACGATGGGCGGGCGGCGGGGCTAGAAAGGGTTGCGGCTGGGGCGGCAGCACTTCCGGGCCGGGCAGCGCCAGGGACGGTAGAGGTGGCGGCGCCGGCTCCGGGCTCGGCGGAGGCGGCTCGACCAGCGGCGGTGGCGGTGGCTCGGCGGGCGGGGCCGGCGGCTCGGCGGCCGGGCCGCGGAGGGACTCGCGGATCGGGCGGCGCGTGCGGCTTTGCAATTTCTTCGGGTCGTCACTCATGGCCGAGGACCGCGATGATGCCGCCGGCCAGGATCGCGGTTCCACCCATGACGCACGCGACCGTGGAGCCGAGCACGGCACCGTCGGTGGCATGGCCGATCCGGCCCGAGGCGCCGCCAATGCAGACCTCGACCGCCAGCCCGAGGATCAGCAGTTCCACGGCGGCCGCGAGCGGCGTCAGGCGCTTCGTGGCGAGCAGCACGCCCACGACGCCCGCCACCACGGCCGCGATCGCAGCCGAGACGATCGGCGCCACCTGGCCGAACCGCCCGAGCAGGTCCCCGGGGCCGGCCAAAGGCGTGAGATCGTGGGCCACGCTCGGGTTTCCAGTGAGGATCGAGGCAATGCCGATGAGGACCAGGGCCGCACCTCCGAGCGCGAACGCCGAGCCACTGACGCGGGCCCCCCTCGCGTTCGGTGCCGTCCTGCGCCTCTGTGCCGCCATTCCGATCCCCTGATCAGGTTTGAACTCGTCGATCCCCGACCCTCGAACCTGACTATACCGCCGCCGCGATTGCGGACGCGGCCGGCGAGCACGGCGCGCGTGGCCCGCCGCCGTCCCGCGCCACCCGCCGCCGCCCCGTGCCGGCCCCTACCGGCCCGAGCGAACAAGCTCCAGCGCCGCCGAAGCCGTGGGTTCGTCCGTGATCAGGACGTGCAGCAGACCCGTCCGAGCGCCGGCCACGATCGTCTCGACCTTGTTTGCGCCCGCGGCGATGCCTACGACGCGCGGCACCTTCCGGAGTGTCTCGACCGGGATTGAGATCGTGCGGCGCTCCCACTCGTCCTGGACGAACGAGCCGTCGAGGCGGACGAGGTGGCCGGCGACGTCGCCGACGGCCCCCTTGGCGGCGAGGCGGTCGCGGCCGGCCTCGTCCAGGCGGTCCATGACCGTGCCGTAGCCGGGCGCGAACCGGGGCGCTCCGCTCATCCCTACGAGGGCGAGGCGCAACTCTCCCCAGAAGCGCGTCGTGGCGGTTACGGCACTGTCGGAGAGAAGGGCGGCGGTGGTGGCCTCGTTGTCCAACAGGCCCGGAGCGTGGAGGAGTCGCGCGGCGGCGCCGATGCGCTCGGCCATGTGGCGGGCAATCTCGTTGCTGTTGAGGTGCGGGTTGCTCGAATCCCAGCCGCCGACGAGCGGCACGACGACGGCTTTCGGGCGGGACTCGGACGGCAGCGCGGCGACGAGCGATTCCACTGTGTAGCCGCCGGTCAGGCCGATCGCCCCTTCGTTTGGCAACTCTTCGGCGAGGCGCGGCGCGGCGGCCACGGCGCACAGCCGGGCCGCGAGAGCGGGCGAAGTCTCCTGGCCGGGCGTGACCCAGGCTTCCACGTCGAGCGCGTCCGACAATGCACGGGCAAGTGCCGTCGGCTCGGACGGCGCGCCCTCGACCGAGATTCGCACGACGCCGGCGGCCCTTGCAGCAGCCAGGAGGCGCGACACCTTCGAGATGGAGAAGCCGGTCAGCGCAGCGATTTCCGGCTGACCGAGCTCACGAAGGTAGTAGAGCTGCGCAACGAGCCGCATCATCTCGCGCACGCTTGTCGCTTCGGTCGGCCCCGAGGCTTCGGAAGCATCCGAGGCGCCGGCACCCGCCGGCTTATCGACCGGTCCGGGCGCGATCGAACGCCTGATTTCGACCGTGTCGTCAAGCATCAGGCGGGCTCCATTTGACAGGTCGAGCCTGCTGCCCCGATCATGTCGCCAGAAACAGTCGTGCAAGTCATTGCGTGACAATACTTGCAGACACGACTGGCAGAGTCAAGCGACAGGCCGCCGCGCGCGGCCATACTCGGAGGCAACGGGTGCGGGCGTTCCGGATAGTCATCGCGGGCCACGGAACGCTGCCGGCTGCCCTGCTTTCGACAGCCGAGATGATCTGCGGCCCAGTCTCGGACATCGCCGCCGTCGGCCTCCAGGCCGCGGACTCGCCCGATAGCTACGCCGAGTCGCTGCGCACGGCCATCGGCCAGGACCACCGCCGCGTCCTCGTCTTGTGCGACCTTCTCGGTGGCACGCCGTTCAACGTCGCCACGGCAATCGCGCGCCGCTCCCAGCGCATCACCTGCCTCTCGGGCGTGAACCTGGCCATGACCGTCGAGGCTGCCCTGGCCGACGGCGGGCTGGACGAAGAGCTGGTGGAGAGGCTCCTCGAGGTCGGGCGAAGCGGCATCGTCGAGACGGAGCGCCAGCGCGCCCGACGCGCATCCTGACGGCTCGCATCGCATGAGCCTTCGCCTCGTCCGCATCGACGACCGTTTGATCCACGGCCAGGTCGTGGCCGTGTGGCTTCGGGCACTCGGTGCGCAACGGATCGTGATCGTCGACGACGCCACTTCCCGGGACGAGTTCCTGCGCGAGGTCCTGACTCTGGCGGCGCCGCAGGGTGTTCCGGTCGAGGTCCACGGCGTGGCTGACGGCGCGGTTCGGCTGATCGAACTCGCCGCGGCACCGGAACCCGTAATGGTCCTGGCCCGCTCGCCGCGGAGTGTCCTCGGATTGCGCCAGGCCGGAGTCCCGATCGATGTCGTGGACCTCGGTGGCATGGGTTCGGGGCCGGGCCGCAAGCGTCTTCACAAGTCGATCTCGGTCAGCCCGGACGAGCTACGCGAGCTGCGGGAGATCGAGCAACTCGGCACACGGGTCGAGGTCCAGATCGTCATCGACGACCGGCCGATCCCATTTCGATCGATCGATTCGGGCAAATAGTGGCAAGTCGGCGCCCCGGCGGATGCGGGAGGAACGAATGAAGCGGAGGCGCGGAGCCTTCGGCACGACGGCCGCCGTCGGCGCCGGCGTCGTGGTGTTGGCCCTGCTGGCGGCGGCCGTGCCGGGGGTGGCGCTTGCAGCGAGCCCAGGCGGCCTGGTGGCGGCACCCGCCGCGCACACGATCACGGTCGCCGCGTGGCAGGCAGTGCTGATCGCGCTGGGCTACTACCTCGCCAACTCGCCGTGGCTCTTCGGCCTCGCGTTCTTCACGCTCTATCGGCCGCTCGTGGCGGGGTTCTTCGTCGGGCTGATCCTGGGCGACCCGGCCCAGGGCACGCTCATCGGCGCGGCGATCAACATCCCGTACCTTGGCTTCATCTCCGCCGGCGGCACGCTTCCGGCAGACGCTGGCTTCGCCGGCTGGGTGGGCACGACCGTGGCCATGGCCAGCGGCATCGATGCCACCAAGGCGATCCCGATCGCCTTCGGCCTCGGGCTAATCGGGACGATCATCTTCTACGGCCGCATGGCTGCTGACTCCGTCTTTGCCCACTGGGCCGACGCTCGAGCCGAAAAGGCCGACATCGCCGGTGTCGCGTTGATGAACTGGCTGCCGGGTCAGGCTCTGCTCTTCGTCATCAGCTTCGTGCCTGTCTTCCTGTTTGCGCTCAATGGCCCGACGTACGTCCAGGACGCCCTCAACCGGCTTCCGCTGTGGACAGTCAACGGGCTGGTCATCGCGGGCGGCATCCTGCCGGCGATCGGCATCGCGCTGAACATGCGCTTCATCTTCCGCGGCGCGGTGATCCCGTACTTCTTCATCGGCTTCATCCTGATGACGGCGACGAATCAGGCGATGTCGCTGGTGGTAGTGGCGGCGATCGGGCTTGCGCTGGCGTACCTGCACCTCAACTTCGTCCGAACCCCGGCCGATTCGAAGGCCGAGGCGATGGCGGCGGCCGAAGGCTCCGTGGCTCCGGCGCCCGTGCCGGCTGCCGTCGGAGCCGAGCCACGCATCAGGCTGACGCGCGGCGACCTCGTTCGGTCGTGGGTTCTGTGGACGTTTTTCGCCCACGCCAACTACAACTACGAACGGCTCCAGGGCACCGGTTTCGCCCACGCCATGACGCCCATCATCAAGCGCCTCTACACGACCGAAGACGAAATCCGGGCCGCGCTCAAGCGGCACCTGGTCTTCTTCAACACCGAGCCGAACTTCGGCAATGTGGTCCACGGCACGGTCATAGCCATGGAAGAGCAGCGCGCAAACGGCGCCGCGATCGACGACGACGCCATCAACTCCGTGAAGTCCGGCCTGATGGGGCCGATGGCCGGGATCGGCGACACTCTCAGCCAGAGCACCATCACGCCGATCCTGCTCGCGCTGGGCATCGGTATCGCGGGCGGGACCGCGAGTGGGTCCGTGGTGCCGACACTCTCCGGAGTGACCGGCAATCCGCTCGGCCCGATCATCTACACGATCCTGGTGTCCATCGTCATCGTCGCCATCGGCTACACGGCCTGGATGCAGGGTTACGCCCGCGGCCGGTCGTTCGTGACCGAGATCCTCAAGTCCGGGGCGATCGACCGCGTGTTGATCGGCGCAGGCGTACTGGGCAACATGGTCCTGGGGGCGCTCGCGGCCAAGTTCGTCGTCGTCAACCTCGCTCCCACGGTCACGATCGCCGGCGCGCAGATGAACCTCCAGGCCGCNNTACCCGTTCTTTGGCCCGGGCCAGCAGAACCAGTACGACTACTCATACCAGGCCTGCACGTCGTCGCTGCTGCACCAGTACTACCCGTGCGGCGCTCCGCCCTCGCCGACTCTCGCTCCGAGCGCCGCGCCGTCGGCGGCCTCGTCGCCCGCGGCTTCGGTCCAGCCCTAGCCCGCGACCTGCGCGAGACCGCCCGGCGGGCAGTTGCGGGCGCGGCGTACCGTTGTCGACGACCGTGGCACGTCGATGGGGGTATGGGCATGGGCGAAATGATCGGGGCCGGGCGCTGGCCGATCCTGCGTTCGGTGGGGTTGTGGACCTGTGGATTGGCGATCGGCGTCGTCGGCGCCAACGCCACGATCCTGATGGCGCCGCTTGCGGTGGTGCCGACGTTCCTGGTGCTGGCCGGTCTGGCGGTCGCCACGCCGCGCCTGGCTGGCCCAGCAGGTGGCCTGGTCGGATACGGCGTTACGTGGATCTGGCTTCTCGCGACGTCGGAGACAATCGTGTTGCAGAGCCTGCCGCCGTACGTCGGCTGGAATCACTTGTACGGGCCATCGATGCAGAGGAGCGTGGCTGCCTGGGACGACGAGGTTCGGCTCTGGACGGCTGGCTCAGGCGTCCTGGTTGCCGCCGGCGTCGCTCTCACGATTTGGATTGCGCTTCGAATGCGGTTGCGCGTCCAGCGTGCGTCGGCGGTGCCGTCCTCGGCCGGGACCACAGTGCAGCCCTAGACGGACGCCGGCGGCGAGCCGACAGGAATCATGGGAGCGGTCGGCGGGGCGGGAGGAAGCGGCTCGTCAAACGTAATCGTCCTGACAACCGCGTCGATCTGGGCACGGATCGTCGAGACATCCGGTCCCTGGATCCAGGCCTGGAGCACATAGGCAAGCGCGGCATTCTCGCCGGCCACGGTCCAAATCACCGAAAGCTGGCCGGTCTCGACCTGCATGGCGGCCGGTCGGCCCCCGATGGACAACGAGACGGCTGCTGGATCGGCGCGAAGAAGGTCGGTGACCTGATCGATTCGAACCGGAGGACCGTCCTGGATTGAGAGCCGCAGGACGAAGAGACCCGGGCCGAGGTCGAAACTGTCCGCGCAGCCTCCTGCACCAGGGATGTAGTTCTTCGGGCAGATCTGTCGGGCCGTTCCGGTCCCGAGGAACGCAAACACGGTCTCGTAGCGGGCGGGATTCGATTGCGTCTCGAGGTGCCAGGAAGCGGGATAGTCGAAGGCGAGCCCCGACATGGAGAAATGGGCCGTCTTCGGAGCGGACCACGGGCCGGGGACGATGCCGGTCGCGAGCGCCGCTGCCGCCAGCACGGACGTGACAACGACGACCGCCAGGACGCCCCGGAACACGGGCGCGCGTCGGAGCCGGGGCCGTTTGGGAGTCATTTCCTCGGCGATCGAGTTGGTTTGCGGCCGGCTGTCGGTATACACGCTGACCCCCGAACGGACTGGCGACGCCACCGAGCGGCCCCGGTGTCCGCACATGACCCACCATAGAAAGGTACGGAATCAAAGTGCCGCAGGATCAATCCGTCGAGCGAGGCTCGCCGATCCCTGGTTCCACCCGCGCTGTCGATTCCTGCCGAATACCGGTGGGGGCGGTGTTATGCAGACGGTTCGGCTCCGTGGCGAGGCGTTGAGGCCGGCGCCGACCCTGACACGTGCCCTCGGCGCCCGGTTCACGCTCGCCTCCGGTCGGCGACACCATCGGAGCGGCTCCCAGGACCTTGGGCGGCCACTTCGGCGATGCGGAATCGGCGGGCGGCCCTGCCTGGCTCCACTTAGTACCGCCCCCATCCGTAAACGGCAGGAGGGGCTCGCGGTCAGGCCGAGAGGAGCGGTCCGGAGTCGCCCATGGCCCGGCGGGCCATATTGATGCGGGCGAGATCGACGGCGAATGCCGGCCCGGATCCAGGGGCCACTCCGGGCCACGCCCCGGCGCTACTCCCCGGCGCTACTCTCCGGCGCCACTCCCCGGCGCCACTTCCCGGCGCCGCTCCCCGGGGCCACTCCCCGGGGCCACTCCGGGCTACTCCCCCGCGCCGCCGAACTCCGGCACGTACGACGCCCCAAACCGCTCTAGCTCCGCGAGGGCGGAGACGATCATCGGGTGGGACCGGCGTTCCGGGCGAATGACTGAGGATAGGCGTCGGGCGAGGGGCGGTGAGATCGGCCGGACGCGGGCACGAACGGGGCGATCGAGCATGGCCAGGCCGGGCAGCACCCCCACACCGAGCCCCGCCTCGACCAACGCGATGATCACGCTGAAGTCCTTGCAGCTCGAGCGGATGTGCGGCTCGAACCCCAGCCCGCGGCAGGCTCGCAGCATCACCCGGGAGAGGTGGCTGTTGTCCGTGTCCATGATCCAGAACGCGTCGCGGAATTCTTCCAGCCGGGCTTCTCCGGCTGGAAGCGTCCCCAACGGTGGAATGACCGCGGCTGTGGCAGACGAGCGAACCTTTCCGGCCGTGGCCGGCCCGGTCGTCGCCGTCGTCATCGCCGTCGCCGTCGCCGCGGCGAGGTAGATCGGGTCGCGCATGAACTCGCAGACCTCGAGGCCCGGGTCGGTCACGCGCGAACCGTCGCCGTAGTCGTCGACGATGGCGATGTCGATCTCGTCGTTGCGGAGCGCCGTCAGGCTTTCGTCGGCCTCTAGGTCGCGGAGCGTGACGCGCAGTTCCGGGTGAAGGTGGCTGAGCGCAGTCATGACCGGCGGCATGATTGCGCGCGCCGCCGTGGGGAAGGCGGAGATGCGCAGGGTGCCCGTGACAGCATGCTGCATCGATGCCAGGTCGGCCTCGGCGGCGGCGATCGCCCCGGTTATCGTGTCGGCGTGCCGGACCAGGCGCTGGGCGGCCTCGGTCAGCCGAACTCGCCGGCCCGTCTTCTCGAGGAGCGGCACGCCAGCCTCGCGCTCGAGGATGGCCAGCTGCTGCGAGACGGCCGACGGGCTGATCTCCATCGCCTCGGCCGCCGCCTTGATCGAGCCACGGCGTGAGATCTCGCGCAGCAGTTGGAGCCGCCAGACACCGAGCATTCAACGGCCTCCGATCCTGGGTGCAGTCGCGGGCCCGACCGCGGGCCAGACCCGCAACCGAGCGCCGGCCCCAGCCGGCGGCGCGGCCCTCGTCGCCCCAATAGTTTAGCGCTACTTCACAGTCAGGTGAGGAAGCTGAACTTGACCTGTCCAAACCCCGCTGCCATGCTCGGCCAAAGCCACCATTCGTCGACTGCCGACAGCCGACGGCGTCCGCGCGGCCCGCAGCTGCCGCAGATGGAGCCACTGAGGAGACCGACCATGAAACTCGCAGAACGCATGGCGCGCATCGGCACCGAGACCGCGTTCGAGGCGGCGGCACGAGCCCGCGCGCTCGAGGCTACCGGCCGGTCGGTCATCCACCTCGAGATCGGCGAGCCGGACTTCGACACTCCCGCCAACATCCGCGACGCCGCAAAGCGAGCCTTCGATCGGGGCGCGACGCACTACACGCCGACGGTCGGCATTCCCGAACTGCGCCAGGCCATCGCCACCGACGCCACGATGCGCAAGGGCTTCTCCGTGACGCCGGAGCACGTCGTAGTCGTCCCCGGCGGCAAGCCGGTCATGTTCTTCGCGATCCTGGCCCTGATCGACGAGGGCGACGAGGTCATCTACCCGGACCCCGGCTTCCCGATCTACGAGTCGATGATCAGCTACGTGGGCGGCAAGGCCGTGCCGTGCCCGATCCGCCAGGAGAACGGCTTCCGTCTCGACCCAAACGAACTGAAATCGCTCGTCACTCCGCGAACGAAGCTGGTCATCATCAACTCGCCCGCCAACCCGACGGGCGGCGTCTCTACCCGCGACGACCTCGAGAAGATCGCCGCGGTTGCCCGCGAGAACGACCTCGTGGTCATGGCCGACGAGATCTACGGCCGCATCCTCTACGACGGCGAGTTCACATCGATCGCCTCGCTGCCCGGCATGGTCGAACGGACGATCGTGCTGGACGGCTTCTCCAAGACATACGCGATGACCGGCTGGCGCCTCGGCTACGCCATCGTCCCGGAGCCGCTGGTAACGCCTTTCAGCCGCCTGATCGTGAACAGCGTCAGCTGCACGAACGCCGCTACGCAGTGGGCCGGCGTCGAAGCGCTGACCGGGCCGCAGGACGCGGTCGACGCGATGGTGGCCGAGTTCAAGGTCCGGCGCGATCTGATCGTCGATGGGCTCAACTCCATCCCGGGCGTGACGTGCCTGCGGCCGGAAGGCGCGTTCTACGTCTTCCCGGAAATCTCCGCGACGGGTCTGACCGGGGCCGAACTGGCCGACAAGCTGCTCAACGAGGGCGGGGTTTCCGCGCTGGCCGGTACCGCGTTCGGGCACGTCGGCGTGAACCACCTCCGCTTCAGCTACGCGAACTCCCGCGAGAACATCCTCGAGGCGGTCAAGCGGACACGGGCTGTCGTTGAGCCGCTCGTCGAAGCGCGTCACGGCGCCGCCGTCCGATGACATCGACCGAATCGCGAGTACCTGGCGCCGCGGCCGGCGCCGCCGGGGTCGCCGCCACAACCCTCGCCGACCGAGCGGCCGCCTCCGAGGTCGATCGCCTCGTAGCCCGGGCCAAGGCAGACTTCGCCCACTATGAGGTCCTCAAGGATCTCGTCGACGAGTTCATCGACCTCCAGCTCGACTATCGCCAGAGCGGCCACCCCGGCGGCTCGCGCTCCAAGGTCCACATGCTCCTGGGCCTGCTCCTGTCCGGGTCGATGCGCTGGGACATCCGGCGGCCGTGGCTTCGCTTCGGCGATCGCTTCGTGCTATCCGCCGGGCACACCGTGCCGCTCGTCTACGCCACGCTCGCCGTNNCTCAACGAGGCGATGCGGGCACGGTTCGAGCGGACCGGCGATCCACGCTTCGCCTTCCCCGAGAATGGCAAGTTCGCCCTGACGTGGGAGAACCTGTCCGGTTTGCGGCATCGCGGCGGGCTGCCCGGCCACGCCGAGATGGCCGGCAAGACGCTCTTCTTCAAGGCGAACACGGGGCCGTCCGGCCACGGCATGCCGTTCGCGGCCGGCGAAGCGCTGGCCCTGAAACTGGCCGGGGCCGGTGACGTCCGCGTCTTTGTAGTCGAAGGCGAAGGCGGGCTGACGCCCGGCGCGGCGCACGAGACCAAGAACTCGGCCTGGGGCCTGGGGCTCTCGAACCTGGTCTTCCTGATCGACTGGAACGACTTCGGCATCGACGAGCGGCCGGCCTCGGCCGTTGTCCACGGCACACCCGTCGACTGGTTCGAACCGTATGGCTGGCGCGTGACCGGTACGGAACGCGGCACGGAATGGGATTCCGTGATTCCGGCAGTGCTGGACGCGGCCCGCGGTCCCAACCCTGCCGGAGCCCCGAGCATGGCGTGGTTCCGGACCCAGAAGGGTCGCGGCTACGGCAAGGTGGATGCGGCCAGCCACGGCACTCCGCACAAGCAGCACTCGCCCGAGTTCTGGGCTGTTCGCCACGAGTTCATGGACCGCTACGGCGTCCAGTACGAAGGCGCCGACCAGGCCGCTCCGGCAGACGCCGCCGCGAAGGCGGCCCAGGCCACGGCAAACTTCAAGGCAGCCCTCGAAGTCCTGCGGCGCGACGAAGCGCTCGTCGACTGGCTTAGCGACCGCCTCCTCGAGATCGCCGACTCGGTGCCGGACCAGATCGAAGGCGCGCGGGTCGGGCGAAAGCCGCCGGCAGCGGGCGCCTACAAGGCCGCTGCGATCGATTTCGCCAGCCCAATCGGCGGCATCGTCCCGAGCGTCGGTCGATTCGGCAGCGACCCATTGAGCCCGGCCTGCGACCACCGCATGTTCGAGTTCGAGCGCTATCCCGCCGAGATGTGGCGCGCCCCGGGCGAGGCCCAGCCCAACCGGGCCGGCCTCGCGACCTGGGGTTCCTACGTCAACGCGATCGCCAAGCGCGACTACGGACGGCCGCTGTTCATCGCCTGCTCGGCGGACCTGGCCGAGTCCACCAACATCGCGGGCTTCGCCAAGCCGTTCGGCGACATGCCGGGCTTCGGCTGGTACGAGCGTGATTCGAACCCGACCGGCGCACTCCTTCCGACCGAGATCACCGAATTCACGAACGCCGGCATGATGGCCGGCCTCGCCAGCGTGAACTTCGCCGATGACCCGTTCGCGGACTACGACGGTCTGTGGGGCGCCACTTCCACGTACGGCTCGTTCAGCTACCTCAAGTACGGGCCGCTGCGCCTCTTCAGCCAGCTCGCCCAGGACTGCGACCTTCGCG
This sequence comes from Chloroflexota bacterium, assembly GCA_003158495.1. GTDB lineage: Bacteria > Chloroflexota > Limnocylindria > Limnocylindrales > CSP1-4 > Fen-1039. The sequence goes on along the minus strand of PMJT01000231.1, from coordinate 3,827 downwards.
TCGGCAAGGTCCTGTACGTTGCCGGCCACTCCGGCCCGGAGACGGCAGAGGATTCGCGCACCCACTTCGGCGTCTTCGCCCCCGGCGTGACGCAGCTCTTCCCCGACGGCCACGTCCTGGATCTGCACCCATGGGAATACAACGAGGTGCCGGTCGTCCTCGCCGCGGCCTGCGCCACGGACGTCCCGATCATCGCCCTCCATCTCACGCGGCCTCCGATCCAGGTGCCGGACCGCGCCGCGCTCGGAATGCCGAGCCATTTCGCGGCGGCGCGCGGCGCATACGTCATGCGGCCGTTCCGCGATGGGCAGCCGAAGGCGGGCACGATCTTCGTGCGCGGCTCGCTCAGCACGGCCAACCTGGTCAAGGTGCTGCCGGAATTCGACCGGCTCGGCCTCAACGTCAAGGTGGTCGCGGCGATCAGCCCGCAGCTCTTCGCGCTCCAGGACGCTGCCTACCGCGCGGCGACCGTCGAACCGGCAGATCGGATCGACTCGATGGTCATCACAAACGGCGCGTACAAGCTGATGCGCGACTGGGCGGACGACCCGCTGGTCCGCGAGTACTCGCTCAGCTCGGACTGGGACGACCGCTGGCGAACCGGCGGGTCTGTCGACGAGGTCATCGAAGAAGCGCACCTCGATTCCGGCCACATCCTGGCCGCCGTTGGACGGTTCGTCCGCGAACGATCCGAACGACTGCGGAATCTACGCACCCGCCTGGAGGCCGCCGAGCGGCGTTAGGCGCCGCGGCCCCGGCTCGATCCGCCGGCCCGTCCTGCCTGTGCGCCCGGGTAATGTCGCGCCGGCCGAGCGCTGTTGTCGCGCCGGTTACGGTGTCGCGGCCTGATCCGGCGGTCTCGGGCGGCGGGCCGGATTCGGACTCCCGATACTCCGGGCGTCGACCACGCTAAGATTCCGGGCGTGCCACTCTTCTACGATTTCGACAAAGCGAACGCCAAGCTGCCGGAGGTCCGAGAGACTCTGCTCCGACTCCGCGCCCAGCGCGACGAGATCGTCGGCGTCCGCGATCGGATCGTCGAATTGAACGCCCCGGCCCTCGCCGCCGGAGCTGCAACCTACGCCGCCTCTACCACCGAGGAAGTCGCCGGCGAGACCGGGCGCCTGCGGATGAAGATGCAGGGGCTGGTCGACCAGATGCAGGCCGGTGTACTCGAACTCGACGCCTGGGGCATCCAGCTGCGCGAGATCGAGACCGGGCTGGTCGACTTTCCGGCACTCGTCTCCGGCCGGCCGGTCTGGCTGTGCTGGCGCCTCGGCGAAGAGCGGGTCCAGTGGTGGCACGAGACCACGGAGGGCTTCGACAGCCGGCGTCGAATAGAGGACCTGGTCTGACGGACGGGGACGCCGCTCCCGACACCCGCAGCGAGCGGGCCGACAGCCCCGGCACGCTGATGCAGGGCGATCGGCGGAAGGCATACAGGCCGATTCCACCCGACCGACGCCGGTACGCGCTCGATACGGGGCTGGCGGCACTCGCCCGCGGCGACTTCTTCCTCGCTCACGAGCTCCTCGAGCCGGCGTGGATGGGCACGTCGAACCAGGCCGAACGGGCTCTCTACCAGGGTCTGATCAAGCTGGCCGCCGGATACGTCCACGCCGTCCGCGGCAACCCGATCGGGGTCGCGCGGAACCTGCAGGGAGCTCGGCTGTTCCTCGCCACCTCCGAGCGGCTCGATCCCGAGGTGGCTCGCGCCGCCGGGATTGACCTCACGGTGTTGCTCGCCATGGTCGACGTCCGGCTGGTGGCCGTGACCACGGCAGTCGACGACCTCGCCAGCGCCCGCGGACCGCTGATCGATCTCCTGCCGCCCGCGCCCCGGGTTCGCTGACGAGAGCGGCCCGGGCGGCGCACCGGCCGGCTCGCCTACGGGCCTCTCCGCGACGCCGGCGGCGTAGCTCGTAGACTTTCGCCCATGCCCGAGACAGGGGTTCCGAGGCCCGCCGCTCCACCCGAAGAATCCGCGCCCGGCCCGCATTCCGCGCCTGCTGCGCCAACCCGCCGCCACCACGCGGTGGCTCGCCGGATCGGCATGACGCCGGAGCAGTTCGTCATCGCCGCCGGCGTCATGTCGGCGCTGGCCGTAGCTGCCCTGGACGGGACGGTGGTCTCGACCGCCATGCCCACGATCATCGGCAATCTCGGTGGCCTGTCGGAGTACGGCTGGGTCTTCTCCGCTTACCTGCTCGCATCGACGGTCACGGTTCCGCTCTACTCCCGCATGGCGGACATGTACGGCCGAAAACCTGTCTTCATGGCCGGTATCGCGCTATTCGTCGGTGGGTCGATGCTGTGCGGGTTTGCCAATTCGATGGCTCTGTTGATCGTCTTCCGAACGATCCAGGGCCTCGGCGCGGGGGCCGTCCAGCCGATCGCCTTCACCATCGCCGGCGATGTTTTCGAGAGCGAGCAGCGAGCTCGAATCCAGGGCCTCTTCTCGGGAGTCTGGGGCGCAGCGGCGGTCGTCGGCCCGGCGATCGGCAGCATCATCACCACCACCATCGGCTGGCGCTGGGTCTTCTTCGTCAACGCGCCGGTCGGGCTGATGGCGGCAATCCTGATCGGCCGCTTCCTCCACGAACGGGTCGAACATCGCCGCCACAAGCTCGACTTCGTCGGCGCCGGCCTCCTCACCATGGGCTTGATCTCGCTGCTGTTCGCTGCGATCGAAGGCGGCCAGCTGTGGGGCTGGACCTCGCCGGCGACGCTCGGCCTGGTGGCCGCGTCCGTCGCCCTGCTGGTTGCCTTCGTCCTGTTCGAGCGCCGGGTCACCGAGCCGCTGATCGACCTCGAACTGCTGCGCGTGCCGGTCATCGGGGCGGGCCTGGCCATCGGCGCGCTCTCCGGCGTGGTGATGTTCAGCCTGTCGACATATGTGCCGCCACTCGTGCAGGGAGTCCTGGGCGGGACCGCGCTAGAGGCCGGAGTCGCGGTGGCCGCGATGTCGATCGGCTGGCCGATCGGGTCGATCGTCGGCGGTCGGGCACTCCTGCGGTTCGGGGCGCGGCCGACTGTCCTGGTCGGCATGGCGATGCTGGTCTCAGGCACGGCCATCGTCACGCAGGCGATCCGGCCGGGAACGCTCGAAGGCGGGCTGGCCGTTGCCGCGCTCGGCGAGGCGATTACGGGGCTGGGGATGGGCCTCTCGGCCACGACGATCCTGGTCATGGTCCAGGCGGCGGTGTCCTGGCAGCAACGGGCGGTTGCCACCGGTCTGGTCCAGTTCAGCCGGACGATCGGCGGCGCCGTGGGCGTGGGCCTGCTTGGCGGTCTCGTGACGGCCGCGGCCGGAAACGCCTCGGGCATGATCCTGGACCCGATCGCCCGCAACACGATCGCATCTGCACAACTGGCGTCGATGCGATCGAGCCTCTCGGGCGGCCTCGAGTGGGTCTTCATCATCGTGGCCGTCGATGCCGTGGTGGTCGCGGCCGTCGCGCTTCGCTTCATGCCGACGGTCCACGTCGAGCGGCGGGCGAGCGGCCCAGCCGCGGGGAGTGGTGCAGCGGCGGGGAGTGGTGCAGCGGCGCATCCGGCGGCGGCACCATCGTCCGCCCCCTCATCCCCCGGCCCAGCCGCCTTCACTGGCGCGATATCTCTAGCCGCGACCCGATCGACCCACGCCCCGGCTCGCGCCGCCACGGCCTCCCCCGCTCCGGCCTCCGCCGCCCCGGCCCACGCCGCCCCGCTACTCCCCCACGACCTCGACGCCCGCGGTGCCGCCCAGCCGCCTCGTCATTACCGCCATCGCCTGCGGGTTCGAGTCAACCAGTAGAAACCGGCGCCCCAACTCCAGGGCCGCGGCC
>PMJT01000147.1 GCA_003158495.1 Chloroflexota bacterium | reverse complement strand
CCGAGCAGCCACGACAGCTCGCGCACGACTTCCCGGAACTTCTTGGGCTCGGTCCTCTCGTCGCGCAGGATGCGCAGCTTGTGGAGGATGGCCGGGTGCCGCGACACATGAAGAGTGGGCCAGGCGGCATCTCGAACCGGCAATGCAGAGCTTTCTGGCACCGTTTCTCCTCCCTAATGCGGGTCGTTGGCTGTGGATGCAATCGTACGTTGAGCGGGCGGCGACCGCCGGGCGTGGGCGCCGAAAACGCGTTCGATCTGCTAGCGAGCCCCCGGGATCGAACCTCCTTCGGGGCGGCGGCCGAACAACCGGCGGGCACTCCCGACCTCGGCAGCGAGTTCCGCACGGCCCTGGGCTGCGACTCGGAGAACGTCGCTCCAGGACCTGGCCCCGAGCAGTGGCAGCGTTGCGACCATGATGCTGAGGCCGCCGTACCAGAGCGCCGGCAGAGCCAGCATCGCCGAGACGGGAACCGTCCAGCGCCGGTTCGTCCGGGCGCCCCAGATGACAAGGGCAACCGCGAACGGCAGCCTTGCGAAGAACGGGATCGGGACGGCGGCCCAGGTCCCGGACCCGCCCTTGCCGGCGTTGTTGCGCAAGACCTGGACCCAGGCATGCCACGCGTCCGGCATCAGGACGAACGAAACCGCGGCGATCGCCGCCGTGGCGACTGCCACGATCGCCAGGGATCGCCACTCGCGCCTGACAGCGAACCAGAGCAGCCCGACGCCGGGCGTGATCTTGGTGAGGAGGATGAACGACCAGGCGGCGGGCCAGCGGAAACCAAGCACCACGGCCAGCGCCACCAGCACTTCTATGTTGCCGCCCCAGATCTCCATCAGGCCGAAGAAAGCGAGGCCGAGCAGGATCAGGCGCGGGCCGGTCATGTATACCAGCGCGGCCATGAGGATTGCAGCCCAGATGGCCATGAAGATCTGCCACGGCAGAATCCGGATAGGTTGCAAAACCTGGAGAAACGCCGGCGAATATGGGTACGCGATCTGGTCGAGCCAGTTCGAATGGAGGTACGGGTCGGCCAGGGTGGGCACCCAGTAACAGCGCGCGTCCATTCCGGACGGCGCGAGAGTGGCTCCCCACGGCTCGGCGAAATAGACGATGCCAACCCAGGCGGCCACGAGGGCCACGAGGCCGGCAATCGCGATGACCGGCACGGGCCGGCCCGCGAGCACTATCGCTCGCTCATTCGAGCTGGTCAGCTTCTCTCCTCGTTCCCGCCCCCGGTCCCGGCATGCTAGCACCGGGCCGGATCATCGAGGCCACCGACGAGCGCGCCCCGACGGCGCCTCTACAGGAGGCCCTGGAACAACCTCGCGCCGGACATCGGGCCGAAGTCGCGCTCCACCAGGGCGGAGCCGCCCAGCCTTTCGGCATCGGCATTCCGGCCCGCCGGTCCGAGGAGACTCCCCCATCCCTCCGCCGAAAGCCGTTGCAGGACCGCTGCTGCTTCTCGCAAGGTCGCCTCGCCCAATGCCGCGGCGTCGCCGTGTAGCTGGTCGTCACCGATCGAAGCCCGAAGCGCTTTTGCCGTCCGGCCGGCCGAGGCCAGGTCCGCTGCCGCGGCGGATACGCTGGCTGGCGCCGAAGGCTCGAGTACGATCGAGGCCGCGCCGCCGGTCATTGCAGAAACCAGGGCCACCGCACCGCCGGCAGATGCAAGCCAGCTCGTCGGCCCATCCACGACCAGCCGGCAGCCCGGGAACAGGGCACGCCGCAGCCACGCCTGGAGCAGGATCGAAGCAGCGTTACCATCGCCGAGCGACCAATCTGGTATTGCCCCGAGCAACAGCCGGTCGGCCGGCAGCCCGTCGGCAAAGGCAAGTTCAACGCCGAGGGCCTGGAGGGCGATGGCTCGGCCGGCGCGAGTGGCGGCGTCCGAAGGCATGCCGCTGGCCAGGTCCGCGCCGAGTGCGAGCGGCCCGGGGCCGACCACGACCCAAGAGCCGGCCCTGGCCTGCAGCCGGTGGGCGAAGGAGTGGTCGGCCAGGGCGCGGTCGGGATCGACGTTGTCCTCGACGATCTCGCGGATCGGGTCCGCGGCGACGTAGTCGATCCGCTCGAATGCCGCCACAACCGCCTGCTCCGGCGCGGCAAAGGCCGAAGTAACGGTCATGAGGCTCGCGTAGCGGCCGCGCCGCGCGGCTGCATCGTCGGCGGCCTTTCGCAGTGAAGCGAGGCCTCGCTGGCTGCCGGCCGGTATCGGATCAGGCGCGGGACGCGGCGGCGCCGGATGCTGGCGGTCGAGCCTGGTGCGCCGACCGGGCCGTCGAGCCTGCCGGCCGCGCTTGGGTTCCTCGGTCACGAACAACCCCGGAGTATCCAGGCCCGCCTGGCGGCGCGCCTGGGCGAACTCCCAACTTGCCGGGACCCGAACCTGGACTACGTCGGCCCCGTCGCCGATCAGTTTCCGGGTCTCGGCCATGGCCGGCACAACTTCCGTTGCCTGCAGGGAGACCCCAAGCCACGGCTCGCTGGGCAGGCCGAGGACGTCGCGCATCTCGCGGGTCGCCGTCCTGTTCGCGTCGAACCGGTCGATGGCGGCTCCCAGCAGAATCCGGGCCCGCGCCTCCGCTCCCGCCAGCCTGTCGGGTCGTGCGAGCAACTCGGCTTCGAGCGCCAGGTCGATCGCCCCGGAAGCCCCGTCCAGCGCGAGATCCTGGGCGGGCAGGTCGTACTCGATCATCGCCACGACGAACGGGAGAACCATGCCTCGGGCGAGTCGACCGGCGTTCGAACCGCAGTAGCGCTCGGCAAGCGATGCCGCGAGCGGGCGGCCGGCACGGTCGAGTCCGTCGACTCCGAGCATCCGCAGGATCGCTCGTTCCTGTGCGATCGTCGCCGAGCGACTCGCGGTCCGGGAGAGCCCCGCGGCCAGGTCGGCGGCTAGTAGCCGGACTTCCTCCGCCTGTGTCGAGAGAGTACTGCTCACCCCCACCTCGCTTGTGGCCCGCTGCGCGGGATGGAATGCGTCATCGCGCCGAATGCTCCGGAGCGATGCGGATCTCTCCGAAGGGTAGATCGTAGGACCACAGGAAGCGAGCCCGCCTCTACTTGGACGCCTCCGACCGCTGCATGACTAACCCGTCGTGTCACGGTTCTGGCGGGCGTCGAGGACCCTGGCGAGCTCGCTCTCGTAAGCGACCTGCTCCTCGCGCTCCTCCTCGTCCTGCTCGAAGTCTTCGAGCAGCCAGATTGCGAAGAGCAGCGTGAGTGCGAGCCCGAGGACCGAAAGCACCCCAATCGGGAGGGTGAGCAGGTAGACCAGGTAGCCCAGGACCGGGACCGAAAAGTCGACCCGGCCGGTGACGTCCGAGACCGGCGTCAGGACCGGATCGACGGCACTGTTGGCGTCGCCCTTGGTCTCGATGAAGGTGCCGTTCGGCTGCTGCAAGACGCGAGTGATCCGATGGGAGACGACGACACCGTCCGCCTCTTTCAGTGTGACGATGTCGCCTGGACGAAGGTCGGCAGGCTGAACCTGGGAAACCTCGGTCACAGCGCCGAGGTGGATGGCGGGCTCCATTGAGCCGCCTCGAATAACGACGAAGTCGTGTCCGAGCCTCGGGCCAAGGTTGACTGCCAGCACGAGTCCCAGCACTGCTACGACGAGGAGGACGAGAGCCAGGTCGAGCAGCCTGCGGAACCATCGCATCGCCGTCTTCATGGGGTCCTCACTGCGCTGGTATCTGGAAGCCGGACTCTCGGCTCGGCCCGCGCCCACGGGCCGAGCCGAGGTCGGTGCAGCCGGAGTCAAGGGTTGTTCGCCGTCTGTTCGGCGTTGAACGCGAACGCTATGTTAGTGGTCGCGCCCTGGTACGTATTGGGCGTGCTGAGCTGGAGCGTGACTTGGAATCGGTGCGTTTCGGCGCCACCGCCGGCAAGGACGCGGTCGCTGGTCTGAGCGCCCTGGGTCGGGTCGCCGACGAACCACTCCATAACCGCTCCTTCCGTTGGGCCCGGGAACCGGGGGATCCGGCCGTTACCTGCGAGGGTTCCGTCTGGTGCATCGAGTCACCGAACTCCTCCGATGCCCTTGCGGTGCATGCATCAAACCGCCCTTCTGAGTACCTAACAACCTGACCTCTGGGCCGAAGCCGGCGGTACGTTAGTCACCTCGAGTTGCGGCGCCGGAAAGCCGACTGGGGAGGCCACCGAGCGCGTGTCCAGGCACCCTTGGCTCGCCTCTTGTCCCCGCGACCCGAGGCGCGAGCGCACCGGTACCAGTGGGTAGTCGGGTGGGACCGGAATCGGCTCCACGGAGGTGATGAGGCATGGCCATTCGGTCACGCTCAAGGCGGTTACCGGCCGCTCCGACTTCCCGGGTGAAGGGGCGGAGACCGCCAGGCAGCGCCAACTGCCGGGCCCGTCTTGCCTCTCGAGCCACACACCGGCCAGCCCCGCAAAGCGATCGCGACGGGATGATTCAGACAGCCGAGAAGCCATCGGTTCACGACCAGACTCTCGTCGAAGCGGAAATCGACGGCAGTGTGGTTCGATTCCGGGCAGTCGTCGTCAACCTGATGCCCGCCGCCCTCTGGCTCGGCCTCGTGAAGAAAGATCCCCAGCTGGAGCAGCTACGTCCCGGCGACCCGCTCGTATTGACCTTCTCGCGCAACGGCGTCGGGATGGTCGCCGAGTCGTCGTTCATCAGCCATCTCAACGCGGCCGAGTCGCGCCTTTTCGCCATCGAATTCCCCAGGGACTACCGGGTAATCCAGCGTCGGTCCTACCTTCGGATGGACGCCGAATGCCAGGTCCAATTCCTGGTGACCAGCCAGAGTGAGGCGGGTGGCGCTGGCGTCGAGGGCGAGGGCGTGACACGGAATATCGGCGCCGGCGGGATCCAGTTGCTCGTGGAGTCTTCGCTAGACGAGTCCGTCCGGCTTGGCGACTCACTCGAAGTGAGGCTGGCCGTCGGGCAGGGAGCGATCCTGGCCGAGGCTCAAGTAGTTCGCGTCGAGGACGCGACGGACCTGGGGCCAGATCTGCGACTCCTGCCGCCGGCCTCGAAACCCCGGCGGCCCCGCTGCCTCGTGGCCGTCAAGTTCACCCATATATCCGAGGGCGCCCAGGACCGGATCATCCGGCACATATTCGCCCTGCAGCGAGCCCGGCGCGCCGGCCACAAACCGGTCCCGTCGACATGGGACGGTCGGGAGCGGCGCCGGGAGAACCGCCGGGCCTGGCGATAGGCCGGAGGCGGTCCGGCCACAGACAGGCTACGGCGTCCACTTGCTGCAGACGATCGTGCCGCCGCCCGAGACTGTGTTCGTGCCGTCCGTAGCGGTGACGACAACCGCNNAACATGTAAGTGATGATTACGAGCTTCGATCCGGGCAGGAATCCCGCGCCGACGATCGTGTCCGTCAGGGTGTACGGGCGGCCCCACTGAGCCGGACCGGCATAGACGCTCGAGAACGAGACGGTAGCGCCGGAGACGAAGAGAGTTGTCGTGGAGCTGGTGGCGGTCCAGGAGTGGTACTGGGCTGTGACCGTGTAGCTGTGGTTTCCCACGCTCATCCCGTTGTCGTGGCACGTCAATACCGACGCCGGCGCGGCCGGGGTCGGGCAGTTGCCAGCGGGGTTGCCGCCGTCTCGGCGAACGTAATACGTAACTGCGCCTGCACCCGGCGCAGTGGCGGCACTCCACGCAAGGTTCGCAACCATCCCTATGGCCTGGCCGGCGCTGGTGATCGTGGGCGCGCCCAGCGAACCGGCCGACCCCTTGCCGCTTCCGGCTCCGAGCCCGCTCCAGTAGGCGCTGACACTCGATACCGTCCCAAAGGTCAAGAGCAGGCCGGCAAGCACGGCAAGGCAGCTGTTCCTACCGAGCAGCTGCCTGCGAGCGTGGGACCCGGCCGGCGCCGTCACGAATGGGCGCTCCCGCTGTAGGTCAATGTGAACGCCTTGCCCTTGCAGGCGTCCTGGTTCACGTCTGGGAGGTTGAGGAGTGTGACCTGCGGCGCGAGCGGTGCCGTCGCCAGCGTGATGGTTCCTCTTGGCGGAACCGCGATCGGGCCGCTACTTGAGGCACTCGACTGCACGATCCGGAGGTTGGTCTGGCTGCCGCAGCCGGCAGGATCCTTCGAGACGGTCACCTTGATGCCGGTGACGTAGATCGGAACGCCGTTCGGGTTCGTAAGGGTCAGGCGGATTACGGTCGCCACTCCGGGCCGCAGGCTGTCCGCACCGCTGCCGGAGATCACGAAATCGACCGCGCTCAGCCGGGTCGAGCCGTCGCCGTCACCGCTGCCCGAGGTTCCAGCAGTGGGGCTATCGCTCGCGGCCGGCGCCGGGTCGGATGGCAATGGCGATGGCGCGTTGGAGGCGGCGACCGTGGCGGTCGGCAACGCCTTTGGCGAAAAGTCGGAGAGGCCAACCGAAGCGGCCGGGAATATCCACGTAATGGCGGTCAGGGCGACCAGCAGGATCAGGAGCAAGCGTCTGCGCCGCCGCCTTGACTCCCGCTGGACTTCGCCACTGGAAGGCTCGTCTGTCATCTGGATCACGTCCGAAATATCCGTGGATGTGATCGGTCGCCCGCCCCGGAGGTCCCGGGCGGACGACCGACCTCAAACCGATTCAGAGTTACGGGATCGAGTAGCCGAGGTTGACCGTGACGCCCTTGCAGGCGTCCTGATTAGTTCCCTTGTCGTTGAACTTGATCTTCGGACCGCTCCAGGCGCCCTGACTGTTTCCGGATGCGACCTCTGCGTTGACGGTCGCAACAGTGGGGGAGAGCGTAAAGTCGGTTGCGTCGCACCCTGTGACCGGGTTGCCGGCTTTGGTTACCGAGGCGATGCTGGCGGTCACGGTCGTGACGTAGACGGAGCCGGCATTCGGGTTGTTGAAGTTGCCGCTGATCGTCTGGGCCGTGTCTCCGGGGTACATCGCGGTAAGGACGGTGACCTGGTTGACCACGAGGTTGGTGGTGCCGGTGGCAGCCTGGGCGGAGCCAGTGCCGGAACCACCCGCCGACCAGTACGCCAAAGCGACGCCGCTGAAGACGAGCAAGGCCACCAGGGCGACCGCGACCGGGACCACACGCTTGTGCAAGTTGCGCATCAATTCTCCTTTTGGATCTCATGAATCCGGATGAGACCGCTCGGGAGTATCTGATCCTCTCGCAGCACGAGACGGAACCCGACTATGGTCTGGAGGCGACGGGTACCTTAGTCAGTTGTTCGAGTGCAACCATCGTTCTGCCGGGCCCGCGACGGGCTCTCCACTCGACAATGGCACCCGCCGAGACCCGCGAAGGACCGCGGGCGTCGACCCGGTCCGGTGCTGGTGAGCACCGGCCGGGGCGTGGAGGCAACGTAGGACTGGGCCGTAGAACCGGCGGTCCGGGTCACGGCAGCAGGACGGCGCCGTTTGGACCGGTGCGGTCCGGCACCGGGCGCCAACCGCGAGTACTACTCCTCGGTGGCGCGGTGGTAGACGCCCGCGACGCGGACCATGACGGCCTCGCGCAGCAGCGCGGCCAGGGCAGCCGCACAGTCCGGAGCCTCGGGATCCGAGTCCATGTCCGCCCAGAAGACGTACTCCCAGCGCACGCCGCGGCTCGGCCGCGACTCGAGGCGGGAGAGGTTGATCTTCCGTTCGGCAAAGCAGCCCAGGCAGCGGTACAGGCTTCCCGGCACGTTGCGGACGGCCCACACCAGCGTCGTCTTCATCGGCCCGGCAAGTGCCGACGAGCAGAGCCACTCGTCCGGAATCGGGTCCCGCGCCAGGACAGCGAAGCGGGTCCGATTGGCGTCGCCTGTCTGGATGTCGGCCGCCAGCACTTCCAGGCCGTAGAGCGGCGCTACGCGCGCCGAGGCGACGGCCGCGGCGCCCATCTCGACCTTGTCCGCGATCGCCTTGGCCGCGCCCGCGGTGTTGTAGCTGGTCATGACCTGCCACGGCCGCGACCGCAGGAACTCGTCGGCCTGGTCCAGCGCCTGGGCGATGCTGTAGACGCGCTGGATGTCCTCGACCTTCTGACCGGGCAGCGCCAGCAGGGCGAGGTGGACCGGCACGCTGACCTCGGCGGCGATCCGGATCTCGTCGAACTGGAAGAGCAGGTCGTAGATCTCGCGGACGCTGCCGCCCTTCGATCGCTCGATCGGCACGACGCCGGCCTCGACCGAGCCATCGTGGACCGCCTGGACGACGGCCCGCCACGTCGGCAGGGCCACGGCCTCGGCGGCCACGAAGGCCGAGAGGACGCCTTCCTCGCTGAATGCGCCTGGTTCGCCCTGGAAGGCGACTCGCGGCCGGGCGGCCCCGGTCGGCTCCGATGGGGAGCGAGTTCGCGACGCGGACGAGGTCATCGAAGCCCTCCGGGCTATTCGGTGCGGGCCGGGCGGGCAGCGGGAGCCGCGGCGTTCGGCTGCGCGGAGATGGTGAAGTGGCGCTCGTCGCGCCGCCGCACTTCCGCGCCGGTCTTCCAGATGGCGTACTCGAGCGAGTCGCACAGGGCCTGGCACGAGGCCGCGATGATGTTCGTGCCGCTGCCCATCGTCGACCACTCGAGTGGGCCGTTGCTGGAGTCGATGATGACGCGCGTCTGGNNTCGAGGATGCGGACCTTGTAGTCGACCAGGTGGACTGCGTCCAGCTGGGGGTAGAACGCGCCGAGGGCCTTGCGCAGGGCGCTGTCCAGGGCGTTGACGGGGCCGTTGCCGTCGGCGGCGGTGTGGAGCACCTCACCGGCCACCTCGACCTTGACTGTGGCCTCGGCAAGAAGCTCGGCACCGCCGCGCTGCTCGACCAGGACGGTGTAGTCGCATAGCGCGAAGGGCCGCAAGTAGCCGGCCTTGTGGCGCCTGACGAGCAGTTCGAACGACGCCTCCGCGCCTTCGAACGCGAGACCGTCCGCCTCGAGCTGCTTGATGAGCTGGCTCAGGGCCTTTGGATCGACGCCGTCGAGCTGCTGGCCGAGCTGTTCGGCACGGAGCTGAGTATTGGCCTTGCCGCCCAGCTCGCTGACCACGAGGCGCATGACGTTGCCGACGACGCCCGGGTCGACGTGCTGGTACGAGCTGCTGGCGCGCGCGGTCGCGGCGCCGTGGACGCCGCCCNNAGGTTGGCGTTGCCGCAGCGCTCTCCGTAGCCGTTGATCGTCCCCTGGACATGGCGGACGCCCGCGGCGACTGCCGCCAGCGAGTTGGCGACTGCCAGCTCCGAGTCGTTGTGGGTGTGGATGCCCCAGACCACTTCGGGAGCGCCGCCTGTAGCCAGGTCGTCTTCCTCGAGAGTGGCAATGCTCGACTTCACGATCTGGACAAGATCGTCGGTCATCGTGCCGCCGTTGGTGTCGCAAAGAACGAGCGTTGTCGCGCCGGAGTCCCTGGCGGCGCGCAGGGTCGCCAGGGCATAGGCCGAGTCGTCCTTGTAGCCGTCGAAGTAGTGCTCGGCGTCATACACGAGCTCGCGGCCCGCGGCGTGCGGGAAGGCCACCGAATCGGCCACCATGGCCAGGTTCTCTTCTGGCGTGGCGCCGAGCACGTCGCGAACGTGGAGTAGCCAGCTCTTGCCGAAGATCGTCACCACGGGCGTCTCGGCGGCCACCAGCGCCAGGATGTTCGGGTCCGAATCGGCGCGGTTGCTGCGGTGGCGAGTCGAACCGAACGCGGCGAGCTTGGCAGTCTTCCAGGCGATCGACTTGGCTGCGGCGAAGAAGTCCGCGTCCTTGGGGTTGGAGCCGGGCCAGCCGCCCTCGATGTAGGCGAAGCCAAACTCGTCCAGACGGCGGGCGATCTTGATCTTGTCCGCAAGCGAGACGACGAGGCCTTCGCGCTGCGTGCCGTCACGCAACGTCGTGTCGTATAGAAGTACCTGCGGTTTCATCGCGAAGCCCCCGGCTCGGTTGGGGCGAATGCCACCCACGACTTCGTTCTGACGCCGGCCGACTCCATCAGCGCCACCAGGACGGCCTGGCCCATCTGTTGCGTCCCCACGGGCTTCAATCCCGTGGCGTCGCCGGTGGTGGAGAGCAGGTCCGCGGTGCGGCAGCCATCGTTGAGGACCACGGTCACCGCCCGCTCGATCGCTTCGGCGGCCGCATTCTGCCCGAGCGACCAGCGCAGCATCATCGCGCCGGAAAGGATCGTGGCGAGCGGGTTGGCGATGTCCTTGCCGGCGATGTCCGGCGCGGAGCCGTGGATCGGCTCGTACAGGCCGTGGAGCCCGTGAGCGGTCTTCTTCTCGCCGATCGACGCCGACGGCAGCATCCCGAGCGAACCGGCCAGAACACTGGCCTCGTCCGACAGGATGTCCCCGAAGAGGTTCTCGGTGACAAGGACGTCGAAGACGGCCGGGCGCTGGATGAGGGTCATGGCGCAGGCGTCGACCAGCCGATGTTCGACCGTGACGTCCGGGTATTCGATCCGGACTTCTTCGACGATCGTCCGCCACAGGCGGCTCGACGAGAGGACGTTTGCCTTGTCCACGCTGGTCAGCTTCTTGCGGCGACCGCGGGCCAGTTCGAAGGCGAGCTTGACGACCCGGCGGATCTCGCTTTCGGTGTAAGTGAGCGTGTCNNAGCCCGCCCGTCAGCTCCCGCACGATCATCATGTCGACGCCTTCGAGCAGCGCCTCCTTGACCGGCGAGCTCGATCGCAGGACCGGCTGGATCGAGACCGGCCGCAGATTGGCGTACAGGCCCAGGCCCTTGCGTAGCGCCAGGAGCGCCTGCTCCGGCCGAACCGTCGCCTTGGGGTCGTCGTACTTGGGGTCGCCGATGGCGCCGAAGTAGACAGCGTCCGCGTCCGCGCACGCAGCCAGATCCTCGTCGCGCAGCGGGACGCCGTACGCTTCGATGGCAACCCCGCCGATCAGAATCTCGCGCCAGCTGAGGCCGAAGCCGAAGATCCGGCCCGCACCCTCCAGGACCTTGCGCCCGGCTGCGATGACCTCGGGCCCGATCCCGTCGCCGGGCACGAACACGAGGTTGTACTGTGTGCCGGCAGCGGCGTTTCCCGCCGCTGCGCTTCTCTGGTCGGTCACGGGAGCTTCTCCACCTTCTCGGGGGCCTCGCCGGAGGCGCGCGCGACTTCGAGGATCGCGGCCTTGGTGACGGCATCTTGCTGGAGCTTCTCGGCGCCCGCCAGATAGGCGGCCACCGACGCCTCGATGATGTTGGTGCTGAGGCCGTGGCCGGTCGCCACGAACGCATCCGCGGCGTTCTCGGTGGAGCGGCGGACCCGGACCACCACCTGGCCCTGGGCGTCCTCGCCCGCGGACACGGCCTTGATCTCGTACTCGTCGAGGATCGGCTTCCAGCCCAGGACGGACTCGAGGGCCTGGTCGATCGCGCCGTACAGTGCGTCCACGGGGCCGTTGCCATTGGCCTCTACCGAGCGCGACTGGTCGCCGATGCCGAGCGACACCATGCCCATTGCCCGGCCGCCGTGCGAGCTGGTCACGCTCCAGCCCGCCAGAGAGATGGTGCCGGGCGCCGCCGCGGCGCGCTGCTCCAGCACGGCCAGGAGGTCCGCGTCCGTGACTTCCTTCTTGGCGTCGGCCAGGGCGATGACCTGGGCATAGACCGAGTCCAGGGCCTCGCCGTCGACGTCGTGACCGAGCGTGTGGAGCTTCTCCTTGAGCCCGCGCCGTCCGGAGAGCTTGCCGATCGTCAGCTGGCTCCCTGAGAGGCCTACCGACTGCGGCGTCATGATNNATGACGCCGTCCTGGTGGATGCCCGACTCGTGGGCAAAGGCGTTGGCCCCGACCACGGCCTTGTTCGGCTGGACCGCGAAGCCGGTGAGGTAGCTGACCAGCCGGCTCGCCGGCGTGATCTGTTCGGTTACGACACGAGTCGCGAGGTTGGGAAACTGCGTTGGGCGGGTCTTGATGCCCATCACGACTTCTTCGAGCGAGGCGTTGCCGGCCCGCTCGCCGAGTCCGTTCACGCACACCTCGAGCTGACGCGCACCGTTCTGCAGCGCCGCGAGCGTGTTGGACGTGGCCAGGCCCAGGTCGTTATGGCAGTGGACAGAGACCGTCGCCGCCTTGCCGAAGCGGCCGACTATTTGGCCGACGAGCCCGCCGAATTCGGCCGGGATGGCATAGCCGACGGTGTCCGGGATGTTGAGCGTGCTGGCGCCCGCGTCCACGGCAGCTTCGTAGAGCTTCATCAGGAAATCGAGGTCCGTGCGAGTGGCGTCTTCGGCGCTGAACTCGATCTCGGCGTCGGGACCGAGGGCCTTGCGCCCGTACGCGACCCACTTGGCGGCGGCGAGGAGCGCGTCATCGCGCGAGATGCGGAGCTTGTGCTTGAGATGGATGTCGCTGCTGGCGATGAATACGTGGAGATGCGGCCGCTCGGCGACGCGGATCGCCTCCACGGCTCGCTGCGGGTCGCCGTCCCTGCAGCGGGCGAGAGCGGCAACGGCCACGCCCCGGGTTTCGCGGGCGATGGCCTGGACTGCCTCGAATTCGCCGGGTGACGAGGCCGGAAAACCGGCCTCGATCACGTCGACACGTAGACGAACGAGCTGGCGCGCGACCTCGATCTTCTCGGCCACGGTGAGCCCGGCGCCGGGCGCCTGCTCACCGTCCCGAAGAGTGGTGTCGAAAATCCGTACGGAACCCGGGGGGACGCCCGGGCCAGTTACGTCGGCGGGTGTTGGCTCGTTCATCTGGGTGTTCCCCCTGGGCAGGAGGGTCAGTCCTTGGACCTGGCCGAGGCTTGCGGCTGACCGTCCACGACTTCGACCGGGTTGAGGAAGGGCATTGCGGCGCGGAGGCGGGCACCCACCTGCTCGACCTGATGGTCGCGGCCGGCTTCACGCATCTTCTTGAAGTTGGGCTGGCCGGCCTCATTCTCGGCGATCCATGCCGCCGCGAAGGTACCGTCCTGGATCTCGCCGAGGACCTTCTTCATCTCGGCCCTGGTGCGGGCGTCGACGATCCGCGGCCCGGAGACATAGTCGCCGTACTCGGCCGTGTCGCTCACGGAGAAGCGCATGAAGTTCATGNNATCAGGTCCACGATCAGCTTGAGTTCGTGCATGACCTCGAAGTAGGCCAGTTCCGGCTGGTAGCCGGCCTCGACGAGGGTCTCGAATCCGTTCCTGATCAGACTCGTGACGCCGCCGCACAAGACGACCTGCTCGCCGAAGAGGTCCGTCTCAGTCTCCTCCTTGAACGTGGTCTCGAGGACGCCGGCGCGCGTGGCGCCGATGCCGCGGGCATAGGCGAGCGTGCGGGCGCGGGCCGTGCCGGTCGCGTCTTTCTCGACGGCGAAGAGCGCCGGGACGCCGCCGCCCTGCTCGAACACGGAGCGGACCAGGTGGCCGGGGCCCTTGGGGGCGACCATGCCGACGTCGATGCCTTCCCCCGGCCTGATCCGGTCGAACCGGATGTTGAAGCCATGGGCGAACATGAGCAGCTGGCCGGCGTGCATGTTCGGCTCGATCGAAGTCTCGTACACCTTCTTCTGGATGGT
>PMJT01000123.1 GCA_003158495.1 Chloroflexota bacterium | reverse complement strand
TTGGAGTACACCCTCAACTGCGCTGGCACCAAGCAGATCGGCCCGCAGTCCACGCTGGGCTTCGAGATGCAGCTCACCGTCCCGGCGGACACGCCGCTCGGCGACTCGCTGGTTGTCTGGTGGTGGCTCGGGACGAGCGACTCCACCTCCGCTCCGCCGATGGTCAAACAACCCATCCTGCTCGTCGCGGCGAAATCCTGAGCGACCATCTAGCAGGCGCGACGCCGGGCGACTGCAGACTTGCGGGGGGCCCTACGACCGCCCGTATGGTGTCGGGCTGACTCCTCTCGCCCCGACCATTTACTCAGCCGGCAGCACCGCCGCCAGCCCATGGCGGACCGCGTGCGCGCTGAGATGGACCGTCGCCTCGCGCATCCCCAGGACATCGGTCCGGTCGAATAGCGAGCTGGCCAGCATCGCCCGTCCCTTGCCGCCCTTGGCCCACGTCTTGGGCAGCCCGCCGAGGATCCGAGCGGGCCACCAAACACCCGAACCCGAACGATAGGACCCGCGACGGCAACCTAGAACCGCCCCGGCAGCACAACAGGCCGGACCGCGATCGTTATCGAGTGCGCGTCGACCCTTGCTAGCCTCGCATCCAGAAGTAGCCGAGCAGCGTCGGTAGCAGGACCAGCAAGACGACGAGCAGAATTACGACCACCACGGTTAGGTGAGTCCGCACGAAGGTGGAGACTCGGTTCACGGGTCAAGCCCTCCGGACACGGGAGACGACTGCCCCTTGCCCCAAGCAATGAAGTACATCCAAGGGTAATGCAGGTTCCACCAAGGCATTGCCCACGTGAAGATGTGCCCCTCCATCCTGGGCTTGGCTTCCCACGCGCTGGAGGGTTCTCATCCTCGCGGCAGCACCAATTGCAGCCCAGACTAGTGCAACGGCATCGATATACATGACCTTAGAATGCTCTGGCACGAAGTATCGGCCGAAGGAGGCCGCTGTGGTAACTGCTGCGACTGCTGTCAAGAAATCGTTCACGCGCGAAGAGGCGCTCGCCGTCGCGACTCAGCTCGGGTTGGACTTCGAAGCGCTGAAGTACGACCTCGAGCAGTTCCGGAAGGGGCTGGACGTCGAACTCGAGCACGGGCTCCGAAGCCCCAAGACCGACGTCACCGGGGACGATTCGATTACTACCGGGAAGATCGCGCTCGCCCACCTGAACGAGTTCCCGGACTACTACAGTCGCCTGGCGGTCCTGGAGCGGGAGGCGGCCGACCACTGGAGCACCCGGAAGTAACGCACGGGTCGGGCGTGGTCGAGGTTCTGGCGGCCGCTAATCAGAACGACTGGGCGGCAGACTTGTAGTCACGCGCCCCGAGTAGGAGCTGCGAAGCAGGAACGAGCAATCCTGGTCGAGATCTATGAGTCGAGAGGTCTGTCACGAGCCGACGCCAAGCTCATCGTGGGCCGCCTCCTCGCCAGACCAAAGCGAGCGCTTGACCGTAGCCCGCCTGCCTTGGGATCGACATGCCAGTCGGAGTGCGCTCGCGGCTCGCCAGCTCTGGTCGATACGTCGTCGCGATACCCCGGTCCGCGAAGCACGACAGCTCTACTGCCTGCTTGCGAGGCAACACCAAGCGCTCAGCGTCGGCGACGTCGGGCCGGCCCTAGGGTCAACCAGTCCACCATTACTCCAACTCCCCAGGCCATCAGCCGCAGGATCCAATAGACGATTGCCAGTGGCCACGCCACGATCAGGAGTAGGAGGGAGATGAGGCAGCCATGATCGCCGCCCTGGCGAACGATGACGATTTGCGGACGCTCGCTACCCATTGATCGAGGCGAACGGAGCTCGGCTCATATCCAAGCCTGCTGCGGTGTCCTCTTCGTCCTGGCGCTCGTAGCGGCCGGGCAGGCCATCTATCGCTCCCTCGTTTGACGGGCCGCCGGGCACGGCATCGATGGGCGGCAATGGTCCGATGTCGGCCCCGATTGGGTCTGACATCAGGGTCTCGTTAAGCCGTGCGACACTCGTCCGGGCGGTGACGATGTCGACGGCGTTCGGGCTGCGATGCGAAGTGGTACCACTGTCGTTGGTCACGGGATCTCCTTCGGGTGCGCGGGCGACGAATGTGCGGATCACGTGTTGATGGGCATGAGAACCGTGGCGTCGTTGTCCGGGCGTTTGTGGTCGTGTGCGACCAGCTGCCGGACCATGCAGCAAGACCGCGCCCTCGCCCTCGGGACGCGGCCTCGTTCAGCCAGAGGCATCTGCCGCCCTCAGACGCCCGATCCTCAGCGCCGGTAGAAGCTGAAGCCTCCGCCGAACACCAGGATCAGGATGATGATCACGATTAGGAGTTCCATGGGACCTTCTTTCATCCACAGCCTGCCCGTCCGCGCTCGATGGAACGAGGATGGAAACCCCATCTTCCGCCTGCTGGCCGTTAGCCCGGCCCCGACCTGGGGTTTCATCGTGTCGGCCGGCTAGGGCCCAGAGATGCCTCGCAGAGCGCGTTGGGCCGGCTATAGATTGCTGAGTACCCATCCGGCCCGGGGTTCGTCGTGCGGCTCCAGTTGACGGGCTGCACAATGTCGCTCGTGACCCTCGTCCTTTCGCAGCCCGGCGCCGAGATCGCGTTCGGCGTGACTGCGGCCGTCTGGGTCATCGGCGAGCGCATCCTGTCGTTTCGGGACCTGCGTTCGGGGGCCTGGAAGAGCAGGCAGGACGCAGGTTCCTATTTCTCCGTCACGGCCGGGATCGTCGGCGGGTTCGCGGCTGGGCTGGTGCTCGCGTTGCACCAGACTCTGGGTCTGCCGGACCCTGTGTTGTGGGTAGTCGCGGGACTGACCGTCGCCTGGGTCGGGATGCTGCTGCGACTGTGGGCGGTGCTCACTCTGGGGCGACTCTTCACGACGACAGTCGTGGTCCGGCCGGAGCAGGCGGTAGTCAGCGGTGGGCCGTACAGGATTGTCCGCCACCCTTCGTATCTGGGGGTGCTGATCCTGTTGGCCGGTTTCGGCCTCTCCCTGGGGGACCTGGCCAGCGTCGCAGTGATGGTTGTGCTGCCGGCCCTGGGGCTGATCTGGCGGATCACGGTGGAGGAGGCGGCTCTCCGAGATGGGCTTGGAGACAGTTACGTCGAGTACTGTCGGGGCCGGTCGCGCCTGGTCCCGTGGATCTGGTAGGCGCAGCCTTCGGGTGACAGAGCGCCGGGGGAGACCAGGTTGGCTACGTTCTGTGCGGCCCGAGAGGTCGTATGAACGAAGCCGAACTTGGCCAGGCGCGGCTAGATCGAGAGAGCGTCGCGCACTCTGGCAGTCAGCTCGTCGGCTCCGAACGGCTTGGCCAGGAAGCCGACCATCTGTTCCGGTGTAAGCCTGAACGAGGGCTTGGGGTCATACCCGGACATATAGAGGACCCGCATCTGCGGGTGCCGGACAAGGAGTCGTTTGGCGAGCTCCGAGCCACTAACGCCGGGCATCACGAGATCCGTGAGAACCAGGTCGATCCGCTCGCCGCTCGCCGCCAGCGCCTCGGCCTGGCCGGGCGAGCCAGCCACAAGGACGGTGTAGCGCTCATGCTCAAGGGTCCGGACTACAAAACGTCGAACGTCGGGCTCGTCCTCCACGACGAGAATGGTTGCCCCGGCCACGCTGTTCGTAGAGTGCCGCACCGGCGAGACGACGGGCACCGCTTCTCGGTCCGATTGAGGCAACAGAACCGAGAACGTCGTGCCTTTAGCCGGGATTGACTCGACCCAGATCTCGCCACCGGACTGGCTGACAATGCCGTGGACGGTAGCCAGGCCGAGACCCGTACCCTTTGAGGCCTTGGTGGTGAAGAACGGCTCGAACACATGAGAGAGGACTTCTTGGCTCATGCCCGTGCCCGTGTCGCTCACCGTCAAAAGTACAGATGGCCCCCTGAGGTGGTGACGCCGCCTCGAGGTCGTCTTTTGGAGCGCGACGTCCACTCCCAGCCGACCGCCGTTCGGCATCGCATCGCGGGCATTGACCGCGAGGTTGACAAGGACTTGCTCGAGCTGACTCGGGTCCACCACGACGATCGCCGGGGACGCTGCCAGGTGCGTTGAGAGTGTGATGTCTTCGCCTATGAGGCGACGCAGCATCGGCACGACCCCTGCCACCACTTCGTTGAGGTCGACCGGCTTAGCCACCAGCACCTGGCGTCGGGCGAAAGCTAGCAATTGGCGGGTGAGATCGGCGGCTCGACGTCCGGCGCGGCCGATCTCTTGCGCGTCCTGGGCTCGTGGGTCGTCGCCCAGATCCTGCACCAGCAGGTCGGCGTAGCCGATCACGGCGGCCAGGACATTGTTGAAGTCGTGGGCGATGCCGCCGGCGAGTTGGCCGACCGCTTCGATCTTGGCCGTATCGCGGAGCCTGCCCTCGAGCTGGCGACGCTCGGTCACGTCATTGATCAGCGAAACGCAGGCCCGCCGGCCGTCGAACTCGATCTCGTGACCACTGATCTCGACCTCCATCAGCCGGCCATCCCGACGGAGGTGGCGCTGCATGGAGGCCTGGCCGAGGTCGGTGCCCGACGGGTAGTCGAAAGATTCGGTGGCCCCAGATTCTGGCGCCAGAACGTCGTCTGGGGTCATGGCCAGGAACTCGTCGCGCGTGTAGCCGTAGGCGCTCACGGCGGCCTCGTTGATCGCGACTATGCGCCGCGTCACAAGGTCGAACACCCACATGGCCTGGGGGTTGTTCTCGAAAAGGGTGCGATACCGAGTCTCGGCCTGCCCCCGGAGCCGTTCAGTTTCGAGGCTCTCGAGAGCAAACGAGAGGTGTTGGGCCATGTCCGAAAGCAGCCGCACTTCCTCGCTGTCGAAGAATGCCAGGTGTGGCGAGTACAGCTTCATGGCGCCGATCGCCCGGCCTCCCAGGTGGATAGGGAATGCAGCGGTGGAGCGGTATCCGCGCGCCAGCGCGCTGGCGCGCCGCGGTTCTGCGGATCCCTCGCCCTGTACGTCCTGCACGATGATCGGACGGTCCTCGCGAATTGCGGTCCCGAGCGGTCCCGCGCCAGCTGGCTCGCTGGGCCTCGCGCTGATGGGTCCTTCGCCCAGGAAAGATGGGTCCGGCCCATGGCTGGCTACCACTCGGACGTTGCCGGCCTGGTCGGCGAGTCCGATCCAGGCGAAGGCAAAGCCTCCAACTTCGACCGCTATCCGACATGCGGCGCCGAGGAGTTCGTCACGCCCTCTCATCGAAAAGATGGCGCCGTCGATCTTGGTCAGGACTTCGTAGATCCGATTGAGCCGGGCGATACTCCGCTCCCGTTCCCGCAGAGGCCCGACATCAACTGCTGCTCCGACGACCGCGTCGAGAGCTCCATCCGGATCGTCAATGAGGGCACAGTGGGCGCTCAGTTCGAGCCGCGTGCCGTCGCGCGCCTGCCATTCGATCGGCAGGTCGTGGACCGGCCCTTTTGGCAGCAGAGAGGCGATCGCCGGCACGAGCCAGGCCAGGCCGGGCAGGGCGTTCTCGGGATGTCGCCCGACGACGTCCGCGGCCGCCAGACCGGACATCTGTTCTGCGGCCGGGTTCCAGATCTCGACTACACCGTTTGAATCGATGACGGTCAGGGGTATTGGGGCAGCATCGAGGATGAGCTTCAGGCGTCTGGCGTGGCGGCGGCTTGCCCGCTCGGCGGCGATACGTCCGCTGACATCCCAGACGGTCACGATAGTGCTCGCCACTGCTCCGACTGGGCCAGGAGCCGGAACGATGCCGTATTCGAGGTAGCGTTCGGTCTCGCCGGAGGGCAGTCGCAGGATCCCTGCCGCGACCTCTCCGGTCTGGTCAACGCGCCGACGCAGACCCTCGAATTCGCCAAACTCGGGCTCAGAGCCACCCGACGCCACGCCCGCTTCGATTACGGCGAACCAGTCGGGAGTCTCGTGCGCAACAGAGCTCCCATGAACGCATCTGCCGTGTCGATCGAGATGGAACACGGCGGCCCTGGAACGATCCAGGATGGTTCTTTCCACACCGGCCGGAAGCGGCAGCGCCGGTGGCCCATCAACTCCTGCCGCCGCCACGCGCGGTTGGGCGACCGCGTTCGGGCCGGGCTCCTTCGGTTCGTGGTCCGTGCGCACGCCGCCTCCGCATCCCCCATCCGGTGGCACCGGACGTCACTGTTATTCCGTAGTAGAGGGAGCTGATCGTCAACTAGCCGAATGGCATTGCGCGTGGGGTACCTTGCGCGTGGATCTCGGAATCGGGCTGGCCAAGCGTCCCGCGTGCCAACTGAGCGGAAGTTGGCCGGGCATCCCACGTCCAGGGCCACCGGCTCCTCGAATCTCTCGGGCTGCACCGGACGATTGGGGCCGGCTTCTACATGCCTGAGGTCCTATATCAACGTGGCGGCCATGTGCCGATGCTTGAGGCAGTCATTCACGCCCGTTGCGAAGGAGCACCGGTGCTTCGATACATGTCCAATAGGTACGCAGCAGTATTTGCCGTGGTGGCTGCCGTAGAACTCCTGGACCTTGCGACATTCATCCCCGCCGTCGGCCGCGTGGGTGTCGGTGCCGAGGGTAACCCTTTGGCGCGGACGCTGTACCTGTCAGCGGGTCCGTTGGGACCGATGGCGCTGAAAGCGGCCGGCATCGCCATCATCTTGGTGGCTTTGTCGCGAGTGGTGCGACGCTTCCCGACCCTGGTCCTCCCGTCCGCGGCGCTCGCGCTAGGAATCGGCCTATTCGGAGTCGCCTCGAACGTACTGTTCGGGTTGCTTCGCTAGCCGAGCAGCAAGCTCCCGATCGCTGCAACTGCGATCAGACCGACGATGGATGGGCATTCAGCAGGACCCCGACCGACCTGACTGACGCTTCGCCGCGTGCTCAGGACTCCTCCCCGGAGATGGCGGTTGCTGTCGCGATAGGTGGCAGAACGCACCACTTCGGCACGAATTCCCCTTCCGCAGCCCCTTGGTAGCAGTACTATCGGTGGGTCAGGCACCTTACGTATAGGGGGTGCTGGCACAGGCCAAGAAAGGAGGGTTTCATGGTTTCGTTGAAGCGGCCCCGAACTCAGGCGGGCCAGGGTCTTGCTGAGTACGCATTAATTCTCGGACTCATCGCTATCGCGGCAATTGCCTCGCTGCTCTTCATGGGTGGCATGATCACGAACCTCCTGAGCGCGATCGGCGTCTCGCTCTAGGGCGACTGGTCGCAAGAGACGGGCCGCGCTCTGGGAGCGTGGCCCGTCTCTATTTTGCCGTCCATGCCGACGGCGGCACTCGTCTGCCCCAACCTGGGTGCCTGTTTCGGCGAGATCCTCATACGAAACCACGGCGGTCGATGGGGCTGGGCGACCATTGACGGCCGCCGGGTCTTCGCGCGGCGCACCAGCTCCGAACCAGTTCCTCTCGCGGTAGTCCCTCAACGGGCTGGTGTGGCTCTCGCACGCGTACCGGCGCCACTTCGGCCCGTGGCGCGTCGGTTCAATCGTCGGCCCGGCGCGAGACCGAGCGGCCAGCGCTCTTGAGGTCGTCTCTTCGTTCGCCTTTCGAGTCAGACGTGCCGATGTAGGTCGTCTTCGGGCGTTGCCTGCGACGCGTCTTGATCCCTCGGTGGCTGCTCCCAGCCCATCTGATCGGCCTCTCCCTTCGCGAGGTTGAGATAGACGATCTCGTGTTCGACATTGGCTATGTGGGTCGCGGGGACATATAGCCGGCCGGGGAGGCCGGCCTTCGATGCGAGTATGTAGTTCTGGCCGACGCTTTCGACGGTGCCAAAGCGGTGCCCGTCGTTGGCGACGATCGCCCAGCCGCTCTTCAAGTCCGTCATACGCATGCGGTTCTCGACCTCCTTGCATTGGCTCGAGCCTACCTTAGCTGAGCCGCCTGCACATCGCAGCGCGCAGCTTGCGGTCGCTCGTCCGCCGTTCAAGAGCACAACGCGAAAGTTCTTCGAGACGGTGCAGGGCCGTGGTTCGGGATCGCGGGAACTCCTTCTCGGGGCCGCAGCCAGGAGATGTCGGGCCAGCCTGGGCCGTCGGCAGAAACCCAGCCCGCCCGCTTGCCCGCGTTCGGTTGATGCGGACTTCCAGGCCGTGGGACTCAAAGTAGACGCGCCCCGTTCGACCCGGTGCCACCGCCCGGGCAGACGGCGCGACGACGGCGACCGAATCGCCAGGCCTGCCACGTGGCGGCGCAAGCAAGCCTCCCTTCACGACCATCTCCTGGGGCGAGCAGTCACTATGCTCGTGGATGCGACTCTCGCCGAAACGGCTGTGGCCGTCAGTGCATCCCCGACTCGACCACGCCACCACGATGCGGCGATAGCGTTTCGGCGGCACTGGCAGGAGACTTCCCGGGTCGCAAACCTTCGCCCGAACCGTCCCGCCGATGCCACCTTCAAAGGAGCCCCCAACCGTGACCACCGCCTGGCAGATACAACCCGCCGTGTCCGGCGACGCCCAATACATCCTCGAAGTGTCTGACAAAGCCACCGTGTGGCTCCTCGAACATGGCTTTGCAGAGCAGTGGGGAGCCGAGCCCCCGTCCTCGGAGCCGGTCTTTGTAGCCCGCGTCTCGTCCTGGATCAGCGACGGGGAGGCGGTGGTTGCGGTCGATTCACACGGCGACGTCCACGGCTACGCGGTCACCGGCAGCTTCCCTCCGCCCTACATGGATCCGATCGTCGCCAAGCGCGCGGTTGAGGATGCCTATTACGTGTACACGGTCGCAAGTCGTATGCGGCCAGAATCGAGAGGAGTCGGGCGCAGCTTGATCATGTGGGCGGCTGAGCAGGCTCGTTCGTCCGGCGTCACCTACCTTCGGCTCGATTGCTGGGCGGAGAATGCAGCGCTTCGTGCCTACTACCAGGACCTGGGCTTCGAAGAGTGCGACACCTACGTCGACGAGGGGTGGCCCGGGGCGGTCATGCAATTGCGCGTGTGAGCCGCCGGTTCTGGGCTAGGCGCCTTCTGCTGTGCCGGCAACCTCATCTTCGACGCAACGGCTAGCCATAGTCGGCTGGCCTCGCACAAGACTCAGGTCATTGTGCCGGTCGAAGGCCGCTCTGAGCAGTTCCTGTCGTCCAAGCTCCAGAACGAGTTGGACACTCCCTTGCCGAGCCCTCCGCGCCCGTACAGCTCGCTCCTGCTCGCAGCCCTCGGTCACCGGGCTGCGCTTTGGCTTTCAGAAGGACCCCTGTTCGTGTCAGACTGATACCGAGGAGAGCGCACAGATGCCGCTGTTTGGAACGTCAAGCGTCAAGAAGCTCGAGGCCGAGGGAGACGTCCCGGGGCTGATCAGAGTACTGGGCCACCAGAAGAGTGGTGCGCGAGCACCTGCTGTCGAGGCGCTCTGCCGCATCGGTGCTCCCGCCGTGGATCCCCTGATAGCCACTTTCAAAGACTGGGATATGCGCGACGCTGCCGCCGAGGCCCTCGGCCAAATGGGCCCGCCTGCCCTGGAGCCCCTCATCGGCGCCCTCAAACGGGGAGACCGCGACGTTCGCCAGTACGCCGCAGTGGCGCTGGGCCAGATCGGTGACGCGATTGGGGTAGGGCCACTTATCGCGGCCCTCAATGACCGGGGAATGTTGGTACGCGAGGCTGCCGCCGAGGCGTTGGTAAGGATCGGCGCGCCTGCCGTTGAGCCCCTCACCGCGGCCCTCAATGACCGGGGAATGTTGGTGCGCGAGGCTGCCGCCGAAGCGCTGGTTACGATCGGCGC
>PMJT01000077.1 GCA_003158495.1 Chloroflexota bacterium | reverse complement strand
CGACTGCCAGACCGCCGCGGTGCCTCGCCGTTCGTCTCCGGCAATCCCGACGGCGACGAGTTCGCTTGCGCTCAATTCGGCGATGCCGGTCACCTCGCTCGACCCCGCCGGAATGGGCACGATGGTTCGCGTCCACGTAACGCCGTCGGGCGAGCGCCACAACGAGGCCATGCGGATCGCCGTTGCCGTCTCGACGTATCCGCCGGCCACGAAACCGCCAGGCGTCTCAGCGACGGCCGAGAGGCGCTCCGTGGCGCCCGGCCCGACCCCGGCATCGGTTCCCGGTGCGGGCAGCTGCGTCAAGGTCCAGGTGGCGCCGTCCGTGGTCCGCCAGGCGGCCGCGGTTGGGCCGCTCCCGCCCACCGCGATGACGGAGCCATCCTGCCCCACGACCGCCGCGGAGATGCTGCTGCCCCCCGGAGCGGGCAGGTCGCTTTCGCGCCGCCAGTTCATCGCATCCGTCGACGACCAGGCGGCGGCGTGGGACGGCGGCTGGTCGAATCCCAGCGCGATGAAACCGCCTCGCACCGCCACCAGCGAGTCGATGTACGTGCCCACGATCGGGTGGCAGGGCGAGCAGAAGACCGGCGCGTCGGTGGGAACGCCCTCGATTGTCGCGGGCTGGTCGACACGGGCGGCGATCCAGGATAGCCCGGAGTCGAGCGAACCGGCGGCGGACCGCGAGAGCGTCACCGTCGTCGCACTCGGGGTCGGCGAGCGGCCGGGCCGGGCGCTTGACGCAGCACCCGGCGAGCAGGCGGCCGCCACTGAGGCCACCGCGATTCCCGCCAGTGCGCGAGGGAGCCACGCCTGTCGCATGCGCCCATGCCTCCTTGCCCGACTGAATCTAGCAAGGGAGGTCTGCGCTGCGTTCGACGGTGGGCCGTCGCCGCGCACGTCGGGACGGTCGACGGACGCCGCGACCGCCGCCCACTCCCCGCGACCCGCTACTTGGCTACGACGATGAGTGCGGCCGTCAGCGCCTCGAATTGCTCCAGCGTCATGCCCGAGCCGGTCGCCTTCCACGACGGAGACTCTCCGGGCGCCACGTAGAGCGCGAAATCGGCGCCGGGAGGGCGCGAAACAACATGACCCTGGCGGTCGCCAAACATCGCGGTCCCGAGGGATTCTCCGGGGGCGCAGGCGGTCGCGCCTTCGCTGCAGAAGTCCCCTTCGGCCAGTTCGAGCTTCTCTCCGTTCGGGCCGACGTACGTGGCGGTCACCGAAGTCACGACCTGGGCGAAGTCGTTCATGGCCGTCCGCTGCCATCCGGCCGGCAGAACGGAGCAGTAGACATCGAACTTCGCGCTCATCGATGCGGCCTTGAAGCTGCCGGCGCCTCCGGCCTCGCCGATGCACTCCATCGGCATGTGCCAGTTGGCCGGCGGCGGCGTCGGCGTAGGCGTGAAGAAGGGATGGCCCGCCGCGGCCACCTGCGTCGACGGCACGTTGCCACCGTCGCGGAGATCCCGCATCCCCACCGGCTCTGTGAGGTGCACTACATACGGCGTGGGCGGCGTCCGGGGGCAGGTCTGCGCCCCGGTGCGCGCCATGACGACGAGGGTCACTATCACCGCTTCGGGCAGGTAATGGACGTTCTGGGCGATCCGACCCGCGGCCGTCTGGCCACCGTGGCAGCCCAATTCCATGACCAGTACGTGGAGATCGATCGCCCCGGCCGAATATGGATTCGCCGGGTCGAGCGACCAGCTGGCCGGGCCGTAGCCTGCCGGCGGGAGCGCCATGAGCGGGCAGCCGCCGTAGCCGGTTGCATGCCAGGCATCGGACCCGGTGGATCCGCCATCGGGATTGCCCGGCTCCAGCCTGACTTCGACGTAACCGCCCACCGCGCGCGCCAGGTACATCTCGGTCGAGCCGACCTTGAGCACCATCTTCCAGCCGGAAGCGGGCATGTCCGGGTTCAGGGCGATGAAGGCCTTGAGCGCGGCGGCCCGGGCACCTGTTTCGCTCTCGACGCCCGGGCCTCCGGCCGGCACGAGGTCCAGCGAGAACCCTGGAGCTCCGCCGAAACAACCGACCAGGCCCGTGAGCGCGAAGCCGTCCGTGGTAGACCTGGCAGGCGAGCCGCGAACCGCGCCCGATGCGACCAGCCCGACGCCCAGGACGACCACGAGCCCAACCCCGACCAGCAACGGCAGTCCGCCTGCCCAGAAACCGGACCTGGTCCTGGCCCGAACCCGTTGGAGCTCCGGCAGCGCCGCTCCCACAGGCGTCCCCGGATCCGTGTGCTTGTCGTCGCCGTTCATCGCTCGCCCTCCCCACAAGCCCCAACGAAGCTTCTGTCCAATATACGCGCCGGATTCCGCGACGGACTACCGGAGGCCGGCTCCATACTCGTGAGCCGCCGGCCGCCGATCCACCCCGCCGGCCGCCGGCCGCCGCCGCGCCGGACGCGCGCCGAGAACCGCGGGGTGGCAGTATGCGCACATGGAAATCCACTTCCTCGGCGCTGCCAACACAGTCACCGGTTCACAGTTCCTGCTCATCACCGAGCGGGCCAGGGTGCTGATCGATTGCGGCATGTTCCAGGGCGGTCCGCACGAGGTCGTGCGCAACCGGGTTCCACTGACCTACGACCCGGCATCCCTGGACGCGATCGTCTTGACCCACGCCCACCTCGACCATTGCGGACTCATCCCCCACATCGTCACCGAAGGCTTCACCGGCCCCATCTACGCCACCCGCGGCACGATCGAACTCGCCTCTCTCGTCCTGCTGGACTCCGGCAAGCTCCAGGAGGAGTTCGCCAAGCGCCAGAACCACTGGAGGTCGAAGAACCCGGACAAGGCCGCCCGCGAGGAACAGCGCGACCAGGCCGCGATCGAGGCCGAAGAGAAGCTCGCCGAGGAGCAGGAAGACGCGGCGCCTGTGAGCGCCAGTGCCGGCGCTCCGATCGGGGCCCACGCCGGCGACGTGCTGCCGGACGGTCACGTTGTCGCCTCCGGCATCGACGAATTGAGCCTCCACGACGAGCAGGGCCTCGGCACGCGCATGGGCTACCCGCCGTTCGGCCACCCCAATCACGACGCCGCGATGGCCGGCAGCCCCGCCGCACCGAACATGGTGCTCGAGGAGCCGCTCTACGACCAGGCCGGCGCCCAGACCTCGCTGAGCCACTTCCGCGCCACGGACTACGAAAAGGCGATCGTCGTTGCCCCGGGCGTCACGGCTGTCTTCCACGACGCCGGCCACATCCTCGGCTCGTCGATCGTGGAGCTGCGAGTCGACGCCCAGAAGGACGTGCCGGCCAGAACGCTCATCTTCTCCGGCGATCTCGGCCGGACCGGCGCCCCGATCCTGCGCGACCCGTCGATCCTCACCCAGGCGGACTACGTTCTGGTCGAGTCCACGTACGGAGGCCGCAGCCACGAGCCCGAGTCCGAGTCGCTGGATCAGCTCGCGCAGGCGATCAACGACACCGTGGCCCGGAACGGCGTGCTGCTCATCCCTTCGTTCGCCATCGGGCGGACGCAGGAAGTCGCGTGGGCGATGAACAACCTGCTCGACGCGGGTCGGATCCCGAAGGTCCACCTCTTCCTCGACTCGCCGATGGCGTCGAAGGCCTCGACGATCTACCGCGAGCATTCGGACTACTACGACGCCGAGACGCTGGCCCTGCTGAACAAGGGCGAGGGGCCTATCGATTTCCCCGACGCGAAGGAGACGCCGCTGGCCGCGCAGTCGGAGGCGATCGAACGATCGCACCGGCCGTACGTGCTGGTCGCCTCCAACGGCATGCTCACCGGCGGCCGTGTCCTCAATCACCTGCGGACGCTCATCGGCGACACGAAGGCGATGATCCTGTTCGTCGGATACCAGGGCGAAGGCACGCTCGGAGCCAATCTCCAGGCCGGCGTCAAGACCGCTCGCGTCGACGGCCAGGAGTACCAGGTTCGCTGCGCCGTGAGATCGATCAGCGGCTTCTCGGCCCACGCCGACGAGCCCGAGATCCTGGCGTGGCTGGGCAACTTCATCTCCGGTCGCAAGGCCGGCGACCCGGGCGTCCCACGCCGCGTGTTCATCGTCCACGGCGACCCCGACGCCCAGGAGGCCATCCAACCAAAGATCGAGGCTCTCGGTCTGCCGGCGATGGCCCCGCACTGGCACCAGCACGTGGTGCTGGACTGACCCAGCAATGGCCGACGTAGCATTCGCCGGGCCCCTGATCCGGCCGATCCACGAGGACGAACGGGCTGGGCTCGCCGATCTCGTTCGGTCGAATTGGGGCTCGCCGGTCGCCGTCAGCCGCGGCCTCGGCTACGACGTAGCCCAGCTGCCGTGCCTGCTTGCAGTCGACGGCGAACGCTGGCTCGGCGTGGCCGCGTACCGGCTCGACCGCGACGAGTGCGAACTCGTCCTGCTCGACGCACTGGAGCGGCGGCACGGTATCGGCACGGCACTTCTCGAGCTGGAGCTCGAAGTGGTTCTCAGGCCGCATGCGATTGCGTCACCCGCCGGCGACCAGGGCCCGGAGCGTGGAAACGAGCCGGACAGGGGCTAGCAGACCAGGAGCAACGTGAAACGCTCGCTCGATCGCGAGTTCGATCCAGAGGCAGAGGCGAAGGACCTCGAGCCGACAGAGCCGGTCCGGGTGGAGCGGATCGAACAGACGCGGGATCGGCGGTCATACGGCCCGCCGATCCTCATCGGCGGTTTGGCTGCCATCGCCCTGGGCGCGGCGCTGCTCGGCCATGTCGGTGCCTTCTCGAGCGCGCCGGCGCCGGAGCCGTCGATGCCGCCGGCAACGCCCATCGCCTGGGTGGACGCGACGGCAGCCCCGACACCCTCGGCCGCGCCGACGGACGAGGCTTCCGCGGCAGCTTCTCCGTCCGGCCCCACGACGCCGCTGGTCTTGCGCGCCCAGCTCACGACGGACAGCAACCTGTGGCATCGCGGCGACGCCAACCACTTCACAGTGCAGCTGACGAACGCGACGGCCGCCGCGATACCGCTCTCACCGTGCCCCGCCTACCGCATGTACCTGACCGGCCTGGATAGCGGCACGGCGCCGATGCGACTCCTCAACTGCAACGCGCTCGGCAGGGAGCTCCTGCCCGGCGAGACGATCTCGATGGACATGGTCTACACGCCCGCGCTCGACGATCCGATCGATGCCGGGCAGCTGGTCTGGCAGTGGATGTCGCCGGACTGGGTCCAGGCTATCGCGACGCTGGACGTCTCGATCGGGGCGTAGCGCGGTCGTCTGGCGCCCCGGCTCGCCCGGCCGGCCAAGCTAACTCTTCGTCGTGCCCGTGCTGCCCGGAGCGTGGAGCGGAATACCGGCGGCGCAGGCCGGGCAGGTGTCCGGCCCCGGATCGTAGGTGGGGAGCTGGAGCTGCCACAGGGCCCGGAGTGGATACGACCGCCCCGTCGTCGGCGAGCTGAGCGAGGCGAGGCCGCCCGATCGATCAGCCATGACCGCGCAGGTAATGATCTCGCCGCCAAAGGCTTCCACGGCCGGAAGCATCGCCAGGAGCGAGCCGCCGGTGGTCAGGATGTCGTCGACGAGCAGCACGCACTCACCCGGGGCGATGGTGAAGCCGCGCCGAAACTCGCGGCGCGTGGTGCCGTCCGGGTCCTTCACCTCTTCGGCGAAGATGCTGCGCACGCCGAGCTGGCGGGCAGTCTCGAAAGCCAGCACCACCCCACCGGTGGTAGGCCCCGCAACGACGTCCACCATCGAGGTCCCATCCGGGTTGCGATGGCGGGCGGCCCAGAAGCCACACAGCTCGCTCGTCGCGGCCGGGTCCTGCAGGACGAGGAACTTCTCCAGGTAGCGCTCGGAGTGCTTGCCGCTCTTGAGCAGAAAGTGGCCTTCCTTGAGCGCTCCGGAGCCGCGGAAGAGCTCCTCCGTCCGGGCGGCAATCGTCCGTGCCGCGGCGTGCTCGGCCGTGGATCGTGTTGTCGTCATGCGGGCCTCCCGGTGAGTGGCTTGAGCGAGGTCACGGCCGGTATTCCGCGCCCTTTGCCGACGGGGCGCCGGTGCGCTTCGGAAGAGCCGTGCCGATGAGCGGCCGGTACGAGTCGAGGCCGCGGCGCAGGCACTCCGCGCGGAGTTCGTCCGAGAGCCGGACCGGCAGCTCCGGGTCGGCGAAGATAGCCGTGCCCACCTGGACCGCGACCGCGCCGCAGGCAAGGAAGTCCAGCNNCCGCCGTAGGTGTTGCCGAGGAACGCGCGCGTCCGATCCGGCGAGACGGCCAATCCGGAGAGCGTGTTGATGGCGCAGATCGCGTCCGCGCCCGCTTCTTCGATCGCCTTGGCGATCGGCCGGACATCAGACACGTTCGGGGAGAGCTTGACCAGGAGCGGCAAGTCCGTCGCACGTCGGACAGCGGCCGTGACGGCCCGCGCGGCGTCGCGGTCGATCGCGAACTGGAGCCCGCCCTTGCCGACATTGGGGCAGCTGATGTTCAGCTCGATGCCGGCGACGCCTGGCACGCCGTCCAGCCGGCGAGCGACCTCGACGTAGTCGTCGATGGATTCGCCGGCGACGTTGACGATGACCGGCACCTTCCAGCCGCGCCAGATCGGGCCGTACTTCTCGATCACGGCCTCTACGCCGGGGTTCTGCAGCCCGATCGAGTTGAGCATCCCGCCCGGCGTTTCCGTGACGCGCGGCGGCGGGTTGCCGGCTCGTGGCTTGAGAGTCGTGCCCTTGCAGCAGATCGCGCCGATCCGCTGGACGTCGACGACCTCGCCGTATTCCACGCCGTAGCCGAAGGTGCCCGAAGCCACGAGGATAGGGTTGGCGAGCGGCAGGCCTCGCTCCGGCGCCAGGTCCACCGAGAGGTCGATCCGATCCAGCGCGGCCCGTTCCGCGAGCGTCGGCGCCACGACCGATGACGTCCCCAGGTCCGCAACTGCGGCATTCCCCGTCTCTACGCGGGGTCGGCCGCCCGGCGGCACCTTGAACCGGTCGACCGGTTCGATCGCGCCCTTTGGCTTTCGGACCGTCGGCGTCCGCCTCGACCTGTTGGAGTCCACGCCGAGGCGCATGTCGCCGAAATGGATCACTACCCGCTTCGACTTCATCGGCTCGATCTCATGCAGTCGGCCATGCGATCTCCTCGGCCGCGAAGACCGGGCCTTCCCGGCAGACGCGGAGCGGACCTTCGACACCGATGACGGTACAGCCGAGACACGCCCCGACGGCGCAGCCCATCGTCTGCTCCATCGAGACCTGCAGGAACGACTTGCGCCGGGCCGAAGTTGAGCCGAGCGGGTCCAGCTTGGATGCGCCGCGCCTCCGTCCCAGCTTGGCTACTCCGAGCCTGCCCCGGCGTCCCGCGGCGAGCTGGGCGAGCCGGGCCAGCATCGGGTGCGGGCCGCAGGCGAAGGCCTGGTCCGCCCAGGCCTCGTATTCCTGGACCAGCTCCGTGACGAAGCCATGGTGGCCCAGCGACCCGTCGTCCGTGGCCACGATGTACTCGACCTCGTCCGGCAGGAGGCTGGACGGATAGACATGGCTCGCGCTCAGGGCGCCGAATAGGATCGTCACCTGGCGGCCGTCGCGGACCGCCTCATCGGCGAGCATCCGAACTCCGGCCATGCCCAGGCCGCCGGCGATGAGAAGCAGATGCTGGCTGCGCGGGTCGACCTCGAAGGGCCGGCCGAGCGGGCCGAGCATGTCCAGCCGCTCGCCCTCTCGGACGCGCGTCATCCACTCCGTCCCCCGCCCAACGGTGCGGAAGTGCAGCGTGATGATGCCGGTGGCCGGATCAGACGTGTTTATCGAGAAAGGACGCCGCAGGACGAGGCCGGAGTAATCACCCGTGCGAACGTGCACGAATTGGCCTGCCCGGGAGCCCGAAGCCAGCTCAGGGGCGTGGAAAGACTGAATCCACTGCCCCGGCAGTATCTGCCGGCTTTCGACGAGCTCGGCCGCGACGAGGCGCATCGTCACCGGCGGTCGTCGCCCTCCCCGCCCTCATCCGCTTCCGATCCCTCGCCGCCCTCGCCATCGACTTCGCCCTCGCCCGCCGGCTCGCCGAGCGCCGGGAAGGCTTCGGCAAGCGTGTCGGCCAGGTCGCCGAAGACATCGGTGGGATCGTAGAACTCGACCAGGTCGTCCGGACCGTCCAGCTTGCGCCACGTGCCGGCCTCGGCTTCCGCCTCGGGCACGACTTCGGCGACGAAGGAGCCGTTTGACCGCAGGGTCAGCCGCTCGTCTTCGTCGTCAACGATGATCAAGTCGCCCAGGACGGCGGTGAGCTGCGCGGCCGCGCTCTCGAACTGCTCGAGGAGGTGCGCCTCGGTCTGCTGGCT
The DNA here is from genome assembly GCA_003158495.1 of Chloroflexota bacterium. Lineage (GTDB taxonomy): Bacteria > Chloroflexota > Limnocylindria > Limnocylindrales > CSP1-4 > Fen-1039. The sequence continues at coordinate 526 of PMJT01000077.1, read as the reverse complement.
CCGCTCCTGGAAGGCGAGAGCGAGGTCGTACAGGCGCTCGGCGGCCTCTTCCTCGTTCTCGGGCGCTTCTTCGTACTGATGGCCGGCCGCGGCCCAGTCGTCGGCGGCGGCGGCATACGGGTTCTCGCCGCCCAGGCCGACCGTATCGGACGGCGCGATGTCCGCCGACTTGAGCAGGTCGCCGGTGGCGGTGGGCTCTTCGCCCAGGCCCGCTTCGGCCTTGGTGGCTTCGGCGAAGGCGGCGAAGACATCGGCGAGGTTGTACAGCTCGACCAACTCAGACGGGTTGTCGATGACCTCGGTCTCGCTGACCCACTTCCCGGTGGCTTCGTCGAGGTAGCGGCTGCGGCTGCGGAAAGTCAGGTCTTCCGCGATGGCAAGGTAGTCGACTTCGTCGTCGATCAGTACCAGCCCGCCGAGTCCGGCGATCCGTTCGCTATTGGCGTTCAGGAATTTGCTCAGCTGCGCCGAAGCTACTGCCAGGAAGTCGCTTCTCTCGAGAGAGGCGTCCGCGGCGAGTTCGCCG
>PMJT01000131.1 GCA_003158495.1 Chloroflexota bacterium | reverse complement strand
CCGGTCATCGTCTACAACGTCCCGGGCCGCACCGGCGTCAATGTCGAGGCCGCGACGCTCCTCCGTCTGGCCGAGCACCCTCGGATCGTGGGCGTGAAGGAAGCATCGGCCAACATGGACCAGATCGCGACGATCCTGGCCGATCGACCGGCCGACTTCTCCGTCCTGGCCGGCGACGACACGTGGACGATGCCGATGCTCGCGCTCGGCGGCGACGGCGTCATCTGCACGTGCGCCAACGAGATCCCCGGTCAGATGGCCGAGATGTGCGACGCGGCGTTCGCCGGCGACTGGGACCAGGCCCGCCTGATCCACGAGCGGTGGCTGCCGCTCATGAAGGCCAACTTCGTCGGCGGCCCGAACCCGGTCCCGGTCAAGGCGGCCATGGCGATGATGGGCCTCTGCTCCGACACGCTGCGGATGCCGCTTCTGCCGCTCGACGAGCCGCACCGAAGCCGAATGCAGGTGCTGCTCGCGGACCTCGGACTCCTCGGCGAGGACGCGGCAGCCGAGCCCGCGACCGCCTCCGCTCGAGCGCGCGTCGCGTGAGCACTCAGATCGAACCCGGGCAGGCGGCCTCGACGGATTCGACTCTCCGCGCGCTCGACGCGGGCGAGATTCGCGCCGCCGAACCGGATCCTTCTGCCCCGAACGGCTGGCGCGTCAACGCCGCAGTCCAATCGGCCATCCTCGACCTGTTCGCGAACCGCGAGACGCGAACGTGGGACCTGAACGGCGCGCTACAGTTCCGCGATCGGGTCGGGCTGCCGGTAAAGGGCCTGCTCGAATCCGCGGAAGCGCGCGCCGCCCTGGCCGCCGGCAAGCCGTGGCGCGTCGTCCCGGGCGGAACGTCGGTGCGTGCCGGCGTCTACCTCGCGCCGGGCGTGACGATCATGCCGCCGTCGTTCATCAACGTCGGGGCGTGGGTCGGCGAAGGCGCGATGGTCGACTCGCACGTGCTGGTCGGGTCGTGCGCCCAGATCGGCGCGCGCGTCCACTTATCGGCCGGCGTCCAGATCGGCGGCGTTCTCGAGCCGCCGGGCCGGCGCCCCGTGNNGTCCAGAAGGGTGCGGTCATCGCCGCGGGCGTGATCCTCACCGGCACGAGTCGCCTCTACGACCTGGTCAACGAGCGCGTCATCGTCGGCACGCTGGACGAGCCGCTCGCCGTTCCCGCGGGCGCGGTGGTTGTTCCGGGAGTCCGCCAGGTAGTGGGCGAGTTCGCCGCGGCCAACGGCATCGCCCTCTCCGCCGCGGTCATCGTCAAGTACCGCGACGAGCGCACCGACGCCCGTGTCGCCCTCGAAGAAGCACTGCGATGACGGCCACACGCTCGAATGCCGCCGCGGCGCCCGCGGCCGGCGGCATCCTGGAAGCGGGTCGGCTGGCGGGCCTTTCGCCCGCCGCGCTCGCGGAGGCGTTCGGCACCCCTTTCTACGTCTACGACCTGGACCTGATCGGCCATCGCGTTGCTGCTCTCCGCGACGTCCTGCCGCGCGGCTTCCGGGTCGCGTTCGCGGTCAAGGCGAACCCTGCGCTGGCGGTAGTCGCGCACCTGCGCCGCTGCGGCGTCGGCGCGGATGTCGCGTCGGGCGGCGAGCTCGAGACGGTCCTGCGTGCCGGCTTCGAACCGTCGACTATCGCCATGACGGGTCCGGGCAAGCGAGATGAGGAGCTGGCTGCCGCGGTTTCGGCCTGCATCGGTGTGCTCACGGTCGAATCCCCCGGCGAACTCCGCCGCCTGGAGGCCGTCGCTGCGGCCGCCGGTCGACGCCAGCCAATCCTGCTCCGGCTGGCCGTTTCGGAGGACGCTCGCCTCGAGACCGTTCGCCTCATCGGCGGCGTCGAGGGCAAGTTCGGCATGCCGCTGGATACGCTGCTCGACACCGCCCGCGCTGCGGCGGCCTCACGGCACGTCGAGCTGCTCGGCGTTCACGCATTCGGGGCCTCCAACGTGCGTGATGCGGAGCAACTCGCGAAGCACGTCTCCGAGCTCGTGGAGATCGGCCGGCAGGTGGCCGCCCAGGCTGGGACTCAGCTGCGGTTGGTGGACGCCGGCGGCGGCCTCGGCATTCCCTACGCAAATCGCGAGCGGCCGCTCGATTTCGCTCGGCTCGGCCGGCGCCTGACCGAAATGCGCGCCCGGTGGGACGCCGACGGACTGGGCGAAATGGAAGTGGTCCTGGAACCGGGCCGATTCCTCGTGGGTCCTGCCGGCGCCTACGTGGCCCGGGTCGTGGACGTCAAGGGTCCGGACTCCGCCCCGGTCGCGATCCTCGACGGCGGCATCAATCACCTCGCGCGGCCCGCCCTCGTCCGGAGCGAACACCGCCTCGCCGTCTTTGCCACGGACGCCGTTCGCGCCCTGGTTCGAACCACCGTCGCCGGCCCGCTCTGCACCGGCCTCGACGTCTTCACCACCGATGCCATGCTCCCCCGCCCGCACGTCGGCGACCTGATCGCCGTCCTCGACGCCGGCGCCTACGGCTTCACTGAATCGATGCCGTTGTTCCTCTCGCATCCCACGGCCGCGGAAGTGGCGGTGAGTGGCGGGCGCGCCCAACTGATCCGGCCCCGAATGACCCCCACGGAATTCCTGGATCGCCAGATCAATCCGGACTGGTAGGGGGCCGGCGACAGCACACTGGCCAATGCGAAAGTGACCGCTCGGCGAAGATGCAACGCCGCCTTTGACCCAGGTGCTACGGTGACTATGGAGCGGCTGACCTTCTGCCAGCTGTCCAGCTCAGACGCAGGTATCTCGATGAGCAACAAGAGACGAGTAGCTGAGGACAATGCTGGCGTGTTCTTGGCGGACAGGGGCGCCGTCGTGGTGCCGATACACGGCTTGAACGTAGGGCCAGGCGAGCCCGGCCCGGGGGATGAGTGGAGGGTGCCGACGGGGCCCATCGAGGCCGTCGGCGACGCGAGCCTCGGCCCCGTGCACTCCAACGAGACCACCGTCTCGCCGCCCCATCCGACTGACAAGCGGTAGCCGTTCGGCCATCCCGCGCCTGGAAGCTTGATAACGGCAGGACTCCCGCTCGCTCGCCCGTCGAGTGACATTGGCGCACGCTCGGCAAAGCCAGAGAAAT
>PMJT01000058.1 GCA_003158495.1 Chloroflexota bacterium | reverse complement strand
AACGCGGCACCGCCCTTGAGGAGGATGAACGGGATCAGTTGCACCAGGGCTCCCGTGGCGAAGGCGCCGAGCGAACCCAGCCCGGCAGCGACCGGCGAACCCATCGTCTCGGCCGAGAGCCCGATTTCCTCGCGCACGAACGTGTCGATCGCCCGCTCGGGGTCCCTCATGATCCGGTCGACGATCAGGTCCGACTCGGCGTACGAGAGCCCCTTGGCCTCGTAGATCTCGACCAGGATGTCGCGTTCCTGCTGCGGCGTGTGGTGGAGCTGGTGGCGCTGGAGCTCGATCTGGTATTCGAGCAACTCGCGCTGGGAACGGACCGAGACGTACTCGCCGACGGCCATCGAGAAGCCGCCCGCCAGCAGGCCCGCGACGCCGGCGATGACGAGCGAATGGGGATCCTCGCCGGCCGCGCCGGCCACGCCCATGATCAGCGACAGGTTGCACACGAGCCCGTCCGTCGCGCCGAAGACGATCGGCCGGACCACGCTCGCGCCCCGAGTTTCATGCGGGTTCTCGGGCGTCTTGCGAAGCACCGCGATACGGCGACGGATCAGCCCCGCCGCGCCGCCGGAGCGCAGGTCGGTCGTCGAGGACGGCTTCGCGGCTGCCGATGGCTTCGACGAGCCCGAATGGTTCGGCGCGGCCGACTGCCCGGACGGGCCCGACTGTTTCGGCACGGAAGCCAGCTTTGGCGCGCTCGACCGGTGCGGCGCGGAGGCGGCCGAATGAGCCGCCGCCGACTTGGCGGTCGACTTCGGCGCGGGCTTGCTGACGTTCCTGTCGGTCTTTCGGGCCATCTATTTTCCTCAGCGGCGTTTCGCCCGATCCGGCACCGCGGCGGCATGACCGGGCGGGGCGGTGTCGGCGCCTTCGAATCTGGGCCCGGTCATTCTGCGCGATCTGCCGCCTCGGCGTCGGGGCCGCCTCTGAGGCCCCGGTCAGTCCGGCTCTGCGCCGGCGCTCACCTTGACGACCGCGACCGGCGATACGGGGCCGAGGGGCCGCGGGCCGCCCGGCTCCCTCGTCTGGCGCCGCATGAGCGGGCGCGGCCATGGGCCGTCCGTCCCGACAAGCGGGTGGAGCCGCCCGGCCGGGAGGCGGCGCGCGGCCACGACCGCGAGCCAGCCGCCGTAGAAGAGGAGCCAGATGTTCGAGCCGACGGCGCCGGCCCCGAGCAGGAGCCAGACCGCCGTCCCGCTCTCCAGCATGAGGAGTGCCGGCAGGGCGAAGGCGAAGCCATGCGGCCAGAGCGCCGGCGAGGCGAATATCGATGCCAGGCCCAGAGCGGCCAGGCCTGGCCGACCGCGTAGCAGCAGCGCCACGCCAATGAGCACGAGGCACAGGGCTGCGAAGAGGGCTCCGGGCAGATACCGGGCCAACGAGTAGCCGAACATCGATGGGACCGCACCCTGCGAGGCGGCGCGGTATCCAAGCCCGTCCCACCATGCCCGCCACGAATCCACTCCAACGAACGGCAACGTGACAACCACGATCACGGCCAGTGCGGCGAGTCCGGCCAGGATGGCCCGCCAGCGTCTCTGCCTGAGCAGCCACAAAGCCGGCAGTCCAGTCTGGGCCTTGAAAAGCCCGTTGACGACGAGCGCGCCGCCGGCTCGCATCGAGGCGGCGAACAGGAGGAACGTCAGGCCAGCTATGTTGCCCGACTCGAAGCCGATCATGACCGGCGGAAACGCGAGCATCGCCACGCTCATCGGCCGGGAAAGTCCAAGCAGCCTATAGGCGCGATACGAGCACGCGACCATGCCGATCGTCCATGCAGCATCGACCGGCGCTTCGGGCAGGCGCGACAGGAGACCGAAGACCGGCAGCAGCGGCGGCGGATAGAGCAGGAAGTCGTACCGCGGGTTCGACGGCCAGGCCGAAACGGCGGCCGTCATGTACGGCTGTCCGCCGTCCAGCCAGCGACCGGCGGCACCCAGGTAGACGTTCAGGTCGTACAAGTGGCCGGATCCGCCCCACAGCAACAGGTCGTACAGGATCCAGGACACGACGACACCGGCGACAAGCGTCGAGCCGAGCCAGCCGCCACGCCGACCGAATGGGCGGATCCGCAGCGCGACAACCGCCACGGCCGTGAGAACCGGCCATAGCAGCCCGAACGAGATCCCGCCTATCTGCCGGCCGAGCTGGTCGAACATGGACCAAATCACGATCAGAATCGCGGCCGGGAGCGCGAGATCGAGGGCGCCGGCACGCGCCCAGCCTAGTCCCGCCAGGTCCGCGAGGCGGCTTCGGAAGGCGGCCAGACTCACCAGTAGCCCCTCGGTCGCGCCGCCGGCGTGGATCACGCCTCGATTCTAATCGGGCCCGACGGCCCGGTGCGCGGAGGCAGCCGACGGCCGCGCCGAGCCATGCGCCCCCGCCCCCGCCCCGCGCCGACCCGCCTGTGCCGCTGCACCGGCATCTCGCGCTGAGCGCGACCCGCCTACCATGGAGCCGTGCTGAGTCGATCTCGCCTGGCATTCCTGCTTCCGCACCGGCCCTCGATCGTGGGGCTGGCGGTAGCCGCGGTCGGATTGGCCCTGGCCACCGGCATCGCCGCATTCGTTCACCTCGGCCTCGGCGTCTCGGACGCGGCGATCGTCTACATGCTGGCGGTGGTCGCAGTCGGGATGGGATACGGCAGCTGGATGGCCGTCGGCACGTCCGTCGCCTCGTTCCTGCTGTACGACTTCTTCTTCGTCCAGCCGCTCTACACCTTCTCCATCGCCGCGCCGGAGGAGTGGCTCGATCTGCTGCTCTTCCTCTTCGTGGCGATCGTGATCGGCCGGCTGAGCGCCCTGCAGTTGCAGCGCCGGCGCGAGGCGGAACTGCGAAGCGCCGAGGCCCGGGCCATGTTCTCCATGAGCCGCGACATCGCCACGGCCGNNGCGCGCTGGACGCTCCACGCCACCTCGGCGGACGGCCAGCCGAGCTGGGCTAACGTGCGCGAGTTGACCGTGTTCCGCCACCCGGAAACGAGTCCGAGCCGAGACGTCCGAGCCCGCCGCGTCGAGGATACGGTCACCGTCCTTCGCGTCCCGATCGCCGTCGGTGGCGAAACGATCGGTTCGTTGTGGGCGACTCGCTTGCATGGCGCGCCGTTCCCGGGCCGCTCGCATTCTCGACTGATCGCGGCCGCCGCGGACCAGTTCGGCCAGTCCGTCGTACGCGACCGGCTCGCCGCCGAGGCCACGGCGGTCGAGGTCGCGCGGCAGGGCGATGCTCTCAAGTCCGCGCTGCTCGACTCGGTCTCGCACGACCTCCGAACGCCGCTCTCCTCGATCCGGGCATCAGCCGGAAACCTGATGGATCCGGATGTCGAGCTTGCGTCGGAGGAGCGGCGGGCCGTGGCCCAATCGATCGACGTCGAAGCACAACGTCTCAGCCGGCTGGTTCGCAACATGCTGGACCTCGGCCGGATCGAAGGCGGAGCGCTCCATCCGTCGCTCGAGCTGTACGACCTGGCGGACTTGATCGACCCAGTCGTCGAGCGCGTCGCGCCGATCCTCGCGCCGGGCCAGCTGAAGGTTCACGTTACCGGCGACCTGCCCGCAGTCAAAGCGGACGGCATCTTCATCGAGCAGATTCTCACCAACCTGCTCGAGAACGCGGCCCGGTACGCGGCCGGGAAGCGGATCGTGGTCTCGGCGAAGTCGGTGGGGGATCAGGTCTGGCTGATCGTCGAGGACGCCGGCCCGGGTGTCCCGGCCACGGCGCTGCCGCACATCTTCGAGCGCTTCTACCGCGTGACCCGCCGCCAGGGGTCGCGGTCGGAAGGCGGTTCGGGGATCGGGCTCGCGGTCGTGAAGGGTCTCGTCGAAGCGATGGGCGGCTCCACGCTGGCGCGGCCGAGCGAGTTGGGTGGGCTCGAGGTGATCGTCCGATTGCCGGTCGAGCTGGAGGTGGAGCCCGAGGGCGAGCCGGCGCCCAAGCCGGCGGCGATGGGCGAGGCCGAACCGGCAGTCGAACCCGAAACGGCGGCGACATCGAATCCGGCACTGCCTCGATGAGCGACGGCGCGGCGGTCGTGCTGATCGTCGAGGACGACGAGTCTGCCCGGGCCGCGATCGCCAGCAATCTCCGCGCCCGCGGCCACGAGGTCGACGAAGCCGGGGACGTCCGCGACGCGCTGCGGCTCTGGGACAATCGCCGCCCCGATCTGATCCTGCTCGACCTGGGACTGCCCGACTTCGACGGCCAGGCCGTCATCCGCCGCGTTCGGCGCGAGGCCACGACGCCGATCATCGTCGTCTCCGCCCGCGGCCGCGAGGAAGATCGCGTGGCGGCTCTGGATGCGGGCGCCGACGACTACCTCACCAAGCCGTTCGGGCTGTCCGAGTTGCACGCCCGAATGCGCGCCGTGCTCCGTCGGGCCGCCGGTCCCGACGCGGATACCGAGGGGCGCCTCAGGTTGGGCCCCGTGGTTCTGGACGTGCCGCACCACGAAGTCTTCGTCGGCGAGGTGCCGGTGGAGCTGACGCCCCGCGAGTTCGAGCTGCTCAAGGTGCTGCTCTCGCAACCGGGCCGGGTCGTGACGGCGGGCCGGCTGCTGCGCGCCGTCTGGGGCACGGCGTACTCGGACGAGGCCCACTACCTCCACGTCTACGTTTCGCGGCTCAGACGCAAGCTGGCCGCCGCCGATCCGTCCGGCACCGCGGCCAAACTGATCGTCGCGGAGCCTGGGGTGGGGTACCGGATCGTGGCAGAGTAGGGGAGCGGCGCGTTCCGGCCCGCCACGCGTTGCATCTCCGGCCCTGACGCTCCTGCCTTACACGGGTGGGAGCGGTGCTATGTGGAAGGTCGGGACCGCGAGGCCAGCCGGGCCATCCGCGCGGGTCGATCGCGTGCCGGTCCGAGCCAGATTCACGCTCGAATTGGCCGGGTCTGGTCTGCCATGGCCGATATTACGCCGGATATGGCCGGACCCGGTCGACCTGCCGGGTAGTCCGGACGGGCAGGCAGCATTTAGTACCGCCGCCACCCGTAAACGGTGGCACCTCCGATCGACGGGCGGCAAAGACGGAGGTGGACCGGAGCCGCCGGAGGCGCCTCCGGGGGCATTCGGGGTGAGCGAGATCGGCGTGGGACGGCCGTCTCTTGGCCGCGCCGCGGATAAACGCCGGGGCCTCGCGCCCACTCGCGGCCTCGCCACTCGCCGG
>PMJT01000133.1 GCA_003158495.1 Chloroflexota bacterium | reverse complement strand
CCGGGGCGCTCCCGGACGCGGTCCGAACCCGGGGCGCGATCCGAAACCGGGGCGGCCGGGCGGGCGTCCGGCCCCATAGCGGGGTCCGGCGCCGAAACGAGGAGCGGCGCCGGGGCCCGGCCTCTCGCCGGAGCTCGGGGCGCCGAACTGCCGCGGCGGCCGCGGGGTCCAGGCATCATTCGATTGCCACTCGCGCCTCGGGGCGCGCGGAGCGTCTCCCTCCCCGGCGGGCGCTCCACTCTCGAAATCGGGCCGCGGGCCCGGGCGGAAGCCGCCGGGGCGCGCACCACCCGGCCGCTGCGAGAAGCCCCCCTGGCGCGGGCCGGAGAATCCTCCGTGTCTCGGGCCGGCTCCGAAGCCGGGGCGGTCCCCGCCGGCGCGGGGCCCGCCAGGGCCGAAACCACCTGGGCGAGGGCCGGAGAAGCCGCCCGGCCGCGGGCCGGGGCCGTAGCTGGGCCGGTCGCCGGCGGCTCGGGGCCCGCCGGAGTCAAAGCTGGGCCGGTCGCCGGCCGCTCGGGGNNGCCTATACCGCTCGGACGGTCGAACGAACGCGGGCCTTCGAATCGGCCTCCCTCCGGCCGGTCGCCGCCGGGGCGCGGCCCGCCGGGGCGCATGCCGCCCTGGCGGAAGCCGCCCGGTCGCGGCCCCTTGCCGCCGGGCTTGCGCCCGCCGGAGTTGTCGTCCCCAGGCTTATGTCGATGGTCAGGCAAGTGTCGTTCCATTCGTGTGGTTCGGCCGCCGAAGACGGCGGCAGATGTATCGGCCGCGCGAGATCGCGGCGCGGCTTACTCAGCGCGGCGCCAGCGCTGGCCGTCGCGCGTGTCTTCTACGAGGATCCCCCGGTCCGCCAGGACGGTCCGGAGTCGGTCTGATTCCGCCCATTGCTTGTTCGTTCGGGCGGCGGCTCGTCCTTCGAGCAGCTCCTGGAGGTCCGCGTCGAGGGCCTCCTCGGCCGCCGGCGCAATGGCCAGGACCCGGTCGATGTCTCTGATGAAGGCAATTGCACGACCGGCGTCAGCCGTCGACAGCGTTCTGCTGTCAATTCGGCGGTTGAGCTCGCGGATCAGGTCGAAGACCGCGGCAAGGGCGGGCGAGATATTCAGGTCGTCGTCGAGAGCGGCTTCGAANNATAAGCGCGTCGAGTCGATCGATGGCGGAGGTCGCCGCCTGGAGAGATTCCTCGCCAAAGGAAAGCGACATTCGGTAATGCGCCGAGATCAGAGCGAGCCTCAGGGCCCGCGGCGGGACGCCTCGTCCGATGAGGTCGCCGACGCGCTCGATGTTGCCGAGCGACTTCGACATCTTCTGGCTGCCCATCTGCAGGAATGCGTTGTGCACCCAGTAGGCCACGAACGTTTGGCCGGTGGCCGCCTCGCTCTGAGCGATCTCATCGGTGTGATGCGGGAAGACGAGGTCCACACCGCCGGTGTGGATGTCGAACGACGGGCCCAAGTAGCGCATGCTCATGGCCGAGCATTCGNNTCGATGTGCCAGCCGGGCCGCCCCTTGCCGATGGCCGTATCCCAGCTCGGTTCGTCGGGCTTGGATCCCTTCCAGAGAGCGAAGTCGCGCACGTCATCCTTGGCGTAGTCGTCGGCCTCCACCCGCTCCCCTACCCGCATGCCCTCCGGATCGAGTCGAGCCAGCCGCCCATAGTCCGGCCACGAGGCAATCCGGAAGAAGATCGAGCCGTCATCGGTCCGATAGGCGTGGCCTCGATCCAGCAACGTCTGGATCAGCTCGACCATCTGAGGGATGTTTTCGGTCGCTTTGGGCATGACGTCCGGAAGGGCCACGCCGAGCGTCTGCATGTCCGATACGAGCAGCGCCCGGTACCGCTCCGAGAGCTCTTCGATAGTTGTTCCCTCGGCCCGGGCGCCGTTGATGATCCGGTCGTCGACATCGGTGATATTCATCACCCACGTGACCTTGAGCCCGCGATAGCGCAGGTACCGAACGAGCAGGTCGTCGAAGAGAAAGGACCGGAAGTTGCCGATGTGGGCCGGTCCGTACACGGTGGGGCCGCAGCTGTAGATCCGGACATGCCCGGGCTCGAGGGGTACGAGGTCGCGAGCCGCCCCGGCCAGGGTGTCGTGCAGCCGGATAGTCATGCGTCGGCCTCCCCTTCCGTGGTCGAGATGTGGCCGGCAACCGCCGCGGCTCGGTCGGCCGGCACGAGCCAGGCGATTGCCTGCACCGAAATGGACCGGCCCGCGCCCTCGGCACCGCCCAGGTTGCCAGTTGAGGCCTTGACGTTGACCGCCGAAGCATCGATGCCGAGCGCCCCCGCGATCGCCTCGCCCATCGCCGGCAGTAGCGCAGCGAGGCGTGGACGAGCGGCGGTGATAGTCAGATCCACGTTGGCCGGACTCCAGCCGGTGGCTCGCACCTTGTCCGCAACCCTCGCGAGCAGGACGCGGCTGTCGATCCCGGCGGGAGTTCGATCGTCCGCGGGAAACAGCCTTCCGAGATCGCCGAGCCCGGCGGCTCCGAGAAGGGCGTCCGCCACGGCATGGAGGGCGGCGTCGCCGTCGGAATGACCGGACAGCCGCGGTGCGCCATCGATCCGCAGCCCGCCCAGGACGAGCGGCTCACCCGTCCCGAATGGATGACCGTCGATGCCCAGCCCGATCCGACCTGCCGGCGCCCTGGCCGGGGCCACCGTGGCTACGGCTGCCGAGCGGCCGGGCACAAGCCCTCCGTCGAGGAAGGCCTCGGCGCGGTCAAGATCGAGGGGAACAGTCACTTTGAGGTTGGTCACTTCGCCGCTGATTGCATGGACCGGGATTCTACAGGCCTCCAGCAGCGAGGCTTCATCGGTCCAGGTCTCGGGGCCATCCGGATGGTATCGAGCATAGGCACGCTCCAGGAGGCTGCGGCGGACGCCCTGCGGCGTCTGGGCGGCCACTACGCCAC
>PMJT01000142.1 GCA_003158495.1 Chloroflexota bacterium | reverse complement strand
GACTCGCGCAGGATGTTGGCCGCCTTGGGCGGGCCCATCGTGATGACGGTCACGGTGCCGCCGAAGCGGCCCTTGATCTCGAGCGCCATCTCGAGCGCGTTGAGGTCCTCGGGGTTGAAGATGGCCGGGAGGGCACCGCGGTTCATGGTGCCGTCCTTGGTCATCACTTCGCCGGTGAGGTTGTGGGTGTCTGGCACCTGCTTCACCAGGACCACGCTGTGGATTGGTCTCGGTTCTGTCATCCAAGTCTCCGGAGATCGCCCGGCAACGCCTGGCGGGTGGGTAACGAGGCTATCCCGGGTTGTTCGCCGCCGGGAGGCGTGGAACCGGCGGGGACGGTCGCGGTTCCGGTGAAGGATACCCCGACACGAGGGCCGGTCGTCGGGTTTCGTCGCGGGTGGCGAGGAAAGGCCCTTTGCCGCGGCGCTGCGGCCGGGGCAGCGCGCCGACATCGGGCCGGGCGCCGGCTCGCTTGTGCGACCATTCCTCAATGACCGCTCCTTCCGAACTCAAGCGACAACTCGCCGGCGTCCGCGGCCTGCTGCTGGACCTGGACGGCGTGCTCGTGCTGCGCGGGAAGTTGATCCCGGGCGCTGCCGAGGCCCTGGCGGCGCTCGATGCCGCTCGCTTCCCATATCGGCTGGCGACCAACTACTCGCTGTTCAGCCGCGCCTCGCTGTCGGGCCAGTTCGCGAAGGCTGGCGTTGTCATCCCGCCGGAGTGGATCGTGAGCGCGGCGTCGGCCGCGGCCGCCCATGCGCGACGGCACTTCGGCTCCGAGCCGATCTACGTGATGACGAGCGAAGACGCCCGCGTCGAGTTCGACGGCCTGACGCTGATGAGCCACGACGAGGCCGCCGAGCCGGGAGCGCGGGCGGCAGCGGTGATCGTCGGCGACGCGGGCGAGGAGTTCACATCCCGGACCATCCAGTCGGCCTTCCGCCTGCTCCGAGGCGGGGCCAGGTTCGTAGCCATGCACAAGAACCGCTGGTGGATCACGCCGGCCGGGGTCGCGCTGGACTCCGGCGCGTATGTTGCGGCGCTGGAGTTTGGGGCTCAGCGGCGAGCGTTCGTGACGGGCAAGCCCTCGCGAGCCTTCTTCGGCGAGGGCGTCCGGCAGCTCGGGCTGTCGGCGGCGGACGTGGCGATGGTCGGCGACGACCTGTGGAACGACATCCTCGGCGCCCAGAAGGCGGGCCTTCGGGGAGTCTTCGTCAGGTCCGGCAAACACGGTGACGCCGACCTGGCGCGCCTCGCCTCGGCCCGCGGCGGTCGTGCGCCTGATGCGATCGCCCCGTCGATCGTCGAAATCGTCGGGGCTCTGGTTTGAGGTCCGGGGGTGCCGTCCGGTCTCGATCGGTGGGTGCCACGGCCCACCACGCGGAGAACTGCGCCGTCGATTCCGGTGTGATCCTCTCATGTCTGCACCTAACCCGCGCCTGTGTTCGTGATTCGGAACCCCAGGAACTGACCGGCGATGGAGCCCCGTTCCATAATGGCGACGGCACTTGGCTGCTCCAGTCGGGGGTGGGCGAGGGTCTTTGGTCCCTTGTTTCGGCTCCGATTCGGCCCCCGGGCGTCCGGCGCGCGCGGCGGTAGACTAGGCTCAATACAGGCTGTGGCCCTGCTGCGAGCGCGCGGAGCGCGTCTCGTGGCGGCTCGGCCTGACCACTCACGACCCTGGAGGGCTTTCGGATGACCGCGACGTCGGAGCCCCGGCTCAAGATCACTTACGCAACGCTCCGCAACGACAACGAGCAGCTGCACGCCAACTACGACGCCGGCCTCGCCATCGCCCGGGGCGAACTGGGGGGAACGCACGGCATCTACATCGATGGCGCCTGGCGCCCCGCGGCGGCAACGTTCGAGAAGCGTTCGCCGATCGACGGCTCGCTCGTGGGCAACTTCGCCGCCGGTACCCGCAAGGACGTTCGCGATGCCATCGCCGCGGCCCGCGCAGCCGCGCCAGGTTGGGCCCATACGCCGTACCTGGAGCGGGTCGCGATCATGCGCCGTATGGCGGACATGATCAGCGAGCGGCAAATGGAGCTCGGCGCGCTCATGGCGATCGAGGTCGGAAAGAACCGGCTCGAGTCGCTCGGCGACGTCGAGGAGACCGCGGACCTCATCCGCTACTACTGCGACCAACTGCAGGCCAACGACGGCTTCGACCGCCCGATGGGCAACCTCGGCGACCCAACCGTCCACACCCGGTCCGTGCTCAAGCCGCACGGGGTCTGGGCGGTGATCAGCCCGTTCAACTTCCCGATGGCACTCTCCGGCGGCCCCGCGGGCGGCGCGTTGGTTGCAGGCAACGCCGTCGTCTACAAGCCCTCAAGCGATGCCCCGCTTTGCGGCGTCAAGCTCGCCGAGATCGCTCATCTGGCCGGTTTGCCGCACGGCGTCTTCAACATGGTCAGCGGCCCCGGCGCCACGGTCGGCGCGGAGATGCAGGAAAACCAGGGCGTCGACGGCCTGCTCTTCACCGGCTCGTACGAGATCGGCTTCAACGGCGTCTTCAAGACGTTCAGCAAGGTCTACCCCAAGCCTGTCGTCGTCGAAATGGGTGGCAAGAACCCGGCCATCATCAGCCAGCACGCGGACCTCGAGGAAGCGGCCGAAGGCGTCATGCGCTCGGCTTTCGGATACGGCGGCCAGAAGTGCTCGGCCTGCAGCCGAGTTTATGTCCAGGAACCGGTCTACGACTCATTCCTGGAGGCCCTCGTCGCCAAGACCAAGGGCATCACCATCGGCGACCCCACGGATCGCAAGGTCTGGCTCGGTCCGCTCGTCAACGCGAAGGCAAAGGCAAAGTACGAGGCGGCAATCGTCGAGGCGAAGCGCGACGGCCGCGTGCTGACCGGTGGGGAGGTTCTCACCGGCTACGGCTCGGATCTTTACGTCGCCCCGACGATCGTGGCGGACCTTCCGGCCGATCACCGGATCTGGCGCGAAGAGCTGTTCGTCCCGGTTGTTGCAGTGACCTCAGTCAAGTCGCTCGACGAAGCAATCGAGCGCGCCAACGACACGATCTACGGCCTGACCGCGGGCTTCTTCAGCGATGACCACGAGGAGATCGAGCGCTTCAAGGAGGCGATCGAGGCCGGGGTCATCTACATCAACCGCCGAGCTGGCGCCACGACGGGTGCCTGGCCGGGCATCCAGCCCTTCGGCGGCTGGAAGGCCTCGGGCACCACGGGCAAGGCCTCCGGCGGCATGTACTACGTCCAGCAGTTCATGCGTGAGCAGTCGCAGACACTGGTGGACTAGCGGTTCGGCGGCCGGCACGCGGCCGGCACGCGGCCGGCGGCCCACCATCGAACGCAGCGGGCGGTTCGCACTTCGGGCGAGCCGCCCCGCTATTTTGAGCCGACCAGCGCTCGCGCCAGCAGCGCGACGTTGCGCGGGTACTCCCCGACGCGGCGAACCGCGTAGGGCCACCACGCCTCGCCAAAGGGGACGTAGAGGCGCAGCCGCTCGACCGTCGCGAGTCGCTCCTGGAGACGGGGCCGCACGCCGTAGAGCATCTCGAACTCGTACGCGCCGGGCTCCCAGCCGTTGCGCCGGGCAATCGCCCGGATGTGGCGGATCATGGACACGTCGTGAGTGGCGAAGATCGGGTAGAAGCCGGACTCCCGGACCGCGGGCGCGAGCATCAGCTCCGTGGCGACGCGGAAACGGCGGTCGATCTCGTCGCGCGACGTAGCCGCCTTCTCGGCCGGTTCGGCCAGGGCGCCCTTGACGAGCCGGATCCGCCCGCCCGGTACGACACAGCGGCGGATGTGTGGTTCGTAGCGGTGCAGGTAGGCCTGCAGAGTGACCGCCGCCGGCAAACCCGCCGCGCGGAGCTCCTCATACATAGAGATCGTCGCGTCGGTGACCGATGAGTCCTCCATGTCCAGCATCATGACGACGCGATCCGCGGGCAGGCCCTTGCCGGCCGACGCGACCGCCCGGGCAATTTGAAGCGCGTTATCTCTCCATATGTAACCGCCGAGCAGCGAGCCGATCGCGGTAGGATCCACCGATACGTGGACATCCAGCCCTGCGGCGGCCAATGCCGGTGCCGCTGCCTCGTATTCTCTGACGGTCCGAGCGACCACTCGGTTGTCCGAGACGTACTCGCCCAGGAAGAAGAGAGACGCGAGCCGGTCCGATGCCTTCAGCCGCCGCGCCGTCTCGACGGCGTCGTCGAGGTCGTTGCCGCCCA
The DNA here is from genome assembly GCA_003158495.1 of Chloroflexota bacterium. Lineage (GTDB taxonomy): Bacteria > Chloroflexota > Limnocylindria > Limnocylindrales > CSP1-4 > Fen-1039. Next base: position 2,334 of record PMJT01000142.1, on the reverse strand, counting down.
CGAACCGCTTCGAAAGGCCGGCCAGCACGGCCCTGCCCTGCGCCACATGGCCCAACGGCTCGTTGGTCGCGAGCGCGATCATCGCTCGTTGCCAGAGTCCCATTGCGTCCATCCCAGGTCGCCCGTGGGCGACACGCCGTCCTCGTCGCGGAGGCTCGGCGCCATCATAACGGCCGCCCCGGCTGGGCTCGCGGCCGGGTGGCCCGGCGCCATGCCGCGCGTACCATGTCAACCGGCGGACGGAGGTGGCTCGCGTCCGGCGTCGCGCAAGGAGGAGTCGCATGGCCGATCTCTGGTTAGAGGCTCGGCGCCGGCTCGGTCGCTGGGAAGGGCCGGCGACCGGCCGGCCGGGTACCGGACGCCAGGTACGCGAATACAAGTCGATCCTGCGCGACCACTTCATCCTCAGCAGTGACGTCACGGACTGGGAGCCGACCGCCGACGAGCCGGCGGGCCTTCACCATGAGGGTCTCGGGGTTCTGAGCTTCGATCGATCGTCGGGAGGGCTGGTCCTGCGGAGCAACTACTCGGAGGGCTTCATCCACGAGTACCGCTGCCGCGTTTTGGCCGACGGCCCGCGGTTCGTCTTCGAGGCCCGCCAGGTTGAGGGCGGCCCGCCCGGTATGCGAGCTCGCGAGACTATCGTCCTGGACGGGCCCGACACGCTCGGGTCGACCTTCGAACTCGCGATGCCGGGCGTCGACTTCGAGTCATACACGTTCGAACGCCTGACCAGGACGGCGGGCTAGCGTCGTCTAGGGCTGGTAAAGCTCGGCCGAGCCGAGTTCGTCGGCGGTCGTCGCTGTCATGTCAATCCCGCCGGCTATCAGGACGCGGCCATCGAGGAGCAGCGTGGCGCTGTGAGTGGCGCGGGCAATCGTCATCGAGCCGGCATCGCTGAACTTGCCCGTGTTCGGGTCGAAGATCTCGACAGACGACACGCTCAAGCTCACCGGCCCTTTGGGCGACGCAGGCACGTCTGACGGCCATGTGAAGCCACCTGCCACCAGGACGCGACCGTCCTCGAGGCGGGTCGCAGTGGCAGTGTCGCGTGGCTGGGCCAGTGCTCCCGTCTGGACGAAGTGGCCGGTCTGGGGCTCGTATAGCAGCGCGACTGAGACGTCCGTTCGAGAGCCACCGTTCATCAACAGGCCCCCGCTGACCAGGACTCGCCCGTCCGCGAGCAGGGTGGCCGATGACAAGAAGCGGGCGTCGGGCATCGACCCGGTCAGGCTGAACGAGCCAGTCGCCGGGTCATAGACCTCGGCCGAGGAGAGTGTCAGCGTGCCGTCGACAAGACCACCCACTACCAGGACTCGGCCGTCTGCGAGCAGGGTTGCCGTGGCCCAGTTGCGCCCCTGCGCCATCGAACCCGTGGGGCTGAACGTGCCGGTCCTGGGGTCGTAGAGTTCGGCCGAGGCCAGGTTCCCAAGGCGCACCGCGTCCGTCGAGGAACTCGGTCGCGTGATTCCGACTTCGGAGGCCCAGGCGTCGGCCGGGACCACTGCGCCCATGCCGCTGTGGTATCCGCCGGCGATGAGCACTCGGCCATCGGTGAGCAGCGTTGCGGTCTGACCCTGCCGGCCTGTGGCCATCGAGCCCGTTGGGCTGAACGTTCCCGTCGCCGGGTCGTACAGCTCGGCCGAGGCGAGTGGATCGGTTCCGTCCTGGCCACCAGCGATGAGGACGCGACCATCGAGCAGGCGCGTGGCGGTCTCGCTCCCGCGACTCGTGGACATCGAGCCGGTCGGGCGGAACTTGCCCGTCCCGGGATCGTAGAGCTCGGGTGTGGCGCTGCCGCCCAGGACGAGGACCCGACCATCGGCCAGCAGCGTGGCCAGCCCGCCGCCCTTCATTGCCATAGCGCCGGTGGGGGTGAAGTGGCCGATCGGGGCGGCCGTTGCGCTCCGCGTTTCGACCACGGTCGAACTCGGACTCTCGCCGGGGGTCACGATGCCCGGCTTCGACTGCAGCAAGGGCAGCCCGACCACGGCCACCGCCAGTGCCACGACCGCGGCCAGCCCCACGAACCTCGCGAAATCAGCCGACGCCCAGGCGGGCCGGCGCGCAGCCACGGTTCGGTCGGGCAGGCTGGACATGACCCGGCCGTGGAACTGCAGGCTGGGTTCCGGTCGGTCCTCTCGGACCGCGTCACGAATTCGGTCTTCGATATCCATCGCCGTTCTCCAGTTCGTCTCGCAATCGAGCAAGCGCCCGGTGCAGCCGCGACTTGGCAGTCCCGACCGGGATGCCGAGCGCTTCCGCCACCTGGCTGAGTTCAAGGTCATGCCCGAAGCGCAGCACCAGCAATACCTGGTCCCTGGCGTCGAGGCG
>PMJT01000104.1 GCA_003158495.1 Chloroflexota bacterium | reverse complement strand
CGTCGCGCATCTGCCGGATTGCCAAACCCGCCGCCTTGCGAACCGCCCAGTTCTCGTCGGCGAGCGCTTCGATCAGCGCCTCGAGTGCTTCGGCTGCGCCGACTTCGGCGAGAGCTTCGGCCGCAGCTGCGCGGACGCGCCAGTCCCTCGTGTACGTGAGCCCCTTCTTCAGGCCGGCGATGTCGCCCTTGGCCTTGCACCTCGCGACATCGGGCGGTCCTAATGACGGCACCAGCATTCTCCTCAGCGTCGGTCTCGCCGGACCGTGGCTCGATGTCTGGCCCTGACCGTGGAAGCCTATCTGAGCTCGCCGGGCCTCGTATCAGGTCCGGCTCCGGGCCGGGTAGGAGACGCGTGGTTGGCGACATGTCGGTCAGCCGTGGGTGAGCCATTCGCCGCTCCCGATTGAGTCATCGTGGCGGCGTTTCCGGGGCAGCGGCAGGCCCAAGCTTCCCCGCATGAGGTAGGCACGGTCCCGGGTCACGTTGAGGAGCCGGAGCCGGACTCCCTAGGTGCGTATCGGACGGTGGATGCGAACCTCGCGCCGTACGTTCACGAGGTTGGCACGGTGCACGACGACTCTATGAGCCTCGAGTCGGAGTTCGAAACGAGTGTGGCCATCGTCGTGGAAGGCTGTCGGCGGCTCCTCGACGGTACGATCACACGCCGCCGATAGACGGGCGCGGCACCCTCGTGACACCAACCTGCGATAGCGTGGTTGGACGGTTGGCCCGTTCGAGTCGGGAGGTCGCGCAGGTGACCGGCAGGCCGTTGATCAGTTCTAGGCCGAGACGGGCTTCTGGCGCTACTTTCGCGTGACCGGCGTCGCGGCCCCCAAGCGGGCAGGAGGTCGGCGGGTCTCGTCGACTGGCAGAGGGCGACCCAGCAGGTAGCCCTGGCCCAGCTCGATGGCCAGGTCGCGCAAGGCGATGAGCTCAATATCGGTCTCGATGCCCTCGGCGATCAGCCGGCAGCCGGTCACGTGAGCGAAGTGACCGAGGCCGACGATCATCGCCTGGCGCGCCTCATCGGACTCGAGGTCGGCGATGAGCCACCGATCGAGCTTCACGAACGCCGGGTTCAGCTCGACGATATGGCGCAGGCTGGCGAACCCGACACCCGCGTCATCCACGGCAAGCTCGACCTTCGGTCCCAGTGCGGCCATCGCCGCGCGGAACGCCGGATAGTCAGTGATGGCCGTGTGTTCGGTTACCTCCAGCACGAGGCGTCGGCGGCTTCCACCGAGTAGGGTGCGAAGCGGCTCTCCCGCAAGGATGAGTTCGGGCGACACGTTCACGTTGAGCCATGCCGACTCTGGCAAGGTCTCCGCGGCCGGGAGGGCTGCCCCAAGGGTGGCGGTCTCCAGCTCAACCCCCAGGCCGACGGCTGTCGCCTCGGCGAACATCAGTTCAGGATTGGACCCGTCGCTGAAACGTGTGAGCGCCTCGTATCCGACGATCGCATTGTGCTTGAGCTCGACGATCGGCTGGAAGACGGGATGGAAGGCTCGGCTAGCGATGATGCCCGCGATGTGATCGCGGCCCCGTCTCGCCTCGGTCCGCTCGGCCACGTCGCGGCCGATGAGTGCCCCGGCCAGGTCGGCGGCCTCGACGAGGGCCGGCAGCACCTCGGCGACGGCGGCCTCCTGGACGCTTTGCTTGGCGCAGGTGAGTAGCAGCCCGATGAGCCGTTGCTCGTGTCGCACGGGCGCGTACGCAACTGCGTGAACGCCGAGGCTGTTCAGGAGCCGGTTGTACGGGTGCCAGGGTCGGTTCACCCACGGCTCGATCCAGGGGCCTTCGGCGGCCCGCTCGCGGAGGTGCCGGCTGCGCTGGACCGGGAGCCTTCGCAGCGGCGAGTCGGGCGCGCCCTCTACGACGAAGCCGATCGGCCAAGCGCGTGCATCGAGTTCGAAGAGGAAGAGACCTGCGGCCCTGACGCCGGCGAGGGTCACGACCCGACGGCAGATCGCCTGCGCGGTGGCCTCCGGCGTGTCACCCCGGCTCAGGCCGCGGATCGTCTCCCCGATGAGCGCCCGCTCCCGGATGAGCCGAATCGAGTGCTGCTCTAGCGATCGCTCATGCGTCACATCGCGCTGGACGGCAACATAGCTCGTGATCGCGCCCGAGGGGTCGCGGATCGGCGAGATGACGGTCTCCTCGGTGAAGAGGGTGCCGTCCTTGCGTCGGTTGACAAGGTCGGCCTCCCAGGGCAAGCCGTTCGTGAGCGCGGCCCACATAGCGTCGTAGAACCAGGCCGTCTGGAGACCGCTCTTGAGGAAGCGCGGGTTCTTGCCGATGGCCTCGTCGCGGGCGTAGCCGGTTACTCGCTCGAACGCGGGATTGACGTAGGTGATCCGCGCGTCGGCGTCTGTGATGATGACGGACTCGGCCACCTGCTCGATGCCGGAGGCGAGCCGATCGCGCTCGGACCGCTCGCGCAGCGTCCGGATGCCGAAGGCGAGGTCGCTGGCGAGCTCCACGAGGATCTCGGTCTCGGTGTCGCCGAATGCGTCCGGCTCCGGCGCGTAGACCATGAGAGCGCCGAACGCGACGTCGTCCTTGCGCAGGGGCAGGCTGAGCGACGACCCCAGGTGATGCCGGGCGGCGGTAACACGCCACGGCTCGAAGCTTGACTCCACGGCGAGGTCGCGCGCCAGGCTGACGTGGCCGGTCCGGATTGCCGTCCCGGTCGGGCCCCGTCCGAGCGCATCGTCGCCCCAGCTGACCGAGATCTCGTCGAGATACGGTGCGGCCTCACCGTATCGGGCCACGGGACGGACGGTCTTTCGCTCGTCGTCCTGGGCGAAGCCGACCCACGCGAGCGAGTAGCCGGCCACGCCCACCCCGATGCGGCAGATCGCGTCGAGCAGCTCCTGTTCGTCGGTCGCGCGAATCAGGACCCGGTGGCACTCGATGAGCGTGGTGCGGGCGCGGTTGACGCGGCGGGCGAGCTCCGCTTCATCAAGTTGAGTGGCGATGTCCTGCACCGTGCCGCGCCACCCGCTGCCGCCGATCTCGTCCTTCGTCACACACCCGCGCTCCCGTCCGGAGGTCGCGTCCACGCCTCGGGGAACCCGGTGAACTCGGCGGAGACCTCACCGACCGGCACCTTTGCCGTTCGTGGGGACGCGCCCCGTATTGGTATGGGCTATGCCTTGCCCTCTTGGTATACACCCGCTCGCAAGTGCCACAGGCGGACAACCTGTGTCGTCCTTCGACTGCGACCGGGCCCGTCAGACGTCGCGCAGAGCGTGATGGGCGACGCCGCGGCTGCCATGATCAATGCCCTGAGTGACGAGGGGTGGTCTTCCCGAGATGACCTCCTTGGGGACGCTCCGTCCGACGCGATCANNTCAGGTCATAGCGTGGGGCTCCTGACGCGCGGACGACATCGCCAACGCTGTCGCGCTCAACTCGGCCACCTTCAAGGGCTGGCGCATCGTGGGGCCGTCTATCTGGCGGGTTCGAGGAGCGCGCCGGCCGGAGGCCCCTGGATCGCGCATCCGCGCGTGCGGCTACGATCGGACCAATGTCCGCGAAGTCGAACCGCCTCGCCGCCGAGACCAGCCCCTATCTGCTACAGCACGCCCAAAACCCGGTCGATTGGTACCCATGGGGATCCGAGGCTCTGGCGAGAGCGGTCGTTGCGGACCGGCCGATCTTCCTGTCGATCGGCTACGCGGCATGCCATTGGTGCCATGTTATGGAGCGGGAGTCGTTCGAGGACGAGGAAACGGCTGCTGCCCTGAATGCGGGCTTCGTCGCGATCAAGGTCGACCGCGAGGAGCGGCCCGATCTAGACGCGGTCTACATGGCAGCGCTCCAGTCGATGACCGGTGGAGGCGGCTGGCCGATGAGCCTCTTTCTGACGCCCGACGGTCGACCCTTCTACGGCGGCACGTACTTCCCGCGCGAGCCGAGACACGGCCTGCCATCGTTCCGGAAGATCCTCATGGCGGTGCGGCGCTCTTGGAGCGAGCGTCGTGCCGAGGTCGATGCCCGAGCGGATCAGCTCGTCGATAAGCTGAGGCTGCGCTCGGCGGCCCCGGCCGAGGACTCGGAAGCAATGTCTCGGCCCATGCGTTTGCCGTCTCCTGCATCTGCCAGCGACGTTGAGGCCGAGGCTGTGCTGCCGTCGGGCCTTCCGTCGAACTATCAGCAGAGCGGCGCCATAACCGCGGCCATTGAGCGGATTGTGGACGAGTTCGACTTCGAGCACGGCGGCTGGGCCGGCCCGCCGCGCTTCCCGCAGCCGGCAGTCGTCGACTTGCTGTTGCGACATGCCCGCGTCGTTCCGGACGATCGGGTTCTGCGAACGGCGATTCGCGCCTTGGACGTCATGGCAGACGGCGGCATCCACGACCAGGTCGGTGGCGGCTTCCACCGCTACGCAACCGACACGGACTGGCTGGTGCCTCACTTCGAGAAGATGCTCTACGACAACGCCCAGCTGGCGCGGGTATACCTCCATGCCTACCAGCTCACGGGCGAGAGACGCTTCAGGGACGTGGTCGAGACGACACTCGACTTCATGGTCCGCGAGATGCGCACTCGCGACGGGCTGTTTGCCGCCAGCCAGGATGCCGATACCGACGGGGTGGAAGGTGGCACCTACGTCTGGACGCGCGACGAGGTCGCCGCCGTGCTTGATGGGGCGGTTGTGAATGGGGGGGCAGGGCCTCAGGCAGGCGACCCCGGTCTGGCCGCGCTGTTCGCGTCGGCTTACGGCGTGACCGCGACCGGCAATTGGGAGGGCCGCACGATCCTCTCACGGTTGATGGGCGACGAGCAGATCGCGGCGATGTACGAGCTCTCCCCGCAGGCGGTCGCGAGTCAGCTAGAAGTGGCCCGCCGCCTGCTACTGGAACGGCGCGCGGGTCGGCCTCAACCGGCATTGGACGACAAAGCAGTTACAGCCTGGAACGGCCTCGCCTTGGCCGCCTTCGCCGAGGCAATCCCGGTGCTGGGTCGGCAGGCTGATCTCGCCGTCGCCGAAGGAATTGCCGAAGCGGCGCTCGGTCTGCTGCGTGGCCCCGACGGTCGGCTGGCGCGTTCGTTCCGATCCGGTCGTACCGCCGGGAGAGGCGGTCTCGACGACTACGCCTGCCTAGCCGATGGACTCCTTTCCTTGTACGAGGCCACGTTCGACGAGCGATGGCTGATCGCCGCCTGTGAGCTGGTCGACTCCGTGGAGCGGCAGTTCGCCGACGCCGCTGGCGGTTGGTTCGACACAGCCACCGACGCCGAGCAGCTGATAGTCCGGCCGAAGGAAGCGCAGGACGGAGCTACTCCGGCGGGTGGCGCCACGGCCGCCGCGATCATGCTTCGGCTGGCCGAACTGACCGGGGAGGGACGCCTTCGCGACGCTGCCGAGCGGGCAATCGGCCAGATAGAGCGGCTGGCACTGCGATACCCACGCGCCTTCCCGGTCTGGCTCGGGGCACTCGACTTCGCGTCGGCGCGGGTGACGCAGGTAGCGATCGTCGGCGATCCAGGGGCAGCGGCCACACGGGCCCTGGTGGAGGTCGTACGGCGGGGATTCCAGCCGTACAGGGTTCTGGCACTCGGGGACCCCAAGTTGAGCATGCTGGATTTGCTGCACAGCCGTTTCGCGATGAGCGGCCGAGCTACCGCCTTCGTCTGCCGCGATTTCGCCTGCCGCCGGCCGGTCACTGAGCCCAAGGAGCTGGCAGCCGAGCTCGCCTGAACCGGCGCCAACCTCCACTACGCAGCCATCGTGTGGGTGAAGCCGCGGCAAGGGGCCTCTGGTGAGTTCAGGTGGCCCGCTTACCGCTCCTGCTCGGCTGCCTCAGCGCAACCGCGAGGAATCCGGCGAGGGACGCTACTGCGAGGATCGGGACTGCAGCCTTTGCTGCACGCGGCGGCAGCACGAGTTCGAACAACGGCACCGGATCGCCCAACTGCTCTTGGAATCGCCCCATCGGGCAGTCGCCGCCTCCGATAATCAGCCCGACGCCCTCGATTGAGAGAAACGCCATGCTGGCCCCCAGAGGACGACTTCGCCGTCGCTTCGCGGCGCAGACCCAGATGTATCCGAGGCTGGCGAGACCTGCAACCGACCACGTCGCGTGGAAGACCCGGTATGCCCTGGCCGGACGGCTGAGAGTTGACCAACTGACGGAATGCGTCACCGATTCCTCCCGCAAACCGACTCCAGGTATCGCTGGCAGTTGATCATCTCATCCAGGGCGGGCTCGTCCCTATTCGGCCATCGTGGGCGTGGGAGGTGGAGCGTGTTCGAAGATCAGACGCGTTCGAGACTGGGCTTTACCTCGGTGATGAGCCTCGTCATCGATTCCTCG
>PMJT01000271.1 GCA_003158495.1 Chloroflexota bacterium | reverse complement strand
GAGTCATATGTCGATCCCGCAGGTTGTCGGCATGTACAAGAACGACCGGACGCGCAAGGAGATCCTGGTCGACTTCGGCTTGCGGCTCCCTTCGGCGCTGGATAACCGCCCTCTGACGTTCGAAGAGTTCGAGGCGAGCCTCAACCAGGTCGTCTACATGAGCGCCACACCTGGGCCGTATGAACTCGAGCGAAGCCAGCAAGTGGTCGAGCAGCTGATCCGGCCCACCGGCGTCGTCGACCCGAAGATCACCGTCAAGCCGACGGAAGGCCAGATCGACGATCTCCTGGAGCTTATTCGCGGCCGCGTCGAGAAGGGTGAGCGCGCGATCGTCACGACGCTGACCAAGAAGATGGCCGAAGACCTGGCGGACTACCTCCACGAGCTCGGCGTCAAGGTCCAGTACCTCCACTCGGAGGTGGACACGCTGGAGCGGGTCCAGATCCTGCGCGACCTCAGGCTTGGCGTGTACGACGTGATCGTCGGAATCAACCTCCTGCGCGAGGGAATCGACCTGCCGGAGGTGACGCTCGTCGCGATCATCGATGCGGACAAGGAAGGCTTCCTGCGCAGTGCCTGGTCGCTGATCCAGATGATCGGCCGAGCCGCCCGCAACACCGAGGGCGAAGTGGTGATGTACGCCGACCACATCACGGAGTCGATGCGCATCGCCATCGACGAGACAAACCGGCGACGCACGATCCAGGAGAACTACAACACGGAGCACGGGATCGAGCCGGTCACGATCGTCAAGTCGATCCGCGACATCAACGACCGGCTGCGCGCGGTGGCTGAGGCCCACGGGACGTACAAGACCGGGCCCGGCCAGGAGACGGCGCTCTCCGAACTTGCCAAGGGCGAGGTGGAGAAGCTCGTCGCCAAGATGGAAGCCGAGATGCGCCAGGCTGCCCGCGACCTGGAGTTCGAGCGTGCGGCGGCGCTGCGCGACGAAATCCAGGAGATCCGGCTGCGAGTGCTGGACGAGGATGCGTCGGCGGCGGTGGCACGTGCCGCGGAACGTGCGGCGAGAGCGCCTGCGACGCCCGCCGGAGAGCGGCCCGCCCCGGCGCGGTCGGGTCACCTCATCAAGCCGGTCCGGCAGATGGCGCGGCGGGGCAGGGGAGCGGACGGCGCGGGCGATGGCCCCAACGCCCAGGAACTGGAAGTGACCGATGTCCGGGTACTCCCGGCCGGAGAGGAACCCGGCGACGAACTGGCGGCCGCATCGACGGCAGCGGGCTGGCTGCCCGGCATCCGCGACGAGCACGATGACGATGCCGGCTGGGCGGCCAAGTGGCTCGAGCGGCCCACGTGGGACCATACCGTTACGCCCAACGTCATCAAGCGAACCGGCAGCCGCACTCCCGGTCGCGGCCGGCGCCGCCGCTAGCCATGGAGGAGGATCGATGGACCCGCTCAGTGAGGCTTTCCAGCACCACACCTGGGCCACGGAGAAGCTGATCCGGCACCTGCGCGGGCTGCCCGAGGCCGCGCTGACCGCAACTTCACCCGGCGTCTACGGCGAAGTGCTCGCGACGCTGTCGCACCTGCTCGAGGCTGACGGGCGCTACATCCAGTATCTGGAAGGGACGCCGCCCGCGCCGAAGGAGGGCCCGGACCCCACCAAGTCGCTCGCCGTGCTGGCAGACCAGGTCCGCGACCAGGCCGTCCGCTGGCGGATGGTCCTGGCGCGCGTGAACCAGCTGGACGTCACGATCCCGGCCCGCCGTGACCGCCCGGAGATGGCGCACGCCACGAACCTGCTCTTCGGCCAGGCGCTCCACCACGGCAACGACCACCGCACCCAGATCTGCACGGTGCTCTCGTCTAACGGCTTCGAGGTGCCGGACCTGGACACGTGGACGTACTGGAGCGAACGTCGGCTGGCTCCGGCGAAATAGGGGAGCCACTGGTCGGGGCGCGCAGATTCGCAGTCGGCGCGGTGGAGCCTGCGGCTAGAGCAGCTCCGTCGGGACCGCGGGTTCGGGGATCGTGATCGGCGCGCCGACCGAGCGCCCGGCTGCCAGGGCGAGGAACACGAGCAGGCCCACGATCAAGGCGAGCGCCGAACGCAGCCCAACCACCCCGGCCACGGTGCCGATGATCGGCGGACCGGCGAGCATGCCGGCGTAGCCCATCGTCGAAACGGCCGCGATGCCGTAACCCGGCGAGATGCCGGGCTGCGAACCGCCGGCCCGGAGAGCAATCGGCACGATCGCCCCAAGGCCCAGTCCGAGCATCGTGAAGCCGATCACCGCCGATGCCACCATGTTCAGGGCGAGCGCCATCGCCAGGCCCAACGCCCCGAGAACGGCTCCGAGCGTTACCAGCCGGCCGGCGCCGAGCAGTTCGGTCATGCGGTCGCCGATGATTCGCGAGAATGCCATCGCCACCGAGAAGGCGCCGAGAGTCAATGCGGCCTGCTGCTCGGTCGAGAGCACCGACGTCCGCATGAAGACGCCGCTCCAGTCGCCGGCCGAGCCTTCCGCCAGCATGCCGCAGAAGATCATCAGGCCCAGGGCCATGAGACGGCGAGGCGGCCGCCGAAGGGCCGGGCCCTCCGACGCTTGCCGGTGCGGCAGCATGATCCGCGAGAGAACGCCGGCCGAAACGCCCATCCACGCGGCCAGGATGCAGAACTGTTCCAGCACCGAGAGCCCGGCGGTCACGGCCGCGATCGTCACGAAGGCGCCGAGAAAGGAGCCGACGCTCCACGTTCCGTGCAGTCGGGACATTATCGGCCGTGTGCCGGCCCTTTCGACCGCCAGGCCGTTGGCGTTCATTGCCACGTCCATCGAGCCCTGGAAGGCGCCGACGCATAGCAGCGCGAGGGTCAGCGTTACGAACGAGTCGGCGAGCGCGAGTCCCGGCACGCAGGCGGCGTATCCGAGGAGCCCCGCCACGGTCACGGGCCGGCTGCCGTATCGGCCCGCGAGCATGCCCGCAAAGGTCATCGCCAGTACGGCGCCGCCGGCGGCAGCGAGCAGCGCGAAACCGAGGTAGGTCGAGTCGAGGCCGGTGTGGGCCTGGACCGCCGGAATCCTCGAGGCCCACGCCCCGAACATGACTCCGTTTATCAGGAACGCGTAGCCGACGGCCAGCCGGGCGCGACCGAGCCGCGCTGGCTCGACGCTGCTGCTCATGGCGCCTTCCGGCTCAGCGCCCGGTAGCCGCCGACGATCAGGATCGCCAGCATCGCGAGGATGATCACCAGCGAGCCGCGCAGCGTCGCCACGCCCGCAACCGTTCCGATCACCGGTGGGCCGATCAGGCCGCCGGCGTAGCCCATCGTTGAAACAGCCGCGATGCCCACCGAAGCGGGTATTCCGGGCTGCGAACCGGCGGCCCGGAAGAGCGTCGGCACCACGGCCGCCAGCCCAAGTCCCATCATGCCGAACCCGACGATGGCCACGGCCGGGATCTGGACCGCCAGCGCAAGGGCCAGGCCGGCCGCCGCAAGAGCCGCACCTCCGCTGACGAGTCGTGCGGAACCGAGGCGGAGGCTGAGCCGGTCTCCGACGAGTCGGGCGACCGCCATCGAGCCCGTGAATACCGTCACTGCCAGGCCGGCCAGACCCTGCGACGCATTCATCGTGCTCTGCAAGTAGATGCCGCTCCAGTCCGTAGCCGAGCCCTCGGCCATCAGGCCGAACAGCGCCAGGGCGCCGAGCAGCGCGAGGGGACCCGTCGGCAGGCGCAGCCGACCGCCGCCTTCGGCGTGCTTGTCGGGCAGCATCGTGAACCGAAGGATCACACCGGCTGTGGCGAGTCCCACCGCCGCGACGGCGAATTCGGGGAACACGGCGATCCCCATGGCGGCAACCTGGGTGCTGACCAGCGCTCCAGTGAAGGCGCCGATGCTCCAGGACGCGTGCAGTCGCGACATGATCGGACCCGCGCCGGCGTGCTCGACCGCGATCCCGTTCGCGTTCATCGAGACGTCCATCGTCCCTTGTAGGATGCCGAATATCAGAAGGGAGATCGTCAGGCTGGCGTAGTTCCACGAAGCGCCGATGAACACAGTGATGACGGCGCAGCCGATCGCGGTCAGCGGCGTCATGACGTGGGTTCCGAACCGGCTGCCGAGCCAGCCGCCGAACGTCATCGTAAGCACGCCGCCGACCGACGCACCCAGGAGCGCGAACCCAAAGCTGGCCGCATCCAGGTGGGTCTGCTCCTTCACGGCCGGGATTCGCGCCGCCCAGATACCGAACGACAGGCCGTTGATAAGGAACGCGCCGGCGACGGCGAGGGCCCGAACCCGGAGGTTCGGCGCCGTGGAAACTGCAGCCGTCACGCGCCGATCCCTAGTGCCCGAACGACGGCCACGACGATGACGGCCGCAGCCACGCCTGGGAGCAGCAGCCGCGTCCGCGCCACGACCAACACGCAGATGCCGACCGCCACAGGTTCGACGCCGACGAGCAGGTGAGGCGGTTTGTCGGTTGTGAGGAGGCAGTTGACGGCAGCCAGGGCTGCGAGCGCGGCAGGCCCGGCCAGCCGAAGGTAGGTGACGGCCCACGCCGGCAGGCGTTCGATCCCGGGCGCAAGCATCGGCAGCGCCCGGGATGGGTAGGTCATCGCCCACATCAGGAAGGCGAGAGGGACGAGGGCGACGGTCATGGCAGGCCCGCCTCGGCGGAAGGTTCGGGAGTCTCAGGGGCGCTCGACTCGTCGTTGGGGGAGGCCGGCACGGCCAGCCCGAAGAGCGGTCCGATGAGGGCGCCGGCGACCAGCCCGATCGACGCTCCTCCGGCGAGCCCCACCGGTACGGCGACGGCGACCGCGCCGAGGGCTGCTGCGACGTCACGCCGGCCCGAAACCATGCCCAGCGAGAGTCCCGCCATGGCGGCCGGGAAGGCGATGTCCAGGCCCAGCCCGTTCGTGTCCACCGCGCCGGCGACGACGTAGCCCAGGCACGAGCCGATCGTCCACGGGATGAAGATCGCCATGGACGCGATCCAGTAGCCGCGGCGATCGAATTCACCGATCCGTCGGAAGTGGGCGAGAGCCAGGGCAAAGGTCTCGTCGGTCAGGAAGTGGGCCATGACGGCCCGCTCGCGTCGCGGCCGGGCGGTTGCGTAGGGGGCGATTGCGGCGGAGTAGAGGAGATGCCGCGCGTTGACGAGGGCCACGACTCCAGCGATCGCAAACCATGATGCGCCATCCTTGACCAGCCCTGCCGCCGCGAACTGGGCGCCGCCCGCGAACGCGATCGCTGAATTGGCCAGAACGTCAAGGAACGAGTAATGCGCCTGCAGCGCGGTCAGGCCGAACACGAGCCCGACCGGCAGCGCGTAGGCCGAGATCGCAAGCCCGTCACGGGTCATGCGTCGGCGCGACTCGCGGACTGCCGCGGTCTCGTCGGCCGTGGTCGTCCTGGTTGCCGTTCCCCCGCTCATCGTCGCGCTCCTCGCCCGCTGTCTTGCCCCGGACGTCGGATGTTACCGGACACCGCCCGGGAACGCGGCGTATGCTCCGGCCATGAGAGTTGTGGGGGACACAGAGTGACTGACCAGGCAACGAGCGATCCGGATGCCAGACCGCTCGATCGACTGCGGGCAGGAAACGCCAGATTCCTTGATCGGATCGCAGAATCGGACGATCCGGACGCGGCCGCCGCAGCGCTGGCCGCGGCGGACCCGTACGCGATTGTGCTCGGGTGCTCGGACAGCCGCGTGCCGCCGGAGCTCGTCTTCGATGAGTCGGTCGGCCGGTTGTTCGTAATCCGCGTCGCGTCCAACGTGGCGGGAAACGAGGAGATCGGCACGATCGAGTACGCGGTGGCCCGCTGGGGTTGTCCGCTGGTCGTCGTCCTGGGGCACACGCAGTGCGGCGGAGTCGCAGCCGCGATGGAGAGACTGCCGGCCGGGGCCGAACCGACTCCGGACGCAACCGGCTCTACTCACCTTGGGATGCTGCTCGGCTCTATCCGGGCGAATCTCGGCTGGACGGGCCATGAGACCGTCAACGATCCATGGCTCTCCGCAGTCCGGATGAACGTGCGGCGAACAATCGAACAGATCCTGCTCTGGTCCGTGCCACTTCGCAGCCGCGTCGGCGAAGGACGGCTCGCCATCGCGGGCGCGGTCTATGCGGTCGAAACGGGCGAGGTCGAATTCCTCGAAGTGGGGCGGTCGTAGATAGCTCGGCGCGTTGGCCGCGACAGTCATCGGATGACTCGTCCGTAGCTCGAAACATGCAGGGCGGGCCGCGGTATTCGCCGGCCTCAAGACTCGGACTGGCTCGTGCTCGGCGCGTGGCGCGTGTGAACAACGAGGGCCGCGGTCGGTCAGGTGGGATTGGAACGCCCGCCATTGAGTCGCCTCGCGAATTTCGCGGACATCCGGGCCCCTGCCGGGCTCCGTCGAACCGGCCGTCGCGCCTGACGCCCTCGCCGATGGCGCCGGGAGGCGTGAACGGCTGTTCTATTTGCGGCGATTGGCCTACAATGGCGGCCTATGCCACAGGAACAGCTCGTAGTTCGCGGAGCCCGCGAGCATAACCTCAAGAATGTCACCGTGGCCATGCCGCGCGATCGGCTGGTGGTCATAACCGGGCTGTCCGGCTCGGGCAAGAGCAGCCTCGCTTTTGACACGATTTACGCGGAAGGGCAGCGCCGCTACGTCGAGAGCCTGTCGGCGTACGCGCGCCAGTTCCTCGGTGAGATGCAGAAGCCGGACGTTGACCAGATCGATGGCCTCAGCCCGGCCATCTCGATCGACCAGAAGGGCGCCAGCCGGAACCCGCGCTCCACCGTCGGCACTGTCACGGAGATCTACGACCATCTGCGGCTCCTGTTCGCCCGCATCGGCCACCCGCACTGCCCAACTTGCGGCCGCGAGATAGAACGCCAGTCGGTTCAGCAGATCGTGGACCAGATCTACGACCTTCCGGAAGGCACGCGGCTGATGGTCCTCGGGCCCGTTATCAAGGACCGCAAGACAGAGGGCAACCGCGAGTACGAACAGATCCGCCGCCAGGGTTTCGCCCGCGTCCGTGTCGACGGGGAGTTGATGGACCTCACCGAAACGCGGCAGCTGGACAAGTACAAGCGCCACATGATCGACGTCGTGGTGGACCGCTTCATCGTGCGCCATGGCGAAACGACCGAAGCCGGCGCCGCCGAAGCGGGGGCTGGCACGTCGGAGAGCTCGGCGGTCGATCCGAGCCGCCCGGACTCCACTCGCCTGGCGGACTCGGTGGAGACGGCGCTGCGGCTCGGCGAGGGAGTCGTGCTCATCGCCCCTGTTCCGCGCGACGGCGAGGCGCCGGCCTTCGAGGAACGACGCTATTCAGAGCGGTACAGCTGCCCGTACGACGGCACGACCGTGGACGAGCTCGAGCCGCGCAGCTTCAGCTTCAACTCGCCGCACGGCGCCTGCCCCGGCTGCACGGGCCTCGGCAGCCGCCTGGAGATCGACCCTGAACGGGTCATTCCGTTCAAGAACCTTTCGCTTGCCGGGGGCGCGCTCGTGCCCTGGGCTCGGATGCCGATGGAGAACTCCTGGCACGGAAAGATCATCGAGGCCGTGTGTCGCGAGCACGGCTGGGACTTCAACGCTCCCATAAAGGATCTCCCGCCCGAGGCGCTCGAATACATCCTCTACTCGGGGCGAAGCGAGCGTGTCGTGATCGGCTACCGGCACGAGCGCGGCGAGAACACGTACGGCGCCACGTTCGAAGGGATCATCCCCAACCTCGAGCGCCGCTTCCGCGAGACGGATTCGGAGTTCATCAAGTCGGAGCTCGAGCGCTACATGGTCGCCCGGCCGTGCCCAACGTGCGGCGGCAAGCGGCTCAAGCCGGAGATCCTGGCCGTGACCGTCGACGGCCGCAACATCTGGGACGTCTCCACGCTGTCGATCAGTTCGGCCTGCGACTTCGTAGGCGCGTTGCCGGAGAGGTTGACCGACCGAGAGAACGCGATCGCCCGCCAGGTCCTGAAGGAGATCTCGTCCCGGCTCGGCTTCCTGCTCGACGTCGGACTGGACTATCTCACGCTTGACCGGACCAGCCAGACGCTCTCAGGCGGCGAAGCGCAGCGCATCCGGCTGGCGACGCAGATCGGGTCGAGCCTGATGGGCGTGCTCTACATTCTGGACGAGCCGTCGATCGGGCTGCACCAGCGGGACAACGCCAAGCTTATCGCCACGCTCACCCGGCTGCGAGACCTGGGCAATACCGTGCTGGTCGTGGAGCACGACGAGGAGACGATCCGCACGGCGGACTGGGTGATCGACATCGGGCCCGGGGCAGGGGAGCACGGCGGCGAGATCATCGCCAACGGACCGCTCGAGGTGATCCTCGCGGAGCCACGCTCCATCACTGGCGCATACCTGCGCGGCGAGCTTATGGTCGAGGTGCCCAAGACGCGCCGCACCGGCAGCGGCCAATCTCTCGTCGTGCGCGGCGCACGCGAGCACAACCTCAAGAACGTGGACGTCTCATTCCCGCTCGGGCGATTCGTCGCGGTGACCGGGGTGTCCGGTTCTGGCAAGAGCACGCTCGTGTCGGACGTGCTCTACAACGCTCTTGCCCACGAGCTCAACGGAGCGCGCGAGAAGCCTGGCGAACACAGGGCCATAGAGGGTCTCGAAGCGCTGGACAAGGTCATAGACATCGACCAGAGCCCCATCGGAAGGACGCCGCGGTCGACCCCGGCCACCTATACCGGGCTCATCGGGCCGATCCGCGAGCTGTTCGCCG
>PMJT01000225.1 GCA_003158495.1 Chloroflexota bacterium | reverse complement strand
ATGTGGCCGGCCCGAGTCACCGCCCAGCATCGCGGCATCTGGGTCGGCATCGGCGAGAAGGGCGAGACTACGGCGTCTCCCACGGGCAAGCTTCGCCGCGCTGCCGGCGACGGCGAATACCCAACCGTGGGCGACTGGGTCGTCTGCCTGGAGTCTCCGCACGGCGGAATCACGGCAATTCATGCCACCCTGCCGCGGCATTCGGCATTCCGGCGGAAGGCTTCCGGCTCGCGCCCCGAGGCGCAGACGATTGCGGCGAACGTCGACACGCTCTTCATTGCCACTTCCCTGAACCACGACCTGAACCCGCGCCGCCTCGAGCGGTACGTGGCGATGGCAAAGGAATCGGGCGCGGAACCTGTCCTGCTCCTCACCAAGGCCGATCTCGTCGAGGACGCCGCTGAGCAGGCAGCCCGGATCGAGTCGGAGTTGCACGTTGCCGCCGTGGCAATCAGTGCCCGAACCGGGCAGTGGCTCGAGTCGGTGGCCCGGTGGTTCGTTCCGGCCCACACGCTCGCGCTCGTCGGATCCTCCGGCGTTGGCAAGTCGACGCTCCTGAACACGCTGGCCGGCGAAGAACTGATGGTCACACGCGAGATCCGCGAAGACGACGCCCGCGGCCGCCACACGACGACCCACCGCGAGCTGTTCCTGCTTGCCAGCGGCGCGCTCGTGCTGGACACGCCGGGGATGCGCGAGTTCGGCATATGGGATGCCGACGAAGGTGTCGACGAGACGTTTGACGAGATCGTCGAACTGGCGCTGCGATGCCGATTCGCCGATTGCTCGCACCGGGAGGAACCGGGCTGCGAGGTCCGAGCCGCAGTCGAGTCCGGAATGATCGACGAAGCCCGCCTCAGGAGCTATCTGCGCCTGGCAAGGGAACTGGCGGATCAGCCCCCGCCCGCCGCCCAGCGCGACCGCGCCCGCCGATTCCACAAGGCCGTCCGCAACGCCTCGGCCGACAGCATGGGACGCAAGACCTACCGAGAGTGACCCTACGCGAGCTGCGGGCTTGACCCAGCGGCCGCGCCATTTCATTCTGGTTTCGATGGGCAAGGCCCCAACGTCTGGCATTGCGGTTGCTGTTGCGGTTGGGGTCGCACTCGCCGTTTCGTTTGCGTCATGCTCTAGCGGCGCGGGATCGCCCGCCGCTCCCACGGTCGAATCCTCGATGGAGACAGCGATGGCCGGTTTCGTTCTCTCGAGTCCGAGCTTCGCCGAGGGCGGCGCCATCCCGGCGCGGCACACGTGCGACGGAGCGGACCTTTCGCCGGCACTGACGTGGGAGGGCGCTCCGCGTGGCACGGTCGCGTTCGCGCTCATCGTCGATGACCCCGACGCGCGCGGCTTCATCCACTGGGTGATCTTTGATCTTCCCGGCGGATCCGGCGGCTCGCTGGCCGAAGGCCTGGCGCCGACGGCCGTCGCGCCACAGGGCCGCAACGACTTCGGCCGGGCCGGATATGGCGGTCCGTGCCCACCGTCCGGCACGCACCACTACCGGTTCACGTTGTGGGCACTCTCGTCGCGACTGGGCCTGATGGGCACTCCATCGGGCGCAACGGTCCGGACGGCGCTCACCACGAAGATCCTGGCGCAGACGTACCTGACTGGCACTTACACGCGCCAGGAGTAGCGGCGCCCCGCGCGCGGCGCCGGTCGGGCAAGTTCCCGCCAGCTACCACTGGGGGCGGTGCCAGGTGCTTCAGGCAGGAGTAGGCGAGGATCGGCGTCGCCGACGGTTGGCGCGGCCGACTTCAGCGGCTGTTTCGACCTTCTCAAGCGCGGTGGTCGCGAGAATTCGTGACTCGGACGACATCGCGGCACGGTCGAACGGGCTCGCTCCAGCTAGTACCGCGTCCAACCGTAAACGGCAGGACGGTGTGATGACGGGCTGGCCGATACCATGAAATGCGGGCCAGGGAGCAAGGCCGAGCGGATCGCGCGGCCGATCGGTCTGGGCCTCTCTCGCTGCGCCGGGTCTTCTATCAGGCTGGTGGCTGCGGTCGCCGCGTCAAGGTCGTCCGTGCCGCTGACATGTCATGTCAGCCCAACAGCACACCGTCTGCCGGACCGGCGCGTCCAGCCGTAAACGGCCGAATCCACGGATGGCACGCCCGAGGGGCACGTGCCGCTATTCTGCAGCCGCTTCTTCGGCTTCGAGGCGGGTCTTGAGGGACGCGATGGCTTCGTCGGCGGCGTGCTGAATGGGACCCTGGACCATCGAATCGAAGCCGCCGAGCATGCCGCCGAGCGTCGCGTCGGCAACCCATGTCGCGCGGGTCAGCTTGGGGCCGAGTTCCGTCAGGTCGATTGAGCCGGTGCCGTTGATCGGCCCGCCCATGAGCGACCCCTCGATCGTGGCCGCGATGCGGCTCGGCTCCTCGACATCCGTCAAAGCGAGGTCGAGAACGACGTTGATCGGCATCATCGCGGACGGAGCGGACACGCTGATCTTGTAGTGGGTGTCGTCGATCTTCTCGACCTGGGCCATCCCCGACGAATTGGACGCGGCGGCGCGGTTCGGGTTGCTGATGGTGTCCCAGACGCGCCCGCGGCCGGCGGCGATCTCGGTCTCCCCGGAGAGATGCATCGTTCCTCCTGGACTGGGCGCGAACCGTCGCGTGGCGAAGTCGCGCCATCGTAGCGGGTCGCCGACCCGGGCGGGCGAACAGAACCGGGCACGGGTCGGGCAGGGCGGGCCGTGGCGTGGGCTGTGGCCACGGTCCCGTCTTACGCGGCGCTTACACAAGCCCGGCGGCCCGCCCATCGGCGGACGTATGCTCCGCGCATGAAGACCATCCTCGTCGTCGACGACGAGAGGAACATCGTTGGGCTCGTCCGTCTCTACCTGGAGAAGGAGGGCTTCAACGTCGTTGCCGCGAACGACGGTGAGCAGGCCCTTGTTCAGTACGAGCGAACCGACCCGGATCTCGTCGTGCTGGACGTGATGCTGCCAAAGCTGGACGGCTTCGAGGTCTGCCGCGAGCTGCGCCGCCGAGGCGACGTGCCGATCCTGATGCTGACCGCGCGGTCCGAGGACATTGACGCAATCGTCGGGCTCGAGCTGGGCGCGGACGACTACGTGACCAAGCCATTCAACCCGCGGGCGCTGGTGGCGCGGGTTAAAGCGATCCTGCGCCGGACGGACGTAACGGCGAAGGGCGGGCGGCCGATCCAGGTAGGCGACCTGCGTATCGACCCACGCAGGCGGGAGGCGTCGATCGGCGACCGGCGGCTGGACCTCCGCGCTCGCGAGTTCGATTTGCTGGCGGCGCTGGCCCGCGACCCCGGCGTGGTGCTGAGCCGAGACGCCCTGCTCGAAGATGTGTGGGGCACGGACTTCCCTGGCGAGACGCGGACGGTCGACGTCCACGTGGCTGAAGTTCGCAAGAAGCTCGGCGACGACGGACCGCAGGTGGAAACGATCCGCGGCATCGGCTACCGGCTCGTGCCACCTCCGCGCGGCGGGGCGGCGGCGTCCACTCCTCCGGCCGAGTAGAGGCCGAAGATGCTTCCGCGCAGCCTGACCAAGCGCATCTTCCTGGCGTTCGCGGCCCTCGGCTTCGCGATGCTGGTCACGGTCGGGGCATCGCTATTCTTCGTCCTCCGAGACGCACACCGGGACGAGATCACCCAGTCTCTCGGCAACCAGATAGTCGTGCTCGAGGCATCGCTCGTCCGGAACCCCGTCGCCGTCGCCGGCGCCGGCGGCATCGAGCAGCGAGTCCTCGATTACACGACCACCCTGGTCGGGGACGGTGGCTTCGTTCTAGCCCAGGGCCCCAAGGGCGCCGTACGGGTGATCGCCGGCAGCCCGGCGTCCTCGACCTGGCCGGACGCCGCATCTGCGGGCCTGGGCTACTCCACCGGATCGCTGAAGACGGCGGATGGGCAAGCGTATGTCTACATCATCCCGAAGGCCAACGGCACCAACGGGTCCAGACTCCTCTTCGCGCAACCGGACACGTCGACTCGGCAAGCACTGGGCGATCTCCTCAGGACCCTGCTGATCGTCGTCTCTATCCTGCTGCTGGTGGGGCTGCCGATCGCATGGCTGCTGGCCCGATCCGTTAGCGGTCCGATGCGCCGCCTGGCGGCGGCAGCGCGCGACCTGCCGGCTTCCTCCGGTGAAATAGAACCGCTCCCGCTCGAAGGGCCCAACGAAGTCACCGCGCTGACGGAACGCTTCAACGCCATGGCCCACGAACTGGCCTCAACCCGGCACGAAGAGACGCAACTCCTGGCGAACCTGCGCCACGACCTGCGAACGCCGCTCACCAGCATCGGCGGATATGCCGAAGCGATCGCCGACGGGACGGCCAGCGGCGATCGGGCGGCGGCGGCGGCGCGGACGATCGCCGAAGAGGCCCAGCGGCTGGAGCGCCTCGTCGGCGAACTCGGCGTGGTTGAGCGGCTGCGCGACGGTCCCGCGGCGCTCCGTCCCGAGGCGCTGGACGCCACCGCGCTCCTCGCCGGAGCCGCGGCCCGCTTCGAGAGCAGGGCGGAGACGCAGGGCATCACGGTCGACGTCGCCGGAGCCTCCCCGGGCCAGCCGGAGCTGCGGTTCACCGGTGACCGACTGGCGGTCGAACGAATCCTGCAGAACCTCGTGGAAAACGCGCTTTCCGTCGTCGCGAGCGGCGGTCACATCTGGCTGCGCACGGCGGCACTGGCCCTGCCCGGCCGGCCGCCCGGCATCTCGTTCGCGGTCACGGACGACGGACCAGGCTTCCCGCCCGGAACGACAGAGAAAGTCTTCGAGCGCTTCTTCCGGGCCGACCAATCGCGCAGTGGCGGCGGATCGGGGCTGGGCCTGGCGATCGTGCGCGAACTCGCCCGTGCCCACGGCGGCGAAGCCTGGGCCGAGAACGTTGCCCCCCACGGCGCCCGGGTCACGGTGCTCATGCCGATCTCGCCGGTAATGCCGGCGCCGAAAGCAGCCCCTCAGGAGTAGCGCACTCCGCGGCTGGTCCCACGCTCTCGCGGCGAGGCCGGCAACGGGCTCGCAGTCGGTCGCCGCTATCCTTGACAGGTGACTGACCCAATTTCCCCCGCCGGACCCCCGGCCGAGATTTCCCACCTCGTCCGTGAGCGGACCGAAGCCCGTGCTCGCCGCGACTGGAGCCGTGCCGATGCCCTGAAGGCAGAGATCGAGGCCGCCGGCTGGCGCCTCGTCGATCGCGGCAACAGGACCAGCGTCAGCCCGGCGGCGCCGCCGAGCGTCGAAGTCGGCGGCGAGATCCGGTACGGCTCGGCGGCCGCGGTGCCGTCGCTCCTGGGCGCCCCCGTCACCCACGCGTGGACGGTCGTCGTCCTCGCATCGGAAGAACCTGGGCGGACGTCACGATTCCTGGCCGCGCTCCGCGAACATGCCCCGGCCGATACACAGGTCGTCATCGTGGCCAACGACCCGAGCGACGCCCAGGCGGCCGCCCTCGCGGCGGATGCCCCGGACAGAGCCCAGATCGCCGGCAATCCCCCGGAACTGCTCCGTACCTCTACCCGGCTCGGCTACACGGCCGCGCTCAATATTGGCCTGCGCCGCTGTGCCGGCGAGTTCGTGCTGCTGGCCGACGCCACCGCCCGGCCGATCGGCGACGCTCTCACACCGCTCGCTGCCGTGCTGGGCGATGCCACGGTCGCCGCGGCGGGGGGCTTCGGGTTGGTGGCCCCCGAAGAAGGCCCGCTCCGGCCACCTGCACTGGAACGCGAAGACGAGGTGCCGGGTCCAATTGGCGCGGAACCCGCGCGGGCTACTGCCCTGGAAGGAGCGTGGCTGGCGTTCCGCCGGTCGGACTACATCGCTCTCGGCCCGCTCGACGAGCACTTCGTCACGTCGTCGTGGCTCGACGTCTGGTGGACGCTCCGGCTCCGAGCAGGCGAGGAGCCGGAGGGCGCCGAGTACGAAGAACCGGGCGAAGGCGAGGGCGAGCGCGAGGAACCAGAGTCGGCCGCTGCGTCCGCGGTAGACGCCCATGCGCCGGAAGTCGCGGCGAGCGCGCCGGGCGCGCCCGGAGACCGCGAGTCTGAAGAGCACGGAGTCGCGATGCCGGAGCCCCGCCGGGCGCTGCGGCTGGAGTTGCCGCTCGAGCGCGACGAGGTCTCCTGGCCGCCCGATCGGTCGCGGCTCAGCCGCCGGAACATGTACCGCGTGCTTGATCGATTCGGCTGGCGCGACGACCTGGCTTAGCTCGGCGCCCGAAGCCGGAGCCGGGGCGCTCAGCCGTGGAGCAGCAGGTCGACAGCCGGCCCCGCGCCCGGCGCGGCGGCGACGACGCGAGTGGACGCTGCACCCTGCGGGAATTGACTCTTGTAATCCTGGGTCGCCTGCCACTCGGACGTGCCGTAGGCGGTCACGCCCGCAACCACGACCACTAAGGCGACGACGCCCGCCAACCTGAGCGCTTTCGTCTGGGCCGGCGACCTCTCGCCGCGGCTGCCCTGCCACGCCGATGCCAGCGTCTGGACCTGGGTGGGCGGCAGGACGAAGCCGAGCCAGAGCCCGGCGATCAGGCCGCCCACGTGAGCGTAGTTGTCGATGCCGAAGAATCCCGAGAAGCCGATCACCAGGTTCAGCACGATCAGGATACCGATCTGCGATGCGATCGCTCGAGACTGGGCGTCGAGGATGGCATGGTGATAACGGGTCGCCACCAGGATCACGCCGAACATCCCGAAGATCGCGCCGGACGCGCCGACGCTCCAGCCGCCGGGACCAAACGCAAAGCTGGTCGCGCTGGCGGCGATGCCGCACACCGCGTACAGCAGGAACATGACCCACGAGCCATACATGCGCTCGACGATCTGGCCCGCGAACCAGAGGGCATACATGTTGAAGCCGAGATGGATCAGAAAGTTGGTCATGCTCGTTGGGTCGTGGACCAGCGTCACAGTGAGAAGCCGGTAGTACTCGCCGTGGGCCACCAGCAGCGGGTGCAACCCCAACTGGCCTTCGAGCGAGTTCGGGTCGATGTACCCGAAACGACTCAGCGCTCCGCTCAGGGCCGACCATGACGCCACCACGGTTATCGCGATGATCAGGTAGGTCATGAACGGCGCCATCGCGTCGCCCCGGCTGCGGGCGAAGTACTTGTTAGCGGCGCCGGGATTTCCGACTTCCTTGTTCAGCCAGCCGAGGCGCGAGGCGATCTCCGCCCGATCCTCCTTGGGGGCGCGCCTCTCGCACTGGCGGTAGGCCTCGAGCGCGCCGCGGAGGTCACCCTCTCGGACACGGGCGGCCGCAACCTGGCGCATGGCCCGATACGCCACCGGCGTTTCGCCGAAGCTTATGGCCCGCTCCCAGGACTGGCGGGCATCGACCTCGCGATCGACGCGGTAGAGCGCGTTGCCGAGCCCGTAGTAGGCGGCCGCAGCCACGTCATGATCCGGGCTGGCGGTAGCCCTCGAGTACAGCGCAAGGGCGTATTCCGGTTCGCTCTGCTCCATCAGGTCGTCGGCCTGGGAGATGGCCGCGATCGCGGTAACGCGATCGATGGGGGTTTGGGCAGTGGGGTCGAAGCCGGGCGGGAGGTTGGTGCTCCCCTCGATTCGAAGCCCGTTTGTGGCGCGATCCATAGAGCGGCACTCTACAGGAGCGAGGCGGTGTCCGTGGCCGCCNNGAGCGCGCCGGCAAAGACGCCGACAAGCCGTCCAAACGAGCCGTCGTCTTCGAGTGGCGCTTCCAAGACCGTGGCCTCGGGCGGAACTGCCGGGGGCGTCGCCCCGGCGGGCACCAGGACAACGAGCTTCGCGGCCGAAAATGCCGCTCCCTCTACGCCAGCAGCCGTGGTGGCCTCGGACACGGCGTCGGCGACTACTACGACCTTCGCCGCGGGCAAGAACCTAAGGGCCAGTTCGACATCGGCGGCCTCGAGACCGGGCCTGGAATCGGCGCTCTCGGGCAGGAGCCGGGCCACGGATCCCTCGGCGTCGACTTCCGCCTCGTCGTCGATGCCGGGTGATGTGGCCAGAACCGGCGTCGGGAGAATCGGG
>PMJT01000248.1 GCA_003158495.1 Chloroflexota bacterium | reverse complement strand
GTATTCGTGAGCGGCGCGAGCGCGGCCTCCAGATGGCCTGTACCCGCCTCGAGAGTCCTGGCGAACTGGGCCTCTTCCTGGCGGATCACTTTGAGGATCCGCTCGCGCTGTTCGGCCAGGTACGGGTAGGCGTCCTTCATCACGTCGATGACGACGCCAGCGGTGATGTCGACGAACGGATCACGGCGGCCGAGAAGGCGGCCGTGGCGCACCGCACGGCGCAGGATCCGGCGCAGTACGTAGCCGCGACCCTCGTTGGAGGGCGCGACGCCGTCCGCCACTAGGAACGTCACAGCGCGGGAGTGGTCCGCGATGACCTGGTAGCTGAACCTCTCCGCCTCGAACTTGTCGGGCTCGTGGCCCAGCAGGTCGCGCATTGCGGCGTGGATCGGCGTGAAGAGGTCCGTGTCGTAGTTGGTGGGGACCTGCTGGATAACGCTCGTCAGCCGTTCCAGACCCATGCCCGTATCCACGGAGAGCATCGGCAACGGCAGGCGCGTTCCGTCCGCCCGCTGATCGAACTCCATGAAGACCAGGTTCCAGACCTCGAGCCAGCGCGGACAGTGCTCGGAGTGGTCCGGCACGCAGTGCGGCCCCTCGCTGAATTGCGCGCCGCGGTCGAAGTGGATCTCCGAGCAGCGACCGCACGGCCCGGTGTCCGCCATGCGCCAGAAGTTGGCGTCGTTGCCCTGTTCTACGTTGCCCCAGCGCGCGATTCGCTCCGGCGGCAGACCGATCTCGTCGTGCCAGACGTTGTACGCCTCGTCGTCGTCCGTGTAGACGGTGGCGGCCAGCCGGTCGCCGGGAATCTGGAATACCTCGGTCAGCAGCTCCCAGGCCCAGTGGATGGCATCACGCTTGAAGTAGTCCCCGAAGCTCCAGTTGCCGAGCATCNNTCGAAGAAGGTGTGGTGGCGCGGCGTGCGGCCTACTTCTTCGAAGTCGTTGTGCTTGCCCGCGACTCTCAGGCACCGCTGGTAGTCAGCGGCGCGCACGTAGCTGCGTTTCTCGCGACCCGTAAGGACGTCCTTGAACTGGACCATCCCCGAGTTCGTAAACAGCAGCGTCGCATCGCCTGCCGGAACAAGCGAGGCGCTCGGTACCTCCGTGTGGCCACGCTCGATAAAGAACTCGACATATCGGCGGCGCACTTCGGCCGCGGTGAGGTAGGGAATCGGCAAGTCAGGCATCGCTGCTAACGGTACCAAACACTGCGTCAGGCCAGCGCCGCCTGCTGCACGACGGTGCACTAGCGCGCCGCGCAGCGGCGTGTTGCGGCCATTCGCCAAGGAGCGCCGCGTCACATCCGAAGTGATCCAAACCGGTCCATGCGGCGCACTGAGTACGACGGCGAGCGGTTTGAATGCCTCAGATGCTCGCTTCGACCCACGAAAACTGATTTTGGGGTATTTTTCAGCTACTTCTCAGGTGTCGAGCCCAGCATTCAACGTTGGTTAGCTCAACGTGCTGCGGTCGACTTGCGATACGCCAGAGTGGGCCAGTCCCGAAAGGCCTGTCTGTCCGGGCAATCGCTAGACGCCACCTTTTCGCGGTCGGGAGTTGGTTGCTGCCGAATTGGACCGCGAGTCCCAGGACCCAGACCGGGTAACCCATGGATGCCCGGCTAGGGAAACGCGGCTTCGCTGCCGCCGCGTGACGGGCAGCGCCAACGGAGTTGAGGTCACTTGGACACAACGGAACAGCCACGTCTGGCGGAGCCGGTGCTTCGCGCCCGTATCGCAACGACGTGGCCGGAAGCTTATGCCCTTCCCCTGTCGCTGTTGGGCCAGATCCTTCGGTTCATGGCGGCTGTCGTGATCTCGGTCGTCGTATTCAAGGTTTCTGGCCAGGCAGAGCATCCGCTCACCGCCATGAGGCCCGGCCCCTACGTGACTTTCGTGAGCATCACTGTGCCGGCCGTTGCCGCGGTCGTGGCGGCATTTGCGCTCTACCGCCCCTGGCACGCACTGCTCGTGGTACTGGCCCTGACGCCGTTCTGGGATGCCGCCTACATCGGCTGGTACGTGGGGCCGGTCCAGGTAATCCTTCAGACCATCTTCGTCCTGACGATCGCCGTCGGTGCTTTCACACCCTCGATCGCCAGGTTGGCCAACTCCGCCTATGCCGCTTACAACGGGACCGGCATCGGGCGCACGACCCGCACCGCAGTCACGTCGCCCCGGCAGATGGGCTTCGCCGCCTTCCGGCTGGCGGAAGTGGCAGTCGTCGGATTCCTGGGAATCGCGGTCGTCTCCACAGCTGCCTCGCACAATCTCACTCTCAGCGCCACGGATCTCCTCCACGGCATCCTCGAGCCGATCGCCCTCGCTGCCCTTGTCGTCTACATGAAACCTTCGCGTCGTGACCTCGTCTTCCTGGTCTTGGCGCTCGGCCTGGGAATCGCGATCGGGACTGTCTTCAACCTGATCCAAACCCTGCCCACCACGCACACGTTCTCGGCCATGCAGGCGAACCGCCTGTACTTTGCCAGGGCCTCCTACTACAACGTCGGCCTCTTTGCGACGGCCGCCTCCACGATCATCCCGGCGGTCGTTGCCGCGTTCGTCGCGCGCCGCGCTCTGCGCCTTCCGTGGTGGGGCACCGCCCTGATCACCGCGACGCTTGCGTTGGGCCTGACCGGGCTCTTCCTGTCCTTCTCCAAGAGCGCCTGGCTCGGGACCGCGATCGCGATCGTTCTCGTGCTCGTCATGATCCTGCGCACCTGGCGCCGCCGGATTGCACTCGTCCTCGCGAGCCTGGCAATTTCGACGCTCTTCATTCCCTGGCCGGCACTGTTCCTGCAGATGGCTCCAGCCGTCAACAATGGGTACCGCGCCGTCATGACGAGCCTCGTTGGCGAGCAGCGCTTCGACTCTTGGAACCCGGCGACGCTGGCCGGCCGCGGCTCACTCAGTGAGCGCTACTACGCGGTCGATGCCGCCGTCCGGATGGCGCTGGCCAACCCGGTGCTCGGCGTCGGTCTCGATCAGTTTGGCCCGAACTACTTCAATCCGGTCTACCGGCCGGCAGCAGCCCAGGACGTGCTCGACCACGCCCACTCGTTCTTCCCCGAGATTGCCGCCGAACTCGGCATCGCCGCCGCGGCGCTGGTCTTCGTGATCTACGCCGGGGCGCTCTGGGCGATGCTCCGCATCTACCGCGCCGCGAAGGATCAACTGACGCGGCTCATGTCGGCCGGGCTTGCCGCCGCGATCGTGGGCTGGCTCGTCGTCGCCACGGCGTTCGGTTGCGACATCTACCGACCAACACGCGAGTTATCGTCCGACGTGGTCGCCTCTGTGGTAATCCTTGGTGCCGCAATTGCTCTGGCTCGACTGGTTCAGTCGGAAAAGGACGACACGCGGACACAGTATCGCCACCGACTCGCCTGACCGACCGTGGTCCGATCAGGACCGACGGCGGCGCGCACTGCTCCAGATGCTCGACCCGGCAATAGCCGCCCCTACGAGCGCGCCCAGGGCCATGCCACGCGCAAACGCGGTCAGCCGCTGATCCGGTTGCTCGGTGGCCTTCGCACGACCGAACAGACGCGCCACGAACGCGCGGATCACAGTCGTCGCTCCGTGGCATTGGCCGGGCCGAGAATGAACAACACCTCCACGAACGCGATTCCCGCCCAGGCCACGGCCGAAGCCACAACCAGGTGGAAGTCGCCGATGTGGATCGGGTCGATGCCCAGCCGTCCGCCCAGCGCGTCACCGGCCCACGCCCCGAGGGCAGCGGCGAGCAGCACGATCAACAGGTGGGCGCCGCCGCGGCCGCGCAGGAAGATGAACAGCGCGGTGTGAAAACCGCCGACTAGCAGAGCGAGAATTGGCGC
>PMJT01000055.1:18016-32855 GCA_003158495.1 Chloroflexota bacterium | reverse complement strand
TCGCCGAAGACTTCGAGTTTGGCGGCGGTGACGTAAGCGTTGCCGGGGCCGACGATCCGGTCGACTGGCGCCACGCCGGCCTGCGGCAAGCCATAGGCCAGCGCGCCGACGGCCTGGGAGCCTCCGGCGACGATGAAGACATCCACTCCGACAAGGCCGGCCGCCCCGAGGAGGGTGGGATTGAGATTGCCGTCTGCATCGGCGGGGGACGCGACGACGATCGTCCCAACGCCGGCGACCTTGGCCGGGACGACGCCCATCAGCAGCGAGCTCGGGTAGGCCGCGGAACCGCCCGGGGCGTAGACACCGACACGGACCAGCGGCACCCAGCGCCGCTCGATCTCGACGCCGGGCACGATCGTCGTTGTCCTGGTTTCCGGCAGCTCGGTCTCGGCGAACCGGCGAATGTTGCGAATCATCTCCTCCAGGCCGGCCCTGATGCGCGGCGGAAGTGCGTCGCGCGCGGCCTCCATCTCCGCACGCGTGACCAGGAGCGAGCCGTCAGCGCGGCCGCCGCCGTGGCGACGGTTGGCTTCGCGGACCGCCGCATCGCCACCGGCCTTGACCGCGGCTAGGATGTCGCGGGCGCTCTGGCGGACGCCCGGGTCAGGCACGGCACCGCGACGCAGCAGGGCGGAGACTTGCGCGGCAACGGCCGGATCGAAGGGAGCGCGCGCCAGTTCGAGGCGGCGCAGCGTGACGGTCGCGGTCATGGAACGAGCTTCTCGATCGGTAGGATCAGGATGCCGGACGCGCCGGCAGCCTTGAGTTTCGGCAACAGCGCCCATACTTGGTCCGCCTCGACTACCGAGTGGATGGCCCACATGCCCTCGTGGGCCAGCGGGATGATCGAGGGCGACTCGAGGCCGGGCAGCAGGTCTTCGAGCTCGGCCAGCTTGCTCTGCGGCGCGTTCATCATCAGGTACTTGCGGTCGCGAGCTGCGAGGGTGGCGCTGAGCATCGTCTGGATCGAGTTGACCATGTCCGCCCGGTCCGACAGGGCGGACGCGTTGGCCAGCATGACCGCCTCGGACTCGAAGATCTCCTCGATCGGCCGGAGGCCGTTAACGACCATTGTCGAACCGGTGGAAACGAGGTCGACTACGGCTTCGGCCAGGCCGAGCCGAGGGGCGACTTCGGCCGCGCCGGAGACCGGGATAACGTCGACCGGGATAGAGCGCGACGCGAAGAACTTCTTCGTGAGGTTCATGTGGGACGTGGCGACGCGCAGGCCGGCCAGGTCCTCAGCCGCCCGGAATGGAGAGTCGTTCGGTACGGCGATCGTGAGGCGGCAGCGCCCGTAGCCGAGCCTGTGGACCTGCGGCACAGCCGTGCCGGACTCGCCGACGAGGTCCAGCCCGGTAACGCCCAGTTCGGCCACGCCGTCGCTTACGAACTCGACGATGTCATTGGTCCTTACGAACAGGATGTCCAACTCGAAGTTCTGGACCTTGGCCACCAGCGCACGTTCGCCGGCTTCGAAGACGAGACCGGCGTCGTGCAACAGGGCGATCGTCGGTTCGACAAGCCGGCCCTTGTTGGGGATGGCAAGTCGCAAGCGGCGTGTCATCGACGGTTGTCTCCGGTTGCGGGTATCTTTGCGTTTACGTTCCGCAATCGTTCGAGGGCGCCGGTGTATCCGCCTTCGCCGTGGTGGAGCCATTGAGCGATGCGGGTGATGGTGGCCGTGCTGGCGCCGGTCCGGTTCGATATCTCGGCGTAATGCATGCCCGAGTCGAGCAGGCGCACGACCGCCCAGCGCTGCGCCATGTCGTGCAGTTCGCCGAGAGTGCAAAGGTCACGGAAGAAGGCGGACGCTTCGTCGACGGAATCGAGACGCAGGATCGCCTCGAACAACTCTCCGGCCGCCTCGTTCCGCCAGGCGTCCATCGCACTCATCGCCGTACCTCGCTGCGCTTGTGCCGGCTCGAAGCGTGTCTGCGCATCCCCACCGGCTCGACGTGATGTAGTAGCATAGTAGCATGCTACAACACAGTGACGCAATGGAACCGCGCGGCTTCGAGCTCCTGCCGGCGATCGACCTGCGCGGCGGGCAGGTTGTCAGGCTGGCAGAGGGCGATTTTGGGCGCGAAACGGTCTACGACACGGATCCGGCGGACCTGGCCCGGGCCTTCGAAGCGTCCGGGGCGCGGTGGATTCACATCGTTGACCTGGACGGGGCTCGAGACGGCGCCCGTCGCCAGACAGAGACCGTCGCCCGAATCGTAGCCGCGGTAGGGGATGGGGTGGGGTGCGAGGTGGCCGGCGGACTGCGGGACGAGGCGGCCGTAGCAGCGGTCCTGGACGCGGGAGCGGCAAGGGCTGTGGTCGGAACAGCCGCTCTGCGCGACCCGGAGTTGGTCGAGGGGCTCATCGAACGCTTTGGGGCCGAACGCATAGCCATTGCCCTGGACGTACGGAACGGCCTGGCCGTGGGTCAGGGCTGGGTGCCCGGGGCCGTCGGGGTCGCGGTAGACGAAGCGCTCGCGACGTTGTCGGCCCGTGGGGCCCGGACATTCATCGTCACGGCAATCGAACGTGACGGCCTGATGAGCGGGCCGAATGTCGCACTGCTGGGTCGGCTGGTCAACCGCGAGGTCGGAGAGATCGTCGCGTCGGCCGGGATCGCTTCGTTCGGCGACATCCTGGCGGTTCGGGCGATCGGTTGCGTGGGGGCGGTCGTCGGCCGCGCTATCTACGAGGACCGTCTGAACCTGGCGGACGCAATTCGGCTCATCCGCGGGAGCTGACGCCCGGCCAGGGCATCGAGGATCCACCGGGCGTTGGAGCGAATGACGGAACTCTCCGCGCCTGACCGCGCTTCGAGGCCATCCACGAGCTCAGGCCCGGCCACCGCGACTGCCAACCTCGCGTAGGAGCGCAGCTCTCGGCGCAGTACGGGCTCATCGACCACGAGGAGAACGACCCTGCGCAGGCGAGCCTTCTCTGCTTCGGTCATGTCCAGCCGAATGACGGCGCGGATCAGNNCGGAACATCTCGTGGAACCAGCCGGCGGCTGCTGACTGCTGCACGTACTGGTCGAAATCCGTGTCATGGAGCGGGAACGCGTGAACGGCCCTGCTCGCTTCCTCCAGCTTTCCGGCCCGATCGCGGATCTGCTCGATGGTCCGCAGTGCAGGCTGGCCGGGATCCGCTCGCCATACCTCGTCCTCCGGCATCAGGGCGAGGTGGTATGCGACCGCCGCGCGCTGCCAGGCCGGCCAGGCCCCGCCTTCATAGGTCGAATGCGTGTCCGCACGAAGCAGCCGGTCCGCCGCGATCAACGCCTCGCGGGCCCGCGCTATCGACTTACTGCTCATTGGCCGATTGTGCCCGAGCCGGGATCGAGGCGGCCGGAGAGGGCCTCGTGGATCAACTCCGCGAAAGCGCCCGGACGAGTAATGGGGGCGTCGTGGGTCAAGCCCGCCAGGCGGACCCTTCGTGCCTGCGGGATCGCCGCAGCCACCGCGTCGGCGATCGGGACGTAGAACGGGTCGCTCGCGTCTCCTGTCACAAGCGTCACGGGGCAGCGAATGCGGGCGAGGTCGACGACCGCCTCGTGCATTGCGCCGACGTCGGCGAGGACCCCGTCTCCTCCGTCGAGCAGCGCGGCCCGCGTCGACGCAGAGGCATTCTCGAGCGCCTCAGCTGCGCCGATTGCCTCGAGGAACGCTCGAGCTGCGGCGGCCTCACCGCCGGCTGCGTGGGCGGCGACGATCCTGGCCGGGAGGTCGGCGTGTGATCCCAAACGTCCGGCCGGGATGACGCTCATGAGCGGTGGCTCGTAGACGATTACGGCGTCGACTCGTTCCGGGTGAGCGGCGGCAAGTCCAAGCGCCACGACCGCGCCGTAGCTGTGTCCGAAGACAACAGCCCGGCCGACTCCGGCGGCATCGAGCAGGGCGACCGAATCCTCGATCTGCTCTGTCAGCGCGACCGGTCCCGGCTCCGACAACCGGCTCGCGCCGCTGCCGCGCCTGTCCGGCAGGATCACCGTGGCCCACTGTGATGTCAGCCTGGCCAGCCCCTTGAGCTGCCAGCCAGACGAAAGGGTCGAATGAAGCATGAGGATGGTCGTCGGTTCGGCGGCGCCCTCGGCCGCAATGCCGAGCATTCGATACGCCAGCCGAAATCCGTCCGGTCTAGCCAGCCTTACAAGCGGCGGCATCGCTTGTGAACTCGGCCCACGCGCGGCGACTGAGAGGAGCTCCTTCAGGGCGTTCCGATCGAGCTTCCCGGTGGAGAGCCGCGGGATTTCGTCGACTCGGACGAGCGCCACGGGCACCTTGAAGCCGGCCAGTCGATCGCGGCAGTAGGCCAGGATCTCGGCATCCGTGACTGTCGCGCCCGCCCGGAACGACACTGCGGCGATTGGAGCGGCTCCCCAGGCAGGGTCTGGCCGGCCGGCCACGCCCGCGTCGGAGATCGCGGGGTGGCTTGCCAGGACGGCCTCGACCTCGGCCGGATAGACGTTCTCGCCGCCGGACACGATGAGGTCGAGACGCCGATCGGCGACGGCGAGGTAGCCATCGGAGTCGAGCCAGCCCAGGTCGCCGGTCCGGTACCAACCGTCGCGGTCGAATGCCGCCGCGGTTTCTGAGGATCGGCCCACGTAGCCAGCGAAAATGCTCGGCCCGCGTACCTCGATCTCTCCGATGCCGTCGGCACCGGGGTGGGCGATGCGTATCTCCGCACCGTGCAGCGGGCGGCCCGCGCGCGCCGGTCGATCGGCCGCCTCCGAGGTTGGCAGCGCCGTGATACCGGACGCGGACTCGGTCATTCCGTACGTCGGTACGACGGGCCAGCCGGCGCCGATGGCCCGCTGCACCAGGTCGGGCGGAGTCGGACCACCGCCCAGCAGGATAGCCTTGAGGTGCGCAGGAGCCGGTCCGACGCCGCCTTCTAAGAGACGTGCCAGTTGGTAGGGGACGACCGACGCGTGGCTGACGGGCTCGGCCAGTGACGCCCGCAGTGATGCCTGGTCCCCGGGCACGATGACAGGGACACCGGCGAGCGCCGCCCGCCAGATAATGCCAAGCCCGCCGACATGGGCCAGCGACAGGGATGTCAGCCAGCCGGTTGCGGGTGGCAGGAACTCGTTCCACGCGTCGGCGCTCGCAGCAAGCTGCCCGTGCGTGAGCAGCGCGCCTTTCGGCCGGCCGGTCGTACCGGACGTGGCCACGACGAGAGCCGGATCGGTGCCCGTCGGCTCCGGCCCTGTAGCTGCAGCGCTGGGGTTGTCGACGAGCGCCTCGAGCGAGAGTACCCGCCTGCCGACTGCCTGGACTCTCGCGGCTCGCCCATCGCCTGCGACGACGATCGTGGCCCCGGCCTCTCCGAGGAACGCGTCCAGTTCGGAAGCCGTCCACCGGTCGTTGAGTGGCACCACCACGATCCCGGCCCGTGCGGCGCCGTGAAGCAGGGCAATCGCTGCGCCGCTGGTCGGCGCGAGGAGGCCGACTGGCGTCCCGGGCTCGACGCCAGCCCGTGCCAAACCCGCGGCTACGGCCCGGGCTCGATCCTCGAGCGCGCGCCAGGTCCACGCCCGCCGCGGGTCGATCAAGGCTGGCGAGTCGCCACGCCGCTCGGCGTTGAGTCGCGTTGCCTGGAAGAGGAGCAGGGGAGTGGCGCGGCCGCCCGCTTCGTTACTCACCTTGCAGCCGCAATGGTTTCGATCGTGTAGCGTCGGAGCGCGCGCTCGTCCAGCAGAACCGTGTCCGGAAGCCTGATGCGGCCGCCGGTCACGGCGCACGACTCGGCGAGAAGATCGCGTTCGAGGAGTCCGGCCGTGCCGAGCCCGTGGGCTCGCTCCGGACCGACAAGTGGCAACTCTGCCGCGGCGCGAATTGCGGCAGCGATCCCGACCCCGGTCTCGAAGAACGTGCTGGCCACTACCGGCACTCCCGCCGCCGCTGCCAGCGCGGCAATCGCCCGGACGACTGCCGGTCCGCCGACCCGTGCCGGCTTGATGACCAGCACGTCGGCGGCCCCGGCCCCGATGGCCGCCACGGCGGCGGCCTCCGAATCGATGCTCTCGTCCAGGGCGATCGGAACCGCCGATGCGCGACGGAGCCGTGCGTGTCCGACGAGGTCGTCCGGGACAAGGGGTTGCTCCACGTATTCGACGGCGGAACGGGCCAGGTCGTCGAGCAGACGAGCCGCCGTGTCGTAGTCCCAGGTCGCGTTGGCGTCGAGGCGGATGCCGACCCCGGGTCCCACGGCCGCCCGCACGGCGCGAACCCTCTCGACGATCGCGACGCGTTCTTCGCGGCCGATCTTGAGCTTCAGACAACCGAAACCCGTGGCGACGGCCTGGGTGGCGGAATCGGCAGCTACGCCGGGCGGAGAGACTTCGAGCGTCGCGTTGACGACCACGGAAATGGGCCGCGGCGGAGTTTCCGCGGCATTGTTGGCGAGATCTTCCAGCGCCTCGTCACAGCCGGCGCGGACGGCCCTCCAGGCCCTGGTCGTCAGCCCGGTCCAGTCCGGCGTCTCCCGGGCGGCGAGCAGACGGACTGCTTCCCCGAGCGCCGACGCCAATTGCAATTCCTCGGCCGTCGAAGCGCCGGGATCGAGCGCCACTTCGCCGACTCCTGTGTAGCCGTCGAGGTCCTGGAGGCGCACGATCCACGAGCGTCGTTCAGTGACCTCGCCGCCGGCCGTCAGGAACGGGCGCCGGAGCGGGATGCGGACGTGGAGCGCTTCGGCGCGGTCGAGTAAAGCTACGGAGCCGGACACCTATCGCCCCAGCGCCAGGCCGGCAGCGAATAGGACCGCGAAGACCAGCGTCAGTCGGGCGGTGCCCTTCAGCACGAGGTTCAGTCGGCGCGGGTCGCCGGCCGCGTACACGACCCGTAGTAGCGGGATCGCCATCGGAACCGCGAGCAGCGAGAGGAGGACGGCCGGGCCGGCGGCAACCGGGGCTCCGGCGGCCTTCGCCGCAAGAAGCGCGACCGGTACAGCCCAGGCGACCGCGAGGCAGGCGACGTACTCGGCCCGGGCAAATCCCTCCCCGAAAGTGACGGCGAGCGTCCGCTTGCCCGCGGCCCGATCGGTGGTCGTGTCGCGCAGGTTGTTGACCACCAGAATGCCGGTTGTCAGCGTGCCGACCGGGATCGCCGCCAGAGCGTAGAGAGGCTCAACGCGCCCCGACTGTAGCTCGGCCGTGCCCACTACGGCGACCAAACCGAAGAAGGTGAAGACGAAGACCTCGCCGAGCCCGCGGTAGCCATAAGGGAGCGGGCCTCCGGTGTAGCCGAGCAGGGCCAGGATCGCGGCCGCACCCAGCAGCAGGATCACCGGTCCGCCGACGAACGCCAACCACAGGCCTGCAACAGCAGAAAGGGCCAGCACCACGACGATGGCCGCCTGGAGCTGGGGAACGGCCACGAGTCCGGACGCCGCCACGCGTGTCGGACCGAGCCGGTCGGCGTTGTCGGCGCCGTTGCGGAAATCCGAGAGGTCGTTGGCGAGGTTCGCCGCCACCTGCAGGAGCAGCGCCACTGCCATGCACCCGAGCGCCGTGTCCGGGCGAAAGGCGGCGCCACCTGCCAGGGCCGCGCCAAGGCCGACGATCACGCCGCTCACCGATGCCGGCAGCGTCGCCGGCCGGATTGCGAGCAGCCAGGTTCGAATGCCCGGCGTGGAGGCGAGACTCATGGGCGGCGCGGAAAGCGCGAGAAGTCGGGTTTGCGCTTCTCGAGGAATGCCTTCGAGCCCTCGCGCGCTTCTTCGGTGGTGTAGTAGAGGCCCGTGGCGTTGCCGGCCATTTCCTGCAGGCCGGCCAGCCCGTCGGTCGCGGCCANNCCCTCGTCCTGGAGCTGTTCAAGGGGCACGACCTTGTTCACAAGGCCCATCGCCTCGGCCTCGGCGGCGGTGTACTGGCGGCACAGGAACCAGATCTCGCGGGCCTTCTTGTCGCCGACCAGCCGGGCCAGCAGGCCGACCCCGAACCCGGCGTCGAAGCTGCCGACTCGCGGTCCGACCTGGCCGAAAATGGCGTTGTCGCTCGCAATGGTCAGGTCGCAAACGACGTGGAGGACGTGGCCGCCGCCGATTGCGTAGCCGTTTACGAGAGCGATCACCGGGATCGGCAGCGAGCGGATCTGGCGCTGGAGATCCAGGACGTTGAGCCGGGCGATCCCGTCGCCGCCGACGTAGCCGCCGTGTCCGCGAACATTCTGGTCGCCGCCGGCGCAGAAGGCCTTGTCGCCGGCACCTGTTAGCAGCACGCAACCGATCGTGGCGTCATCGCGGATCCGGTAGAAGGCGTCGATCAGCTGTTGGACCGTCTCCGGCCGGAAGGCGTTACGGACCTTTGGCCGGTTGATGGTCACCCGGGCGATCCCGGTGCCGGAGTGCTCGTACAGGATGTCGCTGTATTCGAGGATCGATGTCCAGTTGACGGCGGCCATTCAGGCGACCTCCTCCGAGCTTGCGAGCGACGCCTGGGGCGCCGAGATGAACGACAGGACTAGAGAGCGGAATACTGCCTGCGCCTCCAAGTGAACCGCGTGACCGGCTCCTTCGGCGATTTCGAGCCGCGCCCCCGGCATGCCCAAGGCGACCAACTCCGTCCGCGGACGGACCGGATCGAGAGCGCCGCAGATGACCAGGGTGGGGGTCGCGACGGACGACAATCTGTCGTGGAGCGGCGTCATCGCGCCCTGGCCAGCGCCGCGGAGGCTGGCGGCCAGGCCCGCGGCCCTGTTCCGGAGGCGCTCGCCGTGGAGTCGCCGCCGCGCGGCCTCGGACAATGCGGACTGCGTCGCGAAGAGCGGCTGGTTCTCCCAGCGCTCGACGAACGCGGGCACTCCGTAACGCTCGATCTCGTCGGCCAGGCCCTCGTCCGCGGCTCGGCGTACGGCGCGTTCGCGAGGGTCTGCGATGCCGGCCGACGGGCTCTCGAGCACGAGGCGTCGGACGGCTGCCGGGTCACCGATGGCCAGGGCAAGCGCGACGCGAGCCCCTAACGAGTAGCCGAGAACGGCGGCGCGACTGCCGGCCACGCGGCGCACGATCTCGGCTAGATCGGCGGCCTGGCGCTCGACCGAGTGGCGGGCCGGATCGGTCGGGCCGTCAGACTTGCCGTGACCAAGCAGATCCACCTGGATCGTGGTCGCCACGCGACGAAGCGCGGGCAGGTGCGGAGCCCAGCTGGAACCACGACCGGTGAAGCCGTGGAGCAGCAGCAATGCAGGGCCACTGCCGCCGACTTTCACTTCGTAATTCACGCCGTCGATAAGGAGCCGCGTCACGGCCTTGAGTCCCCAGCCAGGGCGTTGAGCGCGGCCGCAACCGCGGCGGTCGCCTGTCGGTGCAAGGCCAGGTTTCGCGCTCGCTCGGTCCTGATCTCGATGACCTGGACGCCAGCCGCGCCGATGGATCTTGCCAGAGCGTCGCCCAGTTCGTGCGGCTCGGCCACCTTGTGTGCGGCGCCGAAGGCGCGAACTATCGGGCCGAAGTCGATGCCGTGCGGCGTGCCAAAGAGTTCCTCGTATGCATCCGGCAGCCCGACTCCCGGATCGTCCGTGGAGGCCTGGGGCAGGAACGAGAAGATGCCCCCGCCATCGTTGTTTACGAGCACGATCGTCGCGGAGAGGTGATGCAGCCGTGCCGCCACGAGGGCGTTCAGGTCGTGCAGGAACGACACGTCGCCAACGACGAGAACGACCGGACCTGTATCGGCGGCGGCGGCTCCGAGTGCGCTGGACACCACGCCGTCGATGCCGTTGGCGCCGCGGTTGGAGTAGCAACGGATCGCCCGCGGCCCGGCCGGCAGGTAGGTGTCCATGTCGCGCACCGGCATCGAACTGCCGGCCCAGATGATGCCTCCGTCCGGCAGCATCTCGGCCAGGAGCGTGAACGGCAGTGGCTCGAGCGGCTCGGTTGATGCGGGCGGTCGAGCGAGCCATCCGGCGAGCGCACCTGCGGCGGCCCGGTCGGCGGTCAGCCAGTCGGACGTCCAACGGGAATCGGCCGAACCCTCGATCCCACCCTGGCCGCGCAACTCGGCGGCGAGGGCATCGGCAAACGGGGCCTCGTCCGCGTGGACGAACGTGGCAGGCAGCAGCGCCGACTCCCGCCAGCCGCCGCCGCCGTCCACCACGAGGAGCGCCGGCCGAGTGGCCTGGAGCATCTGGAGAATCGGTTTGGATGTTGGCATGGCGCCGAAACGGAGAACCAGCTCTGGCCGATGAACGTCGATCCATCGACCCGGCCGAGCCAGCAGATCGCCCGTTGCCACCACGTGAGACCGATCGTGCGGTCCGACGCGGGCCTGCGACAGCGGATCGGCGAGGATCGGGTAGCCGGTGGCCGCGGCCAAACGGGCCAGGGCCGCCGGCAGGTCGGGATCGTCCAGCGGACCGGCCACGATAAGTCCACGTTCGGTCGCGGCCATGCGGTCGGAGAGGGGAGTGATGTCGGCGGCAGCCAGCGTCGGCCGCCCTCCGATCGCGTCGACGAACGGCGCACCTTCCCGGGCCAGGACCGCGCGGTCACGCGAATCGTCCGCAAGCGGACCGAGCGGGCTCGCCGAGATTAGCGGCTCGCGAAGCGCAACGTTGAGGTGGACCGGCCCGGAGGGCGCCGCCAGTGCCGTCGCCGCGGCTCGCCCCGCCAGCGACCGAACGTGCGCGAGTTCATCGACGGCATCGCCGACGACCGGAACCTCAGCGAACCATTTGACCTGGCTGCCGTATAGCCGGAGCTGGTCGATGGTCTGCGGAGCACCGCGATCCCGGAGTTCGGGCGGCCGGTCGGCGGTCAACACGACGAGTGGCACGCGGCCGTGGAAAGCCTCGACGACCGCCGGAGCAAGGTTGACGGCCGCGGTCCCGGACGTGCAGAGGACCGCCACCGGGCGGCGACTCGCCTTCGCCAGGCCCACGGCAAAGAACCCCGCGGCACGCTCGTCGAGAAGCACGCGACACCGGAGACCCGAATGGGCGCGCAAGGCGAGAGCCAGCGGCGTGGACCGCGACCCGGGGCAGATGACCGCGTCTCGGATGCCGGCACGCGACAGCTCGTCGACGAAGGCACGCATCGCATCCGGAGCCTCAATGGCGGCCCGACCTGTGGTCGTCATGACTGCAACTCCCCGAGTGCCCCGGCCACGACCTGCATCTTGTTCCGCGACTCCTCCCATTCCCGTGCCGGGTCCGAGTCGGCCACGATCCCACAGCCGGCAAAGAGGGTCGCGGTCGTGCCCGACACGACGCCGCAGCGCAGGGCTACGACGAACTCGCCATCGCCGTCCGCACCCACCCAGCCGATAGGCCCCGAGTACCAGCCGCGTTCGAAGCCCTCGTGCTCGGCGATCAGTTCCAGGGCGAGGCCGCGCGGCTCGCCGCCGACGGCCGGCGTCGGGTGGAGCAGCCCGGCCAGGCTCAGGATCCCGGCCCGGTCGCGCAGCCGGCCCGTGACCGTGGTCACGAGGTGCTGGACCGTCCCGAACGCGGCCACGACCGGCGCGGGCGCCACGTGCAACTCGGTTGCCACGGGTTCCAGGTTGGTCCGGAGCATCTCCACGACGATCTCGTGCTCCTCGCGGTCCTTGTCGCTGGCCAGCAGTTCGGCCGCCAGCGCGGCTTCTTCGCCTGCGTCATCCACGTGGCGGATCGAGCCGGCGATCGCGACGGTCTGGAATTCCTTGCCCTGGGTGGAGATAAGCCGCTCGGGCGTCGCCCCGACGAAGACGCTGCCGCCGCGGGCGAAGGCGTAGGTTGTCGAAGTAGGGGAGCCCGACGTAAGGCGTCGAACGGCCGCGACTGCGTCGATCTTGACCGGCGCGGTCACGTCCAGCCGACGGGCGAGCACGACCTTGTCGAGCCTACCGCGGCCAACAGCCCCGGCGAAGCGGTCTACGAGGCGATCCCAAGTCCGGCGGTCCGGATGTTCGGCCATGACCGTTAGAGGCACGGGCGACGCCGGTGGCGTCGCCACAGCATCCGCGACCGCTTCGAGGTCGGCAGCAAGCTCGTGCCAGAGCCGCTGGAGCCGGTCCGGCCCGGAAGCGCCGGCGGCGTCCAGTTCGATAAAGGAGGCGGTCAGCCACCTGCCACCCGGCGTCTGGAGTAACAGCAGTTCCGGTACGGACAGCGAAGCGGCTCCGAACGGCGTCCAGGCCGCATCGGCCGGCACCTCTCCGGTGAAACCAAGCCCGCCTATCAGCAGCGGCCCAACCGCACGAGCAGTCGATGCCTCGCCGCCGATCCGCGCGCGGGCCAGGACCCGCTCCCACTCAAGCGCCACCTCGCCGAAGCGCTCGGGCCCGTCGGCCCGAACCGACCAGGCCGACCCGATGCCGACCAACGAGAAGCCATCGATCGGCTGGAGCCACAGCGTCGGCTCGAGTCCGGCCTGCAGCGCAACGGCGAAAAGGTCGATCGGGTCGGGCGTCTTCACACGCTCAAGGTCGAAGACGGCGCTGACGAGTCCACCGCCACGCCTGGTTGCGGCCACCGACCGAAGGGTGTCTGCCATCTGCGGCGATTGGTAGCCCGAGGCCGGTGCCCGGTGGACCGAAACACGGGCGGCTTGAGTCGCTCCACGAACGGCGGTCACCGCGACTTCGCCTCGGCCGCGCCGTGCCAGGTGGCGTCGCCAGCTGCGATTCGCTCCTCCGGCACGCCCACGCTCCGAAGTAGCAGCGCGCGCAGCACCGGGTACGAGTCCTCGAGTCGCCCCGGCTTGTCTTCGAGCAGCCATCTCGAAACAATCTCGTTGAGCGCCCCGAACCAGGCCCGTGAGGTCGTCTCGACGTCCAGTTCCGGGATCGCACCGGCCGCGTGCGCCTCCTCGAGGTAGCCGCGGATCAGGCCGGCGAAACGTGCGTGCATGGCCGCCGTCTCGGTCTGGAAAGCGCGACCGGCCCCCACCGAATCGATGAGCAGGAGGCGTGCGGTCGTTCGGTGGCCGGCGAAGGCGAGCAGAACAGTTCGGATGCCGGCTTCCGCCCGCGCGATCGGTTCCGTCTCGGCCGCAACCGCGCGTTCGACCTTGGCCGCCAGCCTGTCGGCCGTCGTCCGCATCAGCTCGCGGAAGATCGTCTCCTTCGTCGGGAAGTGGAAGTAGACGCCGCCCTTGGAGGTGTTCGCCGCCGTCGCGATGTCGTCCATCGACGCGTCCCGGAAGCCACGGTGGGCGAACGTGCTGAAAGCCGCGTCGAGTATCTGGTCGCGCCTGGCACGGCTCTTCTCCGTGGGCTCTATAGAGGCTCTCCTGGGACTCACGACGTGCTCCGATAACAAACCGACCAGTCGGTCGGTTTTATCCTAGCACCAGGCTGAGCCGCCGGCCGTCGCTGGCCCGGCCGCGATTACCAGCCATCCAGACCAGCACGACGAGCGTCAGGCCCAGCACGGAAATCCCAAGCCATCGCAGCCAGTTTCGCCTCGAGATACGAATCAATCAGACGGGGCCTGGTTGTATATGCAGCCGTACCACCAGGACGGGCCGATCGACTTCGCGTCCCACGCGCTTCGGATCCAGGTGGCGAAGGCGTCCGTGTTCTGGGGCGCATAGGCAAAGCTGCAGAGCCCGTTCGAGTCCGACGGCAGCGTCAGGTCGAAGAACCTGTTCGGGCCGTCAACCCGAACCTGATAGAACTCGTACAGCCCGATCCACCTGGGCCCGAAATCGGTATCTGAGGTGATCTGGACCGCGGCCTGATGGAGGTTTGGCTCACTGAGATCGAAGCGAGCCGTAGCGGGCAACCCTGTGGCCATGAGCGTCACCGCAATGAAGAAGATCGCGGGCGGTGTCGCCCAGCGGAGCCATCCCTTGCGGTCGAACCGGAGTTGTGTGTCCTGGGTCGCCATGACGAGCGCGATCAGCCAGATCAGTCCGATCAGCAAGCTGATGGAAATCGCGATTCCCTGTACGACACCTAGATCCGATCCACTGGCGCCTACGAGCCCAACGAGCATGACAAGTGCGGTGATCCCACAGAACGCCGGTCCCGGGCGAAACGCCGGTCTCGAACTGTACGGTGGCTGGAGTGGGCGCTGGGCGTAACCGGCCGGCGCCGGGGGCCAGTAGGCGGGTTGAGGAATCCCTCGGACTGTCGGTCCGACCCAGGGGTACGGTGGGTACTGGGGCGGAGGCGCGCCCGGCCATTGGTAGGAAGAGGGCATGTCGGTCGGCGATTTCGGTCCGACACCGGTTGGTGGGTTTTGTTCGTGCCCACCCGGTACGGAACCAGGCGCGTCTGACATGACCCTCCTCTTCGTCCATATCCGTGGATGTGGCGGGCTACTCCTTGTGGGCCGCCTCGAGTGCCTTGCGGTGCAGTTCGATCACCTTGTCGGCGATGTGCTGCGGGACGTCTTCGTAGCGGTCCAGCGTGGCAGTGAAAGTACCGCGTCCACCCGTGATGGAGCGCAGTTCCGTGGCGTAGCTGAACAGTTCGGCCTGGGGCACGCTGGCGGTGATGACCTGCATTCCGTCCTTCGTGTCCATGCCCAGGACACGTCCACGGCGGCCGTTGAGGTCACGGTTGACGTCGCCCATGTATATCTCCGGGATCCGGATCTCTACGGTCATGATCGGCTCCATGAGAGCCGGCTTGCACTCGAGGACGCCCTGCTTGAGGGCCATGGACGCGGCGATCTTGAACGAGAGCTCGTTCGAGTCGACCGCGTGGAACGAGCCGTCATATAGAGTGGCCTTGAAGTCGCTGAGCGGATAACCCGCCAGGACGCCTTCGGCCGCGGCCTCACGGACGCCCTTCTCGACGCCCGGGAAGAAGTTCTTCGGGACGGTGCCGCCGACGACTCGCTCGGCGAATTCGACGCCGCCGCCGTGGTTGGGTTCGATCTCGATCCAGACGTCGCCG